>NZ_JBELQB010000007.1:0-228503 GCF_046000485.1 Flavobacterium rhizophilum
AGTCCCAGTACTTCAGACTCTACAGACGTCAGGTCAAAGATGCCTTCCCCGTCCGAATCGTCAAGGCCGTTGTCACACAGTCCGTAGGATTGTGGCGTGGTAGCCTCAGGTACAGGGTGAACAATAAGTTGCAGTTCTTCTACATCATAACATACCGTAAAGGCTGACTCTACCCTGATATATAGGGTTTGTACTCCGTTAGTGGTAAAGGCCTGAACGTTACTGTAAGCTGTTGTATTGGTGATGGCGTTACTGCCAAAATCAGCATCATCCTGTGTTTCATGGGCTGTTACAACAACATCCCCGCCCAGTTGGGCTGTGATATCGTCAAGAACGGCCTGAACGTTGAATATCGCTACATCGTCAAGGTTAAAGTCACATTCTTCCAGCGCATCAAGTGCAGGGGAAATCGGAGCAGGTTCCACTACAAGTGGTACCGCAACTACTCTCCAGCAGCCCGTAGCGGTTACCTCTACTCTTGCATAGATCGTAGAGTCAGGGGCTACATAAACCTGTGGTAGCTCATCCGCAGGGTCGCCGATCTCGGCTGCGCCCTGAGTCGCAAAGTAGCGAACCGTCATACCATTCTGGAAGTTGGTTACCGCCTGGTCGTGATCGTGCAGTACAAAGTCCGCCTGACCCGGTACTTCCTCACAGGCATGGAACTCAGGGGCCGGATTGGAAATCGTTGGAAGAGGGTTGATGATTAAATCAAAATCATAAACGCTGTAACAACCCGTTACCGTGTTCTCTAATCGTACATAGATCGTCTGGGTAAAAGGATTCGTGTTCTGATACGTTGCCGGGTTGGCAATAGCGTTTACAGCACTATCGGCATCGGCATAAGTAATATAGTAACTCACCGCGTAATCCACATTACCGCCGGTGATCTCCGTGTCTTTTGTAGTTAAATCAAACTCCTCAATACCATCATTGGCATCAGGGTCCGTCTGGTCACACTGAACGTAGTTCGTGATTGGGGCTAAAACAGTAGGCCTTTCATTAACTGTTAAGTCCATAGTTACAACTGAGTAACATGAAGTAACTACAGCTCCCTGTTCCTGCACCCTAAAGTAAATTGTTTGTGCATCTGGCTCAGTAGTAGTAAATAACGGTTGTGGCTGAGGGTTTATATTAGCATCTGCATCTGCCTGAGAAAGGTGAACAGATACATCAAGAGTCATTCCCGGCTCATTAGCCATAATGCCTGCTATAGCATTAGTTAAATCAAACTCGGCAAAACCATCGTTTGAAGCATCGTCACAAGTTTCCATTGATGCCGGGTTTACCACATCATTAGGAAACTCTGTAAAGTTTATATCAAAATTCGTTATATCATAACATCCATCATCACCAATAACAGCAACTCTTATAAAAATTGTCTCTCCATCTGCAGCAGTGTATGCATCCGGAGTTGTTATCGCATTAGTATTAGAGTCAGCATCTATAAGCGAGTCATAATAAAACACTTCAATAGCATTCGGGTCTAATCCAGCCATAACATCGTTATACTGAACTGTAAGATCGACTACTTCAGAACCATCTCCATCTAAATCACATACATCTATATCATCAACTTCTCCCGCAACAGGAGCATCTGTTATTACGATTTCAAAAGAAACAACTTCATAACATCCTGTAAGTACGTTTTCTATCCTTGCATATATAGTCTCACTTACATCGGTAGAGTATGCGGTATCAGGAATTATCTGATTGAAAGGAGCTTCGGCATCTGCAAGCGAATGGTGATACGTAATAGGATACTGGAATTGGTTATAACCATTTCTTATTACAGGTGTATTTTCGGTTAAATCGAATGTGTATGGCGGAGGATTAGTTGTACATACATAAAAATCGTTAGGAGTTCCTAAATCTAGAGGCTCATTAACCTCTACAGTCACATCCTGTGTTTTTATAACCTCTGTACCATCACAAGCTGTATATATAGCCTGAGCAGTGTATGTAGTAGTTACATCAGGACAAACTGTTAAAGTAGTATCTGTACCTATTTCAGCTCCTCCTAAAAGCCAGGCAAACTCAACATTTGAATCTCCGTTTGGAGTAAACCTCCAAGCCTCATTCGTTGCACTCCAGTTACCTGAGTTACGTCCCGGAGGTGCAAGAGCATCTGTACCTGCTGCATTTTGAATACCTATAACACCTACACCATTTTGCCATGAATTACACGGAACCCTTCTCTCAACATACACCTCAATAACGTTTGTAGTTTCATATAATACAATTTGAGAAGTTTGAGCACCAATGGTAGGATCACTATTACAAGTACCACTAAACTGCGCTACTTCTGAAATATTAACCACCAGTGTACGACAAGGTGCACTACCTAAAATAGCGTAATTAATATTTGGATCGGCAAAAGTATTATTAACACCCGGATCAATATCCTGATAAACACCATATATGGCGTTTTTTATAGGAAATCCGGTATTAGGTATCGTTTGGGTATATGCCCAAGGACAACCGCCACCAGCTGTAAAACCAGTAGTATCAAACGTAACTACACCATTTGAACCTATAAGTACATTGGTATAAGTTTGCCCATAAAAACAAAATGAAAACGGTAGTGTAACCAATGGAGACCACACGTCATCTGTATTTACGGATACCTGCGTACCACCAACAAAAGGATATGGCGGAGCATAATCAACAGAACTCACCTCATAAGAAGTGGTTTCACCTGTTTCGAAATACTCAGCAATAAGGTCGGTACAATCACCCGGGTTACACAAAGGCGCCGGAGCAAATGTCCCTACATCAGGACAGCCTGGTGCCTGCGAAAAACCTTTAAAACTTAAAATGCTCAGAAAGAACAACAAAAGGTACTTGTTTCTCATTTTTTAACTTGTTTTTTTTGAAACGCGAAATTTACACAAATTTAAAGCGCCGACTAGAAAAAATTATTATTTTTTAGCATATCATTTGAAAATATAACTAAAACATACATAATAATACTACAACGCTTATTAATAACAGTTATTACTTAACCTACCCTACCTTGTTTGGTTTTTTTTAACATTTTAATGTTTTTCAGGCAAATTTAAAAGGGCAAACATAATTTGTTACAAACATAACACATTATTTAATACTTACATAAAACCGAAACAAAGCGACAAAATAAAATTTCAGTTAAAGCTACAGCCTTTAAAATCAACTTTTATAACTATCTTTGCGACCTGACTTTTTAGAGTATATATTAATTATTGTATCAATGATTGCTAACGAGGATTTAAAAGACGATATTGGAGAAAACCATATTGCAACAAGCGCAGAAACCCCTTTAAGGGCAGACGCTTTTGAAATGAGTGATGACCAAAAGATAGAAGCCATAAAAAAAGATGTTGAAAACATTTTACATACACTGGGAATGGACCTTACAGACGACAGCCTTAAAGGAACTCCTAACCGTGTGGCAAAAATGTTTGTAAAAGAAGTTTTTGGCGGATTGAACCCTTCTAAAAAACCGGGATCATCTACTTTTGAAAATAAGTACAAGTATGGCGAAATGCTTGTAGAAAAAAATATAACTATTTATTCTACCTGCGAACACCATCTTCTTCCTATTGTAGGACGTGCACACGTAGCCTATATATCTAACGGAACTGTTGTAGGGCTTTCTAAAATGAACCGTATTGTGGATTACTTTGCAAAAAGACCACAGGTACAGGAAAGGCTTACCATTCAAATAGTAGAAGAACTTAAAAGAGTGCTTAATACCGAAGATGTTGCCTGCGTTATAGACGCCAAACACCTTTGTGTTAACTCAAGAGGTATCCGCGATATTGAAAGCAGCACGGTTACTTCTGAATTTGGAGGAAAATTCAAAGAAGAGAACGTAAGAAGAGAGTTTTTAGATTATATAAAACTTGACACACAATTCTAATCCTATTATTTTTATACCGTAACTTACGGATTCAAATTAACCCATATGCAATTGTATAAAAACCAGGCTTTAAAAATTTATAATTCGCTTAGCGGAGACAAAGAACAGTTTATCCCAATACACGAAGGCAGCGTAGGCATGTATGTTTGCGGACCTACGGTATACAGTAATGTACACTTGGGAAACTGTAGAACCTTTATCTCTTTTGACCTGGTTTTCCGTTACCTTAAGCACCTTGGCTTTAAGGTTAGGTACGTGCGTAATATTACTGACGTAGGACATATTGAAGATGATGCCGATGACGGAGAGGATAAAATTGCAAAAAAGGCAAGGATAGAAAAGCTGGAACCTATGGAGATTGTTCAACAATATTCTGTAGACTTTCATCAAATCCTTGAACTGTTTAATAATATGCCGCCAAGCATTGAACCAACGGCTACAGGACACATTATTGAACAGATTGAAACCATTAAACAAATAATAGAAAACGGTTTTGCATACGAGTCTAACGGCTCAGTATATTTTGACGTGGTTAAGTTTAATGAAACCAACCACTACGGAAAGTTAAGTGGCAGGAATCTTGAAGACATGATTTCCAACACGCGCGATCTTTCCGGACAGGATGAAAAAAGAAACCCTCAGGATTTTGCACTTTGGAAAAAAGCTGAACCACAACACATTATGCGTTGGCCATCACCTTGGGGTGACGGTTTCCCGGGATGGCATCTGGAGTGTACTTCTATGAGCACAAAATATTTAGGAAATCATTTTGACATTCATGGTGGAGGTATGGATTTAAAATTCCCTCACCATGAATGTGAAATTGCCCAAAACGAAGCCTGCACAGGTCAGTCGCCGGTAAATTTCTGGATGCATGCCAATATGCTTACGCTTAACGGTAAAAAAATGTCCAAATCTACCGGAAATAATATTTTACCAAGAGAGATATTCTCCGGTAATAATGAAATTCTTAGTAAGGCATTTTCACCAACAGTTACACGTTTCTTTATACTACAGGCTCACTACCGCAGTATACTTGATTTTAGTAACGACGCTATTCTTGCTGCCGAAAAAGGTTTTAACCGCCTTATGGAAGCTCTTGAAGTATTGACTCAGCTAAAAACTTCAGACAAATCGAGTATTAACATCGAAGCATGGAAACAATCCTGCTACGATGCCATGAACGACGACTTTAACAGCCCTATACTTATAGCTCAGCTTTTTGAAGCCGTTCGTTACATCAATCTTCTAAAAGAGAATAAGGAAACCATTACAGCGAATGACCTTAAACTACTTTCTGAAACATTAAATGCTTTTGTTTTTGATGTACTGGGACTTGTTGACGAAAAAACAGCTTCAAATAACAACGATAAGCTTGAAGGTGTAGTTAACATGTTAATTGGCATGAGAAATGAAGCGAGAGCCAATAAGGACTTTGCCCTTTCTGACCAGATTAGAAATAAACTGACAGAACTTGGCATAGAACTTAAAGACAGTAAAGAAGGTACCACGTTTTCAATTCAATCATAATGATTTGACATTAAGGAAAATTATAATAGCACCCTTTGTATTATTAGTACGCTTTTATCAGGGTGCCATATCACCTTTCCTGCCTTCGGCATGCCGCTACACCCCTACCTGTTCTCAATATACTATTGAAGCACTGCAAACTCACGGACTTATTAAAGGCGGATGGTTAAGTATTAAACGTATTGCCAGTTGTAACCCCTGGGGCGGACGCGGTTATGACCCTGTACCCGAAAGAAAATGCCGTCATAATCATTAATTAACGATTTTTAGATTTGGCAATCTTTCACATTTATTTATTTTTACAGAAATTAAACCAATTAAAATGACACACGCTTTAAGCTTTGTATGGAACCCTCACGAAGGTATAGACCTTGGATTTTTCCTTTTACGTTACTATAGCCTTATGTGGGTAGTAGCCTTTGGACTGGGGTGGTATGTAATGAAAAACATATTTGTTCGTGAAGGTGAATCTATGGAAAAGCTGGACAAACTATTTATTTACACTATAGTTGCCACTATGATAGGTGCCCGTTTAGGCCACGTTATATTCTATCAGCCGGAACTGTTTAAGGAAGATTTCCTTAATGTTTTCTTACCTTTTAGAACAACACCTAAATTTGAGTTTACCGGATTTGCAGGACTGGCCAGCCACGGTGCTGCAATAGCTATTATACTTGTTATTTTCTACTATAGTAAAAAAATCATCAAAAGGCCAGTTCTATGGATGCTGGATCGTATTGTAATACCGGTTACGCTTGGCGGTATTTTTATTCGTATAGGTAACTTTATCAATTCTGAAATATTAGGTCGCGAAACAACTGCCGATGTAGCTACAGCCGTTAAATTTATTAGAGGTGAAGAAGGAGAACTGGGCAGACGTGCCATAATGAAGGCTACTGAGCAAACAGACTACAATAAAGCTTACGATTTAGTACAACACGACCCAAAATATGCTGATATATTTAACGCTATACCTTACAGGCATCCGGCACAGTTATATGAAGCATTTTGTTATATATTCGTATTTGCTATAGTATATTATATGTACTGGAAAACAGATTCCAGAAAGCAACACGGACTTATTTTTGGGGTATTCCTTGTATTACTTTGGACTGTACGTTTTGTTGTAGAATTTGTAAAAGAAAGTCAAAAAGGATTTGAAAAATATTTACCAGGCGACTTACTTACAGGCCAATGGTTAAGTATACCTTTCATACTGGTAGGGCTATACCTAATATTTACAGCTAAGAAAAGGACTGAAACGCTTTAAAAAGAGCTACAAAGCCCCGCAAATGCGGGGCTTCTTATTTTATATGAAATTATAATATTTAATCAGTCAGCTTAAAGTTATAGACAATCTCTCCTATCTGTTTATCAGGAGCACTATCACTACTGTTAAACTTGGTATTCATAGCAGCTACTTTAGCCTGATCCAATAAACATTTAGCTGAGTTGGTAGTACCTCTGGTTCCCGCCTTAGCTGATATAACATTACCGTTCTTATCTACCGAGATTTCAACAACAACGGTACCCTGTTCATTACATAAATACTTAGGAGCTGGTTTTGTTAAGGCTTTACGTCCTGCCAACCTATAGTTGCCTGAACCTGTTCCAGCAGTACCTCCTCCTCCGTTACCATAACCTCCCTGAAGAGAACCATCAATTTTACCTTTATCTCCCGCCTTATTATCATCACCCTGCCCCTGCGTTGCAGTACCTTCGCTTTTAGGTCCGTTTATAAGACTGTTTAAAGCATCTGTAGTCGTTTTTGACGGCTGAGGCGGCTTAGGAGTTTCCTTTGGTTTTTCAGGCTCTTTAGCAGGTTCTTTTTTAGGTTTCTCATTACTTATAACAGGCGCATCGTCTACATCCTGAGTTGCAACATCTTCTGTTACCGGAGCTGATGCAGGAGTTGATTCCTGTGGTTGTGGTGCCGACTCTATAGGCTGCGTGGGCTGTACATCACCCGAACCGAAATCAGTAGTACCAAAATTAATGGCGATACCATTTTCAGGCGGCGGATCCATATATGATAGTCCACGAAAAAGACACAAAAGAAATAACAGAGCAAATATAGCCACTGTTATCGCAAATGATTTTTTTTCCTCTTCTGTTTCTAAATACTTCATTATTCCTATTATTTAGGATTAACTGCCAATACTATTTTGAATTGATTTCTGTAAGCTATATCCATTACACTAACTGCCTTTTCGATAGGCACACCGGTTTCGGCACGTAATACGATTGCTTTATTTTCATCTCCCGAAAGCATCTCTATAAGAGTTGACTCAAGTGCTTCTTCAGCAATTGGCTTTTTATCTATATAATATTCAAGGTCTTTAGTTATACTTACCGCTACGTTTTGATTGTTAGCTGTTTTACCTTTAGCCTTTGGAAGGTTAAGGTCAAGCGCATCGGTTGTAACCATGGTAGAAGTAAGCATAAAGAATATCAATAACAGGAATACGATATCCGTCATTGACGACATGTTAAACTCGGGCGTTACCCTGTTTCTGCTTCTAAACTGCATAATTATACCGGATCGTTTAATAGGTCAAGGAACTCAACTGCGTTGGCTTCCATCTGGTTTACAATTTTATCTGTTTTTACTACTAAGTGGTTATACCCTATGTAAGCCACAATACCTACAATCAAACCAGCTACAGTAGTTGTCATCGCTGTATAAATACCACCTGCAAGAGCGCCAACCTCAATTTGCCCTCCACCTGTTGCTATTTTATGGAACGCAAGTACCATACCAACTACAGTTCCAAGGAATCCAATCATAGGACCCGCACCCGAAATAGTAGCAAGTATACTAACGTTTTTCTCAAGGCTGTAAATTTCCAGTTTACCGGCACTTTCAATAGCAGTATTAATATCTTCAAGCGGTTTACCAATTCTTGAGATACCTTTTTCTACAAGTCTTGAAACCGGAGTATTTGTATGCTGACATAAAAGCTTAGCGCTATCCAAACGACCATTCATAATATGATCCCTTATTTGGTTCATGAACCCTTTATCCACCTTAGATGCCGCTTTAAGCGTAAGCAATCGCTCTATATAAAGGTAAATGGCTACAAATAAAAGTACCGCCAGTACGATCATGATTATCTGACCGCCAATACCGCCACTTGTAAGAAGTTCGATAATAGATAATGTTTTTTCTGTAGACTGTTCGTCTAACAAAGCTTCCTGAGCCACTGCCAGGCTATCGGCAGCATTCTGAATGTTTACCATAGAGAATTAATTCTTAAAATATTTATCTTTTAAATTTTAACGCTAATATAGTCTAAAAATTGCTTAATAGCCATCACGCTAACATCTCTTTTAGAAATAAAAAAACCTGCCTGAAAATCAGGCAGGTTTTATATATAATGTAATATACTATATTATTCTGCTGCGTTGTGAGCTGCTTCTACAGCTTTTTTCTCTTTTGCAGATACTGTATCTACAAGTATTGGAGTTGCAATGAATAGTGACGAGTAAGTACCTACTATGATACCTACAAGCATTGCAAATACAAATCCTTGGATAGACTCACCACCAAATATGAACATGATTAATAATACAAGCATTACAGTTAATGATGTATTGATTGTTCTTGATAATGTAGTGTTGATTGACTGGTTAACGATACTGTTAAAGTCTCCTTTAACTGATCCGCCAAGGAATTCCCTTACCCTGTCAAATACAATTACCGTATCGTTAAGAGAGTAACCAATTACAGTAAGGATAGCCGCTATAAAGTGCTGGTTCATTTCCATTTGGAAAGGCATAAATTTATAACATGCAGAGTAAATACCTAACACGATAATAACGTCGTGAGCAACTGCAACTACCGCACCTAAACTAAACTGCCATCTTCTGAAACTTAGCATTAAGTAAATAAATACTATAGATAATGAACCAAGTACAGCCCAGTAAGAGTTTGTTTTAATATCTTTTGCAATTGTAGGACCTACTTTAGAAGCCTGCATGATACCTACAGTTTTACCATCGTAAGTATTTACAAAATCATCATAAGAAATATCTTTAGAATAGAACTTCTTAAGGTTATTGTATAGTATCTCGTTAACTTCTTTGTCAACTTCAACACCGTGAGCATCTACTTTATATTTAGTAGTAATTCTTAACTGATCGTCGCTACCAAATACCTTAGCATCTACAGCACTACCAAAAGCATCGCTTAGTACACTCTTAACTTCTTCTACAGATACTTTGTTTTCAAACCTTACCTGGAAAGTACGTCCACCCACAAAGTCGATACCCTGATCTAAACCGTTTGTGAAGAATGAAACAAAACTACCAAGAATAAGTAATCCGGAAATGAAGTATGCAGCTTTCTTTTTAGAAAGGAAATCAAAGTTGAATTTGGTAAACCAGTTTTTAGTAATACTTGTATTAAAAGTTAAGTTACCACCTCTGCTAGCTGCCCAGTCAAGTAAGATTCTTGTAATAAAGATAGCTGTGAAAAGAGAAGTACATATACCTATAAGTAATGTAGTAGCAAAACCTTTAACAGGGCCTGTACCAAATATTAAAAGCACTAAACCTGTAAGGAATGTAGTTACGTTAGCATCGGTAATTGAAGACATTGCACCTTTCCAGCTAAATGAAGCCCTGATAGACTCTTCAAGCGTTTTACCCAGTCGCATTTCTTCTTTTGCCCTTTCGTAAATAATAATGTTAGCATCTACCGCAGTACCCATTGTTAATACGATACCGGCAATACCAGGTAATGTAAGCACAGCACCTAAACTTGCAAGGATACCGAAAATGAACAGTAAGTTAACAGCCAGTGCAATGTTTGCATACCAACCTGCCTTACCGTAGTAGAATATCATCCAGAAGGAGATTAATAATAAACCTACTAAAGATGAAGTAATACCGTTATCAATAGCTTCCTGACCCAATGACGGACCAACAACCTCTGATTGTACTATATCTGCAGATGCAGGAAGTTTACCTGCTCTTAATACGTTTGCTAAGTCTTTTGTTTCAGTTACATCAAATGAACCTGAAATTTGAGAGCGTCCACCTGAAATAGGACCTGAAGATACACCCGGTGCAGAGTATACAATGTTATCAAGTACGATAGCAATGTTACCTTGCTCCTGATAAGCCTGACCTGTTAGCTCTTCCCACTCTCTTGAACCTTTAGCATCCATTTGCATTTCAACACATGGCTTACCTAACTGGTCAAATGAGTCGTTAGCTCCTGTGATAACACTACCGCTTAACGGCGGAACGTTTTCCCTGTTACCTCTCAAAGCGTAAAGCTCAACTACACCCGGATTCTTTTTATCTTCTTTACCCCATGCGAAACGAGTATAACGAAGCTCTCCTGATAAAGCTGAACGAACTTCAGGCTTTTTGAAATATGAATTGATTTTAGCAGTATCTTTTGTAGCTGCCATACCAATTATAGGGCTACCCATTGGGCCCGGGCTCAATATTTCAAATAATGGATTATTACCTTTAGCAGCAGCTGCAGAATCTTCTGCTTTGTTTACAAGTAAAGAATCGATTGCAGAAGTTTCAGGCTCTTCAGTAGTTTTAACCTCTGCCTTATCTGCTTTCATAGCCTCATTGGCAGCTGTTAATACACCTACCATCTGGTCTACTTTGTAAGTTTGCCAAAACTCTAGCTGAGCTGTACTCTGTAAAAGTTTTTTAACCCTGTCTATATCCTTAGCACCCGGAAGCTCTACAAGTATTCTCCCTGATTCACCAAGTTTTTGAAGGTTTGGCTGTACAACACCAAATTTATCTATACGTTTTGTAAGTACTCCAAATGCACTATCAATAGCCTCATTAACTTTTCTTTTGATAACAACTTTAACTTCCTCGTCAGACATTTGTGTCTGAACATCGTCAGATAGATCTCTGTTAGCAAAAATTTCTGTTGAAGACAACTTAACTGTACCTTTTGATTCATTAGCGAAAGCTACGAAAAATGCGTCCAGATAGTCCTGATTACCCTGCTGTTCCTTTGTAGCTACATCTAAAGCTTTGTTGAAAACAGGATTAGTAGTATTGTTAGCCAATCCTTTAAGGATATCTTTTACAGATATCTGTAGGATAACGTTAATACCACCTTCAAGGTCAAGACCTTTGTTAATTTGTTTGTCTCTTACCTGATTGTAAGTATAACCAAGAAAAACCTCCTGTTTCCCAATTGAATCAAGGTAAGCAAGCTCCTTTTGAGAGTCACCTCCGGAAGCTGCCTTGGCATCTTCCTGAATACCATTAGAAACAAATGTGAACGAAAGCTGATAAATACTTACTATCGCAAAAATAATTGCGAAAAATTTAATGAGTCCCTTATTCTGCATTAGTACTAAAAATTAATTATTCCATTTTTTAAAAACGAGCAAATATATAATTCTCCATAAGATTAACCAATTTATTTTCTAAATATATCATAAAAAAAAGACCGCTTAAAGCAGTCTTTTGCTATATATTAAGAAAATGTTAAGCTAATACTGATTTCAACGCTTCATTCATATTCCTAACAGCGTCGGCGCTTTTAGCGAATAAAGCTTTCTCTTTCTCGTCCAGATTTATATTAACAATTTCCTCTACTCCGTTTTTACCAATTATACATGGCACACCTATACAAATATCACTTTGACCATATTCGCCCTCAAGGTAAACCGAACACGGTATCATTTTCCTTTGATCGTTAAGTATACTGTCTACCAGGTAAGCAACAGATGCTCCCGGCGCATACCAAGCCGATGTACCCAGTAAACCGGTTAGCGTAGCCCCTCCTACCATAGTATCGGCAGCTACCTTATCCATCACTTCCTGAGATAGGAAATCAGACACAGGGCTACCGTTGTAAGAAGCGATTCTTGTAAGCGGAATCATGGTAGTATCGCCATGCCCACCTATAACCATACCCTGAACATCGTTTGATGGCTTATCTAAAGCCTTAGAAAGGTAATATTTAAAGCGTGAACTATCAAGCGCACCTCCCATACCTATAATTCTGTTTTTAGGTAATCCGGTTGCTTTAAGCGTTAAATAAGCCATAGTATCCATTGGATTAGACACCACAACTATAATTGCATCGGGTGAATATTTAAGAACGTTATCTGCCACAGTTTTCACAATACCGGCATTAATACCTATAAGCTCCTCCCTGGTCATACCCGGTTTTCTTGGAACCCCCGATGTTATTACCACCACATTACTGTTTGCTGTTTTAGAATAGTCGTTTGTACTTCCTGAAACTTTTGTATTAAATCCGGTAGTAGTGGCACACTGCATTATATCCATAGCCTTACCCTCGGCAAAGCCTTCTTTAATATCTAATAAAACCACTTCACTGGCTATACCTCTGTAAGAAATCACATCAGCACATGTAGCACCTACATTACCGGCACCTACAATTGTTACTTTCATAGTATTATATTTTTAGATTGGTTATCAAAAAAAGTTATTGTTCCTAACAAATATAACAAAACCAACCATTTAAAACACGTCAAATTATCAATATTACATTAATATTTACCCTTTATTATTTTTTAAATACAAAACGGGGTGCCATTAACATGACACCCCGTTTTTTAATAAATATTTTATCAATAAAGCCTATGCATCAATTTTTGCATATGCTGCATTTTTCTCAATAAACTCTCTACGTGGCGGTACTTCATCCCCCATTAGCATAGAGAAGATTCTGTCAGCCTCTGTAAGGCTATCAATACCTACCTGACGAAGCGTTCTGTACTCCGGATCCATGGTAGTATCCCAAAGCTGCTCTGCATTCATCTCTCCAAGACCTTTATAGCGCTGAATCGTTGCTCCACCACCCATTCTCTCATTAATCATATCACGCTGAGCATCGTTCCATGCATACTCTTTTTTAGTACCTTTCTTAACAAGATATAATGGTGGAGTAGCAATATAAACGTGTCCGTTCTCGATTAGCTCTTTCATAAACCTGAAGAAGAACGTAAGGATAAGTGTAGAAATGTGGCTACCATCAACATCGGCATCACACATAATCACTACTTTATGATAACGAAGTTTCTCTAAGTTAAGAGCTTTACTGTCTTCTGCCGTACCAACAGTTACACCAAGTGCTGTAAACATGTTTTTAATCTCATCGTTTTCAAACACTTTGTGGTGCATTGCTTTCTCTACGTTAAGAATTTTACCCCTTAACGGAAGAATAGCCTGGAAGTTACGGTCACGACCCTGTTTTGCAGTACCACCTGCCGAGTCACCCTCAACAAGGAATATTTCGCATTTTGCAGGATCCTGCTCAGAACAGTCAGAAAGTTTACCCGGTAAACCACCGCCACCCATAACGGTTTTACGCTGTACCATTTCACGGGCTTTTTTAGCAGCGTGACGTGCCTGAGCCGCTAAAATAACCTTTTGCACAATAGTTTTAGCATCGTTAGGATTTTCCTCAAGATAGTTCTCAAGCATTTCGCTTACCGCCTGGCTTACAGGCGCCACTACCTCACGGTTACCAAGCTTGGTTTTGGTTTGCCCCTCAAACTGAGGTTCCGCCACCTTAACCGAGATGATTGCAGTTAAACCTTCACGGAAGTCATCACCCGAAATCTCAAACTTAAGCTTGTCAAGAAGCCCCGATGAGTCGGCATATTTCTTTAAGGTATTAGTTAATCCCCTACGGAATCCCGATAAGTGAGTACCACCCTCGTGTGTATTAATGTTATTTACATAAGAGAAAATATTCTCTGTATAGCTGGTATTGTAAACCAATGCCACCTCTACAGGAACCTCACCCTTATCTGTCTCCATACTGATTACATCTGCAATAATAGGCTCACGGTTACCGTCAAGGAATTTAACAAACTCCTTTAAACCTTCTTCAGAATGGAATGTTTCGCTTATATACTCGCCTTTATCATCTTTCTCCCTCATATCAGTCATTGTGATACTAATACCTTTATTAAGGAAAGAAAGCTCACGCATACGTGCAGCAAGCGTATCATAAGAGTACTCAGTAGTCTGGGTAAAAATAGTTGCATCCGGCTTAAAGGTTACCGTAGTACCCCTTTTATCGGTTTCACCAACCTGTTTTACAGGGTAAACAGCTTTACCCCTTTCATACTCCTGTTCGTATATTTTACCTTCGCGGAATACTGTAGCCTTTAAATGATCGGATAGTGCGTTAACACACGACACACCCACACCGTGCAAACCACCGGAAACCTTGTAAGAATCTTTATCAAACTTACCACCGGCACCAATTTTTGTCATAACTACCTCAAGCGCAGACACACCTTCTTTCTTGTGCATGTCTACCGGTATACCACGACCGTTGTCTTCTACAGTGATCGAATCATCTTCATTAATAGTAACATAGATAGTATCACAATGCCCGGCCAGTGCCTCATCTATCGAGTTATCAACTACCTCATAAACAAGGTGATGAAGACCTCTTGTACCCACATCTCCAATGTACATGGAAGGACGCATCCTTACGTGTTCCATTCCCTCCAGGGCCTGAATACTGTCTGCCGAATAATTGTTTTGCTTTACCTCTTCACTCATATAATCTGTATTCTTAATGAATTTTTAAGTTAACGAACAAATATATGAAAACAAGACCTATATTACTACCAAAACCCTGCTTTTAGCAACTAAGTTATTAACAATTTATTAAATTTTGATTTTTAATATAAATAAACAGCAATCTACTGTCTAAACTCATAAAATAACCATTTAACAAGCTAAAAAGCAACCCCCTTAAATATAAAAAACACCATGCATTGCTTCATGGTGTTCTTAATAAACAAACAAACTAAAAATTCCAAAAAAACACAACGTTATTACACCTCAATCCTAGCTTGTGAAATAGCCGTATCGGCCATTACGTGAGCCGCATTAGCCCTACCGCTGGGATCGGTATTTTCCTGCCATTTTGGTATCCATTTCCTTACGGTTTGCGCCGCACTCCTTTGCGGGAAGTGCTTATGAAAAACCGACCTGTAATAATAAGCTTCTTTTGTTGCCGGGGTATTATACGGGAAACGCTCTTCAGCCTTTTCCATATCTGTATCGCTAACCTGCGAAGCACAATACCCAATAAGCGTATCTATCCAACTGTAGCCTACCCCATCTGAAAACTGCTCTTTCTGCCTCCACAACACCTCATCCGGCAGGTAGGGCTGTTGTGGGGTATCAAACGCTTTTCTTAAAATATATTTCTCAACCCCACTGTGTGTTTTAGGCTGTTTTTCCTGTGGTTTAATTTTCATGGCAACCTCTAAAAACTGCTTATCTAAGAACGGAACTCTCGCTTCAAGACCATGAGCCATTGTCGACTTATCTGCCCTCAGCAAATCAGCCGTAAACAACTTTTGCACCCTATCTATAAGCTCTTTTTGGAAATCTTTTTCAGTTGGCGCATTTCGGAAATACAGATAACCACCGAAAACCTCATCGGCCCCTTCGCCCGAAAGCACCACTTTTATGCCTTTTTCCGTAATAGCTTCCGACAGAAAGTACATAGGCGTACTTGCCCTTACCGAAGTCACATCATAGGTTTCGAGATGCCATATCAGTTTATCCAGTACGGCTATTCCCTGCTCTACCGTAAAATATATTTCATGATGGTTTGTACCTAAAAACTGAGCTACCTTACGGGCAGCTACCACATCGGGTGCTGCCGCATCAAGCCCTATGGAAAACGAGTGCAGTTCCTGCCCTTTTTGTTTTGCGAGCCTTGATGCTATAGATGATATTAAGGAAGAATCCAGCCCGCCACTTAGTAACACTCCTACCGGTACATCACTCATAAGCCTTTTATCAACCGCATGGGTAAGCCACTGTCTTAAGGCTTCAAAATCGGCTTCTTCCACTGCTGTTGCAGCATTTTCCCATTGTGGTTTGTAGTACTTTACAAATCCCGTTTCGGAAGTATAGTAATGCCCCGGTGGAAATGTAGAGAATGTTTTACACTGATCGGCCAGTGCTTTCATTTCGGAAGCAAAGTATATTCGTCCCCTTTCATCCAGTCCGTAATACAATGGTTTTACCCCAAGCGGATCACGCCCTGCAATAAAGTCGTCTCCTTTTATAACCACAAAGGCAAACATACCATCCAGTAAATGGCAAAATTCATTACCAAACTCTTCATACAGGTGCACAATAACCTCTGAATCAGAATGCGTTCTAAAAGTATGGTTTTTTAGCACCGTATCCCTAAGTTCCTGATGATTGTATATTTCGCCATTATGCACCATCCAGGCATTATCAGTACCCTGTATTGGTTGTTTACCTGTTTTTAAATCAATTATTGATAAACGTTCATGACTTAAAATATGCCCTTTCTCAGTTACAAGCAAGTCACTTTCGTCAGGTCCTCTATGGGACATCCTTTTTGACAGCTGCCTAACAAGGGCTTCATCTTTCCCTCTTCCGATGATTGCTAAAATTCCGCACATAGTATTTAAATTTTATCTCATTTTAACCCTTTTGGTTATTTTTTATAAGACAAATTTTAATTTTAACTTTCATTTTAAAAACATATCAACTAATAAAGATTACACTTTAAAATAAAAAATAAAGAATTAAAAACACTTTAAAAGTAAAACCGAAAAAACACACCCTTTTTACTTACAAATTAAAAAAGCCACCTATAGAGGTGGCTTTACTATTATTTCTGTAAAAAAGTCTAACAAAATTCTTCAATAATATATTTTGTATTATTAACTTCAACCTCATCCCCTTTTTCGCTACCCAGTAACTTGCTACCCAATGGAGACTGTGGCGAAAGGGCAAAAACGGTAGTCCCTTCAACTATAATTTTAGGCAGTGCCGTACTTAAAAACAAATACATATTATTTGCTTTTACCAAACTACCTAATATAATTTTTGAGGAAACCGTATCGGCCTCAATTTTATCCAATACTGATTTTTGTTCCAGTATTTCCTTTAGCTTGTGATTTAGTTTTTCCTGCTCCAGATGCATCATGGAAAGAGCTGTTTCATGCTTATCGCCAGCCGAACCTTTAGCATCGTTAGCAGCTCCTTCTGTAAGAGCATCTATCATATCCCTAAAAGCATCTTCCTTATCCTGAACCTGCTGCCTGTAATAAGCAAGCACTTTAATTTTTAATGACTGCATAAAATCTTATATAAAAAGACAAAGCTACACAGGATTTTAAACCTGCATAGCTTTACATATACTATTATTTAAATAAATCTAGAAATTAAACTTGTAAGAAGCCCCTACAAGGAACTGGAAGCCCTGTACAGGATAGTTTACCCAACGCTGGTAATTTTGACTTGCAATGTTATTTAGTTTCAGGAAACCTGTTAACCTTTCATTGTACTTATACCCTACATGAGCATTAGCATCAAAATAACTATCTAATGTAACTACAGTTTCTGTAACTAAAGGATCTGCAAAATCAGGATTGTTTACCGCTACAAAATCTTTTCTTTCACCTACAAAGAAAACATTAGCACCGGCGTACCATTTTTCAGTAATATCCACATCAAGGTCGGCGCCTATTTGTATTACCGGAAGGTTCCATGCTTCCTGAAGGTTTTCCATAGAGTAGCTGCTAAAAGTACCGTTTACACCAAAGCTTACACTTTTAGAGAAATCGGCTTTAAGTTCTCCAAAGAAACTAACGGTTTGCATTTTATCATAAACCAACCCAAAAGAGTTACCGTTTGCATAAGCAGGAACCTCAACATCAGGTTGTGGTTGTGGTACAAGAGCAGGATTATAGTTTGCAAAGAAAGCCCTGTTGTCTTCATTTTTATATGACCCGCGAATGTTATAAGCCACATTGCTTGCCAGCTTACCTTTTAAACCAACATATATGTCATACTGCTGATCTGTTGGTGCAACGATAAGGTTTGGCATCATAAAGTGATTTTGTTCTACAAAATCAGCATATGAGTTTTGCTTTAATGTACCTTCGGCACCGGCATAGGCAATCATTAAATCGCCCACTACTTTGTAAGAAGCCTTAACCTGCGGATATACATAAAACTTATTATCACTTTCTCCCATTAGCTTACCCATACTATAAAACAGTCCGGCTCCAAGCTGCACCGAAAGGTCATCCCTTTGGAACAACACGCTTGGCTGAATACCTACGTTGAAGTAATTATAATCTATAGCCGAATACAGGCCGTTCTCTTCAAAATTACCGCCCACATAATCGGCAATGAAATCTACTTTTATCTTTTCGTCAAGCACATCAATATCCAACGAAGGTTTTACGTAAAATCGGTTCTCTGCCGAATTGAACGCATCCCAAAAACGTTTGTACTGAACTGTAGCATCTCTGAAGAAACTGTCTTCGGCTGCTACTTTACCGCCAACATAAAACGTATGGTAAGTTTGCTGCGGATCTATAGTCGCTATATACTCATCCGTAAACACCTGGTATTCCAACGGCAGTCCATACCAGTTATACACCTGATTATGATACCCCAAATCAGCATTCCAGCTGTAAGCTTTTTGTCTGTTACCATAGGTAAGATCCAGTGATGTGTCGTAGTACTTATCATCAAGCACCACATCCTTTATACCTCCCTGAGAGGAAAGGTGGCGCAGCATACCGCCCACATACTCGTTACGGTTAAGGTTTTCGGTTACAAAAAGCTCGGCGTTAATAGTACCGTAGTTCCCTGCACCAAGAGTAGCATAATTATTATAAAGCGATTCTTTTTTCGCTCTTTTAACCCCTGCGGCCTTACCCTTTGCAGGTGTAAATGTAGAGGCTACCGGAAAAGAAAATATGTTATATTCGATTTCCTTTTTCTGGGCATTATCATCGTCCTCCATAACCGGAGTTTCCTTTACTTTAAAAGCATCTGAAATAGTAGGGGTATATGGTTTTACTACGTTTACCACTTCGGTACCTATATTCTCGTCCTTCTTTTGGGCCGTGGCAGCCTGAAATCCTGCCAGGGCTAAAACAAAAGCTATTTTATATTGAAATTTGATTGTCATAACTAAATTTTAAGAGGCTTGGGTTATACTTAATTTTGGATAGATGAATTGGTTTTTGCTTCTTCATCCTTAATCTTTTTAAGCTCTGCCTGAGCTTCCTCTACCACATCAGGATAGTCGGTAAAATTCTTGGCTACACTCTCCAGTATATATGTTGCCTGGAAACTGTCTTTTAACCCATAGAAGTTTTTAGCCATTACCACAAGAGCTTTGGCTCCAAAATATTTATAACCCGAATAGTCTTTAGAAAGCTTTTGTACCGCAGCATTTGAAGCCTCATATTTACCTTCTTTATTCTTAAAGTAAGCATCATAATACAACGCCTCTGCTGCAAGCTCACCTTTTGCAATAGTTAGCAGTTTAGCATAAGCTGTTTTTGCTTTTGCTTCATCGTTAGTTTTAATAGCCGAACGCGCAATAATAATCTGTGCATCACTCTTAACCCTGTCTTCCGTTTTGGTGTTAGCCATAACCTTCTCAGCATACACCACTGCATTAGCATAATCTTTTTGATCGTAGTAACACTTCATAAGATTAGACTGTGCAAACGTTACGTTTTGCGGGAAGTCGGCCTCTGCCTCCAGCCTTTTCAGTACCGGAAGTGCTTTATCATAATTTTTATTCTTTAAGTGTATTTCTGCAAGCCTTGCCAGAGATGATTCGGTAAACTCATTTCTTGACTTACCAATAACATACTCATAATGTGGCACGGCATTGTTTTCGAGCTTCTCGGTAAAGTACGACTGAGCCAGATAGAAATTAGCCTTAAGTGCCGATATACCGTTAGGGAACTGCGCTAAATAACTTGTTAGTGCCGATATAGCGCCTTTAGTATTGTTTTGCAGGTATTGTTTTTCGGCAGCCTCAAAAGCAGTGTTATCTAAATCGGCATCACTTACATCAACAAAATCCAGTGTCTTAACCCATGTTGCATATTCTTCTGTTCTTCCACTATCCACATAAATAAGGCGTGCTGTACTAACAGCCTCCATAGCCTCTGGTGTATTAGGGAAATCAGCAACCACTTTCTTAAACTTATCAAGCGCCTGCTTATCGTTTTTCGCATTATAGTAAATAAGTGCCTGACGCATCATAGCTTTAGACACATATGAACTCCCCTTATACTCACTTATAAGCCTGTCATAGGTTTGCAGTGCTTTAGTAGTGTTATTTTCTGCCACATAAGTATTACCTAATTCATACAGGGCATCATCGGCATATTTTGATTTAGGGTACGATTGTACGAATTTGGTTAGATCTTCAATCTTCCTTTCGTTCCTGCCCACAAAACCATAACTTATTCCTTTTTGGAAGAAAGCATAATCGGCATCAATACCTTTCATATCAATAGCCTTATTATAGGCTTCCATAGCCGGCCAGTATTTTGTAGAAACAAAATAACTATCCCCTAAGCGCAGGTAAGCATCGTTAAGCCTTACTCTATCCTCTTTGGCAGTTTCTACATATTTTTGGAAAAACTCGGCAGCCTTCTCATATTCTTTCAGCTTAAAGTATGTATAACCCAAGTTGTAGTTTATGTTTTTATACTCCGGAGTCGATTTTGCCTCATCAAAACCTGTAAACTGCTTAAAGCTTAAAAGCGATTCGTTAAATAGTCCGAGCACATATTCGGTTTCTGCTTTCCAAAACGTTGCCCTTGCAGTAAACCTTGGGTCACGCTGTTCGGCAATCGATTTTTTAAACAGGTCGAGTGCATCGTGGTAGCTACCGTCAGTATATAATTCAAGTCCTCTGTAAAAAGCCACTTTTTGGTATGCCAGTCTGTTTTCAGGAGATTTATTTTTATCCAGCAGGTTTAGCGCTTCCTTATAGTTTTTAGAGGTAATATAAGAGTCAATAAGTAATCCCTGAACTTCCTGCTTAAACGGAGTTTGCGGGTATTTATCCATAAATCCTTTAAGCACCTCCGGTACACTTTGATATGGGTTACCTATCTCATAACTCAGCTTTGCATAGTTTAGATAAGCATCTTCCTGAATTTTTAGATCATAATCCATTTCCGATGCATTTTTAAATGCATTAAGCGCCTGTTGTTTCTTATCGGTTTTAAGGTAACTCTCCCCTAAATGGTAGTAGGCATTTTGTGCCACAAAGTCGTTACCTTCAATAATTTTATTGAACTGAGCAATGGCGTTTTCATAATCGCCCTGCTTATAGTAAGCATACCCTAACTGATAATAGTCGGTATTATTCCATTTACCGCGCTTACCCTTATAATCATTTAAATAAGGAATAGCCTTATCATACTGTTTAAGGTTAAAGTAACTCTCACCTATTATTTTATTAAGCTCTGATTTTTCCATAGCGTTAGACTTGGCCAGTTGTGGCTCGCCCAAATCAATTGCTTTTTGGAAATTACCCAGCTTAAAGTTCATATCGGCCTGGAAGTAGGACATTTTTTCTTTGTACTCTTCCTTATCCTCTACCTGGTCAAAATACTCATTAGCATCCTTATAATTATCACTTTCGTAAGCAAGGTAACCTAAATAGTATTTTGCCTGAGAACCAAACTCCTTAGAATTGATTACTTTATTCAGGTATTTTTCTGCCTGCTTTTTATCGCCTGCATTAAAATAACTGTACCCCTTTTGGAAGTTATATCTTTCCCTGTCAGCATTTGACATAGAGGCTTCGTCTACCTTATCATACCATTTTAAGGCCTGCGGGTATTTACCCTGATTAAAGTAGTAGCCCGCCACCTCAACATAAGCCTGATTTTGCTTAGTGCTGGTTGGGTAGTCTTCCACAAAGTTTTCCATAAGCATATCGGCATTCATTTGCTCCAGTCTTATGGCACAGTTTGCTATATAGTAAGCACAGTCGGCCTGCACTTCCATTTCCTTGTTTTCGGTTTTGGTTTTCTCAAAAAGAATTTGTGCAGCCTGGTATTGTTTTTCACCATAAAGTGTCACTGCCTTATCAAAGTCTTTTAGGTCGTGTGTATAGATTTTAGATTGTTGTGCCGATAGGCTAAGGGCACATAACGGTACTGAAAATAATAGTAACCTGTTTAGTCTGCGCATATTGGTTTTTTATTTTATGGGTAGCCAAATATATCAATTCTTATTCTATTAAACGGTTTTTAATACAGATTTAGTATTAGTTTAATAAAAACCCCAAAAGCATAAAAAAGGTTAAATTACAACTGCCTTAAAGAATAATTTTTTGAATAAAACCGTTTACTTTATTACTTTTACAAAATAAACTTACTAAGACTATGTCCCAACCCGTATTATCGTTAAAAAACGTAACCGTATACCAGGATAACAATGCCGTAATAACTGATATAAACCTTGAGGTTTTCCCCGGAGAGTTTATTTATATTATTGGTAAAACCGGGTCTGGTAAAAGTAGTTTTATGAAAACCCTTTATGGAGACCTAAAGCTAAAACAGGGACAGGGTACTTTTGTAGACTATGATCTTACTACTCTAAAAGAAAGAAACATCCCTTACCTGAGAAGAAAAATAGGAATTGTTTTTCAGGACTTTAAACTCCTTCCCGACAGAAATGTATATGACAATCTTTTGTTTGTACTTAAAGCTACAGGCTGGAGTGAAAAAAGAGAGATGGACGTTAAGATAAACGAGGTACTGGATAAGGTAGGAATGAAAAATGCCGTATATAAAATGCCTCACCAAATATCGGGCGGTGAACAGCAAAGGGTTGCCGTAGCACGTGCACTGCTTAATGACCCCGAGGTTATTATTGCCGATGAGCCTACCGGAAACCTTGACCCGCAAACCAGCGTAGAAGTAATGCAACTGCTTAAGGAAATTAATCAAAACGGTAAAACCATTATCATGGCAACACATGATTATGCCCTTTTAATGAAGTTCCCTTCTAAAACGCTTAAATGTGACAGCGGCACTCTGTTTGAAGTGGTACAGCGAACAGTATAATTATGAGCAAAAAACTATTGCTTATTATTCCGTTTTATAATGAAGCATCCAGAATTGACTTAGCTACTTACAATCACGCATTTCAACAATATACCGATTGTGACTTCCTGCTGGTTAATGACGGTAGCAGCGACAACACTGCTTCGGTCATTAAAGACCTAAGTGATAAGCACCCTAACGCAACTGCTCTTGACCTAAAGGTAAACAAAGGAAAAGCAGAAGCTATAAGACAGGCTGTACTACATAGTAAAAACAAAAGCTATACACACATAGGGTATCTTGATGCCGACTTAGCCACCCCTTTTGATGAGCTTTTCAGGATATGGGATTTTGCACATAAAAACTCTAATTACAACTTTGTAATGGGTAGCAGGATAAAAAAACTTGGGAGCGATATAACACGCTACTCCTACAGGCATTATTCCGGTAGGATATTTGCAACCATTGCCAGTAAGCTAATACTTAAAGCACCCGTTTACGATACGCAGTGTGGCGCAAAAATTATAGACTATAAACTGGCAATAACACTATTTGAAAAACCTTTTATAACCAAGTGGGTTTTTGATTTGGAGTTACTTTTACGATATAAAGCGATTGAAAAGCTTTATCTTCATAAAATATTTGAATACGGACTTAGCGTTTGGATTGAAAAAGGAGACAGTAAAATAACATTTAAGGACCTGTTAGGCTTCCCTTATCAGCTGGTAAAAATATACTTTGCTTATGGCAGGTAAAACAATAAACTTTATTACTAAAAAGCCCATTACTGCTATTATTGCGTTTTGCATTATAAGCAGGCTAATTATTGTACTGCTCTATCAAAACATAACTATTTTCCCTGATTCGTCAGGATATATAGAGCTTGCGGAACGTATTGCCAGCTTTAACCTGAAAGATTATGATGGAACACGCAGCCCCGGATACCCTATACTGCTGGCCTTGGCCGGAAACTCATTAGCTGTCACTGTGGCCTTACAGTTTATAATAGGAGCTGTAAATGCTGTTTATCAATACAAAACGTTACGACTACTTAATTTCAATACCAAAACATCGTTTATACTAACGATAATTTTTAACTGTTTGCTTCATGTAATTTTTTACGAAACAAATATACTTACAGAAAGTGTTACTTTATTTTTTGTAACCTTAGTATTCTACTTTACCATAAAAGGACTAAACACAGAACAGAAACTTAAAAATAGTATAGTACTAAGCCTGCTAATGGGTTTTCTTGTACTTGTAAAGCCTTTTTATATTTTCCTTCCTTTTTTAATTTACGGTTTTTACACACTAAAAAATTTCAGGTTTTCAAACATCATAAATATTCGTATAACACTACTTATATTACCCCTTGTATCCTTTTTAGGATGGTCTTATGTAAATAAAATGAACACAGGCTATTTTGTCTCTACTACTTTTTGGGGAATAAACATAGCCCAAAACTGTGTACATTTTGCCGAAAAGTGCCCTGAAGAATATAAAGAGATAGGAGACGCGTATGCAGATTACAGAGAAAGAATTATTGCTGCAGATAAAGATGTTGCCATGACCATTTGGTACGCAAGACCCGAACTTATGCATATAACAAAACTGTCTTCCCTACCTGACTTTTCTGCTAAACTTAGCGAATACAGTAAGGCTACCATAAAGGAAAACCCTTTAGATTATACCAAGCAGGTGTTTGTATCATGGAGAGACTTTTGGGATACTGCCATTTACTGGAACTATAAAAAATTTAAAGTACCACACGCCAATCAGGGGCTGGTTGTAATTTGGTACATACAAAGTTTTATACTGTATTTAATTAAAGTACTCTTTGTATTACTTATACCCTATCACTTAATTCGGTTTCTGCGTAAAAAAGAGATAAATGCAGTGTTTATAATCACAACTGTTATTTTTGCTGCCTCGCTCCTACAGGCTATGGCAACCTATGGTACTAACTCAAGGTTTAGCTATCCCTTCGAGTTTTTAATGATGGTAACTATACTGCTTACTTTTGGAAAAAAGCTTAGACTAACATAATCTTGTTATTTTTGCTAAAACTCTGTTTATGCTATCTATATTAATTCCTGTATATAACTATGATATTAGCCAGCTTCTTCAAAAGATACATGCTGAGGCTGTTTCATTAAATATACCTTTTGAAATAATTGTGATAGACGACAAATCTGAAACATCTTTTTTGGAAAAAAACAAAGCCCAGGCCAAACTGCTAAATTACAGATTCATTGAAAACGAAGTTAACTTAGGGCGTACGCAAACCCGAAAAAAACTTGCGGAAGTGGCCCGTTACCAATCACTTTTATTTTTAGACGCAGATACGCTTCCTGTTTCTGATGATTTTATAACCAATTACATTAAAGTTATAAATAAAGCTCCGTTAATACTGGGCGGAATAGCTTATAAAACACATCCAAAAGACCCAAATACTACTTTAAGGCTGAAATACGGAATTGAAAGGGAATCAAAACCATCACAAATAAGAAGCCTTAACCCATACGGAAATATACTTTCTGCAAACCTGCTGATTGACAAACATGTTTTTTTGGAAAACAACTTTTCTAAAGAAGCTAACCTATACGGACTGGATATTTACTTTGCCTACAACCTCTATAAAAAGCAGGTAGCCATACTGCATATAGACAATCCTGTTTATCATATTGGATTGGAGAATAACGAAGTATTCTTTAAAAAATCTCTTGATGCAGTAAAATCCAGAAAAGATATTTTAGCTTGTAAAGAAGGTATTGAAAACATAAACTCACTTCTAAAGCATTATAAAAAACTAAAAAAGTACAGATTAAAAGGTCTGGTTTCATTAGGGTTTAAAATAACAGAACCCTTACTTAAAAGAAAAATATTAAACAGCAACCCTAACCTTTTTTGTCTTGACTTATACAGGCTTGGTTATATTTGTTCCTTAAAAGATTAATCTATGCCTTTTTTCTCAGTAGTAGTACCATTATACAATAAGCAAAATGACATAAAAGCAACTTTGCTTAGTGCCCTTGAACAAAGTTTCAGGGATTTTGAGCTTATTGTTATTAACGATGGCTCTACAGATGATAGTGAAAAACACGTACTTTCACTTACAGATGAAAGGATAGTTTATATCAAAACTGAAAACAGTGGTGTTTCTCAAGCCCGAAACTTAGGAATTGAAAAGGCTAAAGGAACTTATATTGCTTTTTTAGATGCCGATGATTACTGGTATCCTAACCACCTTGAAGTACTGCATGGACTTTGCAAATCTTTTCCTGAAGCAGGCGCAGTTACTACAAACTATGAGTTTTTACATCCTGGGGGATATATAGAAAACACTATATTTAATGATATTTATACAGGATATACAGGAATCGTAAACGATTTTTTTAAATCAAGCCTCAAGTACCGTTTAATATGGACTACTGCCGTTGCTGTTAAAAAGGAGGTTTTTAAAACTGTAGGTAATTTTGATACTAACATTACGCTGGGTGCTGGTGAAGATACTGACATGTGGACACGCATAGCTTTAAAATATACCGTTGCCTATAATGATACCATTACTGCCACCTACAGGCTTGAAGGCGGAAATAGGGTCTCACATGCGCAAACATTAAAACGGGTATTTGCCAAGCTGGATAAGTTTAAGGAAGAGGAAAAAAATAATGTTTCACTGCAAAAGTTTCTTGATTTATACCGAGCTTCCTATGCCCTGAAACATAAACTTGCGGGCGATGATAAAACATTCCGTTATTATTACAAATCCATAAACAGTCTAAAAAACATATCGGGCAAAACAGCTTTCCTCTTAAAGCTCCCTGCTCCTTTATTACGAATGTTTTACCAGTTAAAACAACAACTTAAAAAATCAAATATTCATTTTGACATTTACAACTAAGAGTTTTTACTCTTAATAAAATGGTCAAAATCACGAATGTAATCTTCTTCAAGGTACACGTCTGACGCTATTACAAGACATACCGCCCCCGATGAAAAGTTTTTCAGTTCACGCCATATCCCTTTTGGGATTAAAAGCCCTTTGTTAGGGATATTAAGGGTTACAGTAGTTTCCTGCTTACCATCGTTCAAAACCACTTCAAAACTACCGCTAAGGGCTATAAGGAATTCCTGCTGATCTATATGTGAGTGTCCTCCCCTTTCGGCACCTCCCGGCACATCATAAAGATAGTATACCCTTTTCATTTCATAAGGAAGTACTTCTTTCTCAATAACCGATAGGTTACCACGCCTGTCTTCAATACGCGGAAGTGAAATTATTTGTATATCTTTTATGGTAGTGTTGGTGTTCATTTTGTTTCAATTAGATCTTTTCTTCCTTTAGAAGCTGCTTTAAGTGCAGTATATATTTCTCCAAATTTAAGTTTTCCCTGTTTCAGGTCAAAAAATACTTTTAAAAACAACCATTTAAAATAAGCCCTCTTAAAAATACGGCTAAGAAAAGCTCCCTGTACATAATATTTTTTCTTAACGCTTTGTATCAGTGCCGAATGTACCTCAGGGTGTTGCACTATAACCTCGGGCTCCATAGCTATTGCATAACCTTTATCTTTAAGGGTATAGGCAAATATAGCTTCCTCTCCCATTGTAAACTGTGCCCCAAGGCCAAAACGCTCATCAAACTTAACATCATCGCTCAAAACAGCTTTATTGATTACCATTTCAACCGACATAATACTGAGCATATTAAAATCACTAAGAGCAGTAATTCTTTGTGAAGGATATTTTTTAAATAGTGAACCATCGGGTTTTTCTGCCCTAAAAGCAATAAGGGCAGCATTTCTCTCGGCGTTAAATACCTTCAGTACCTTTTCTTCAAATTCGGGTTTAAAAGTCACATCATCATCGGTAATAATACATATTTTACCTGTGGCTTTGCTAAGAGCCAAATTCCTGCTTTTAGAGAGCCCTGTTTCAAATGAATTAATAACCCTGACATTGGGATAGTTTGATTCTGCTACAGCATCGCGGGTGGTTTGATTAATAACCAGTATTGAATAGCCTGAAAAGTGATTGGGAAACATAGGGATTAAAAAATCAAGTGAACTTCGGTTCATAGTAGAAACCAAAATTTCAATATCCGATTTTTTAAATCCTTCCTGCAATTGTTTATATATTTACACAAATATAAAAATTTCCCTACGCACTAATGAAAATACTTTTGGTTGGCGAATACAGCAGGCTTCATAACTCCCTAAAGGAAGGCTTAACCGCTTTAGGGCATGAGGTAACCATAGTGGGCACAGGAGATCATTTCAAAAAATATGATACCGACTACTCCATCCATCCAAAATACTTTAGTGATTACCTATTATTGCGTAAGGCTAAAAACTTTATTAAAAAACTCACCGGCTACAATCTCGAAGAAGCCGAAAAAGGATATCGGTTCAAAAAATTACTCCCTAAACTAAAAGGGTTTGACCATATACAGCTAATAAACTCAAACGCCATTGAAACCCAACCCGGTTTTCAAATAAAACTGTACAAAAAACTGCTACAGCAAAACAGGCAAATGAGTTTGCTTGTTTGTGGTGACGACACCCCTATTATAGGCTATTGCCTTAACGGAAACCTTAAATACTCCATACTTACACCTTACATTGAAAAAAGAGCAACAGCTCAATATTACAACTATTCCCTAAAGTATCTAACCCCTACTTACCGCAAGCTATTTAATTGGGTTAAAGATAATTCGGTTTGCCTTGTAACATCTGATTTGGATTATGAAGTCCCTATGAAGACTCAGGGTTACACTACACACTTTATACCTAACCCTATTAATACTGATTTAATTACTTACAATCAACCTGAAATTACCGATAAGATTATCATTTTTTTAGGGATAAACCGAATGAGCTACACTAAAAAAGGAATAAGCTTTTTTGAGGAAGCACTCAATATGGTAAGGCAAAAGTATAAGGATAAAATAGAGATTATTGTAACCGAGAATATCCCTTATAAAGAATACATAAAACTGTATGACAGGGCACATATTTTACTGGATCAGGTTTATGGGTACGACCAGGGATATAATGCCCTTGAGGCTATGGCTAAAGGAAAAGTGGTTTTTACAGGCGCAGAAACCGAATTTACCCAACATTATAATCTTACCGAAAGAGTTGCTGTAAATGCATTACCCGATGCCGAAGCTATTGCAAACGAACTGTCGTTTTTAATTGAAAACCCAAATGAGATTAAAGCTATAAGTAAAAGGGCAAGAAGTTTTATAGAACAGGAACACAACTACATTAAAATAGCCGAAAAGTATATTGAGGCATGGAAGTTTTAAACCTTCATCCACTTATCAAAAAGCGCTTCTTCGGTTTTCCAGTCTCTTGTTATATGCTCTTTTAAAAGTTTTGCCGGAACACCTCCTAAAAGTATATTTTCGCCTAAAGCAGTATAGTCTTTGTTACACAAACTATTGGCCGATACTGTACAATAGGGCGGAGTTATTGTACCTTTTAAAACCGACACCCTATTACTTAGATAAGTATAATCTCCAAGTATAACAGGAGCCGATAACGGGTACTTCTCATTTGTAACTGTATTTACCATTTGATGAAAATCGGTATCCACAATCCTGGATTCAGATGCTATTCGCACATATTTTCCAAAGGTCATTTTCTCTGTACATACTATTTTCCCTTCTGTACCCAGCCCAAACATATGACCAAATTCTACGCTGGCACCACGTTCTACACAAACAAAATAGTCTTTACCAAACTGTGCCATACCTTTAAAAACGACCTTACCGCCTAAAGCTATTTCGGCAATACCTTTGTGAACGGTGTTTTTCTCATAACGCTGACCGAAACCTATCATCCCGAAATGCACCGGAGCATCTATAATAAATTCGCCGCTAATATCCTGAAACCTTACTTTACCATAAAATAATACAGGTAACTTTCTTGCCTGTGCATAAGGCAATGTTTTAAAATTAAAACGCAGTGTTTTAACCCAGTTAATACTAAGGTAAAATTTTAGCTTCTTATAAATGCTTCGCGAATTAGTCACCTCTTTTTCTTTTAAAAAATTTTACCAGTACATTTTTCAAACCTATCCTTTTATTAATTTCATACAAAGAGTATAAAACCGATAAAATAAACAAAACAGTAAACAATATTATATTAAGGCTTCCGCTTACCAAATTATATATAACCAGGGCAATACAGCAAAACGATAACCCTGCGAGAAAAACATAATAAAATTCGGGCATTGGTTTAATACCATACCTTATTCTTATCAAAAAGTAAATGGCCACTAAATGTAATAAAAAATAGCCAGCCATACCTAAACCTAAACCTTCCAGCCCAAAATAGTAATACCCTAAAAAGCAGGCTAAAAAATAAAGTATATTAAATATCACTGCCGTTTTTGTAAACACTTTAGAGTCGGCTCTGGCAATAATAACATATCCCATAGAAAACGAAACTGCCTTAAAAAACATACCTACCATGGCCCATGAAAGCACCGGTACTGCTGCTAAAAACTCTCTTGAGAAAAATACTCTGATAATTAATGTAGAAAAACCCAAAAAGAAAACTACTATAGGCACCATAATAAGCATAGATAAAATAGCCTGTGCATTTATAGCATTAGCCTCTTCTTCCCTGTTTTTATTTATAGATGCCAGCCGTGGGTAATATTCGGTAGACATTGCTGTAAAAACAACACCTACATAGGTATTAACCACCATAATGGTAACATTGAATATACCTACCTCATTAAGTCCGCCAATTTTATTTATAAGCACCTGTAGGCAATAGTTAACCACTGTAGGCAAAAAGGCTGTTAACGATAACAGTCCGCCAAAGTAAAGTATGCTCTTTCCTTTTTTTGTTGCATCTGTAGGTTTGAGCTTAACTGTAGGAATACTTAATTTCCTGTAGAAAAAAAACGAAGTAAAAAAAGTAATGAGGGAAGTAAAAAGGATTGCAGGTACTATAGCATCTACTCCCCATATAAAATACAGCGGTAATGTAAAAAACAGTGACAAAAGGTTACTAAACAAATTGATTTTTGCCAAAACCTTTAGCTTAGAAAGTCCCTGAATTATAGCCGACTGCGAACTGGTTAACTGTTTAAACAATATGGAAACCGAAACCAGTATTATTGCCCAAACTCCCGTATAGTCTCCATAAGCAAACCTGCTTAATAAACCCGAAAACACAATAGCTACCGCAACACCTAACAAGCCTGTTAATACAGCAATTTTTCTAACTACCGAAGTAGTTTCAGGTATCTCATCGGGAGCATTCGTATTGGCTTCAGCAACAGCTTTAACTCCGCTGGTTTCTATACTGAAACCACACAGCTGCCTTACCATTTCGACTGTAGAATTTAAAAGCGAAAAAAGTCCGTATCCCGCAGGCCCAATTAGTTGAGCTAAAACTTTAGAGCGCACTATTGAAACCAAAAGCCCCATTAGCTGTACACTGCCAAATAAAGAAGTTGCCTTTATAATCTTTTTATATGTATCCTCATTTTTTTGCTGCATACATATCCTGTAGTTATCCTATTTCCAACTGATAAAAGTCCTGTACCACAATTCGGGCACCAAAACTCTCTTTCCAAAACAAAACACCTTCGTTTATGGTTTTGCGGTCATCACCAAAAGAAGGTCCTAAATCAAAGTATCTCTTATCTTTAAAAAGGGTTGTTATTAACTGCGAATACAGGTAATCAATACTCCCCAGTTCATTCTTATCGGGTGTGGCCGATATATATTGCGGCTTAGCAACTGTATCGGTAACAAACATAGTTGTTCCGGCTACGATTTCCCCATTGTGGTAAACATTAAAATGCCTTATGTTTTGAGGAAATTTACTGTACAGCTTTTTAATTTCTTCGAGCGTATGTACCGGACGTGCTTCATGTTTCCTTTCTAGATTAGGTATTAAAACCTTATCCCAAAACAAGCCAAATTCGGGCTCTTCTACAATGGTAAGCTTATTTTTCTCCCCTCTTCTTATAGCCTCTTTTCGTTTTTTTGTAAAAGGCAGCGGATTTTCCTGATCGTATACAGATACCCCGTCACGCCTTACCAATTTTGCACCTAAATTAAACAAGGTGAACTCGGCCTCCTGAGCAGGATATTTATGATATATAGCAGGCACCTGCTTTAGGTAAAGCGTATTTATACCTTCGTTTTTAAGAAAAGTGATAAGTGTAGTAAAAATCTCTGTAACGGCTAGCTGCTTAGTTTTAGGAGTATAAATGAGTCCGCCATAGGTAAGCCCCTGGTGCGAATACACAACACCATTATCCACATTAGCAGGAAGTACAGCCATTAGCTTATCTTCCTGAAACACCAGTAGTGAATAATCGGTAAAACGGTCACTATGGTATTCCATAAAATCTCTTTGAAACAAAAATGTACCGTTTTTGGACTCAGCTATAAAATCATTCCAAAGCCTGTAATGGGTAGTATTATATTTCTCAATCCTGTACATTTTCTATCTTTTCAAATACATGTTTCCCTTTGGCATCAATATAAATATATATTCCCTGAGGTTCTTTAAGATGAACATAACTTGCATCTTCCTGCAGGTTGCTTAATAACGCTTTGTCCTGAGAAAGATATGAAAACACAACCCTAAACAGATTTACGTTTGTTTTTAAATCTTTGTCAAACAGTTTAGCGTTATCATCATTCCATTTAATAGCTAGCAGAGTCCCGAACATTGAGTTCTTTTTAAGCTTGTTATTTGTTTTATACTGACTTTGCAAACTATAGGCAAAACCTGCAAATCCCCCATGATCTGCATTTATAATTATAATACCATTAGGGTCATTTTTAGAGATGTAGCCTATTAACTCTTCCAACCAAACGTTAGCATCCTTAATACCATTTAGGTATGCAGCTCTCTCGGTGTCTATTTCTTTTTCAAACTCATTGTCCAAAAGCTTTTTGTAAACACTAATATGCCCCGGAGTGAACTTTTCCAAAAAGAAAAAATTCCCTCCCTGAGATGTGTTTTGCATTTGCTTTTTTAAGTTTTCAATAACATCATAATTTTGAGACCATCCATCTTTTAAAAACGGAATATCACTATAAGCCACATTACAAAAATCATAACCTAAATCAGGCCTGTTTATTAACAGGTAAGGTTTTTCGGTTATAAAATGAGTTTTATAATCATTGTGCTTTAATGTTCGTAACACGGCATTTTCCCCTACAATAATCTCCCTGGCACTATACTCCTCTATATCTCCTGCACAATAGTGATGCTTCATAGAGAAGGTTGCCGAGTTAGACAGTAATGTAGAATAGTAATTAGACCTTTGGTCAGGATATACTGTAAAGCCACTACTATTTAAGTATCCCCAAAAACTGCTGTTATCAAAATTATGAATACTATCTGTAAGGTTTACCGGATTTGTATAGCCATCAGGCTGAATGTAGTATATATTGGGTTTCTTTTTAAAAGCAACCTGTTCAATATTATCAGGTTGTTTTTGCCATTGGGTACTTCGCCTGGTAAAAGCAGCTTCTAAAATAGGCGGGAGGTTAAAAACCGAAAGAAAAAACAATAGGACAATAAACAGCTTATAGTACTTTTTGTACTTTTTAGAAACAAACCAGCTAACAATCAATATAACTGCAAGTGTTCCCTTCTCTGTAAACGGTAAGGCAATCAGTTCAAAAATGTAATAAAAAAATAAAACAGGCATCACTACAAAAAGGTAGTTTTTCCTGTAGTTTTCCATTTTAAACAGTGGCAGTATTTTGTATCCTGCATATAAAACCACAACAGGAACAAGCACATAATAAGCTGTAAAAAATAAAAACTGAATTAACGAATTCGCTAAGGCAAAATTACGGGAGTAATAAAACAATACAAGATAAAACCCTACAGCCAAACCAGCTAGTATGGGAGTATCTTTATCCGAATTAATAAAATCTAAAATACGCTGCCTTAGTTTTTCTATCATACTTGTTTTCTTTTAAGCAAAAACATTGTTCTGTGTGTATTAGGTATTTTCTGTTTCTCCAAAACATCAAAGTACACACTGTATTCCTTTTCAAAGTCGGTAAGATTATATCGGTCAAAGTGATTTTTAAACTCACGCTTACTTTTTAAAAGGAAATCAACCCATGAGTCTTCCCTATCAGGGAACTCAATAATAAGATATGGTGTTAGCGAAGCAAACAGCTTTGCCGACATATCAAAAGGCACATTACCCGTTAAAGAGATATGATGTATTAGGGCAAGCGCCATAGCCACATCATAATTTGCATTTTTTATCCTGTCCAGTAACGAATCTCTTTCAGTATTGTTTAGCCCTATACCCGGCACAGGGTTAACCAAATCACTTACCAACGGTAAAATATTAGTTTCCTTTTGCTTTAGTACCTCAACATAGTTTTGATCTACCGCATTTGGGTCAATATCTGTTACCAGTATCTCTTTGGCTAAATCTTTAAGAACTCTTGAGAAAGTACCATCGTTACCGCCAAAATCAATTAGCTTATCGGCATTAATACCCTGATACCATTTCCTTATAAGGTCTTTTTTATAAGCAAACGAGTCGGCATCATAGTTAGTTACACTATAATAATCTTTCCATTCTGTTTTCTCTTTAAGCTCAAGGTCTTTTATATAATTGTATAAAGAATCAAGTATTTTGATTTGCGACTCTTTAGGTATATTAACTTTCTTTTCTTTACCGCTTTCCTTATCACTGCTGTATTTTGAATCATATTTTGCAGTAAGGTAAATATTAGTATACAGTACAGGGCTAAACCTACATTTAAACGGCAGCATTTTAGCTACTTTGTCTAACGGAACCCCGTCTATATACTGTAACATTATTTTAAGCATATCGTTACCGTAGTATTTTGCTAAAAGTAACGGAGCGAAAAAGTGCATTAAAAACTGCTTGTAGGCTCTCCAAGGTTCACCTTCGTTGTAAAAATCAAACGAAAGTGTATCTACGAATATTGGCTTTCCTTTATGGTACGTTATATTAAAGGCTGTTGCATCTTTAAGGCTATACCCGTTTTGCAGGCAATACTTTTGCAGCTTTAAGGTATGCAAAGCCGCATGCTTGTATTGGTTAAAACTCCACTCGTACGGATAGGAAAAAAAAGATATGTTTTCGGGTTTTAGGGTCACCCCTGTTTGTGTTGACTCTGTTTCCTCATGCGGGATTAGAAGTCCTGACTTAAAAAGTTTTTCATAAAAACCACTCCCTTTAAGCGAGTTGTACTGCCCAAAATAAATGGGATTTACCTGCCTGAAAACCTGCCCTTGGTTAGTAAAAACATAACCCGACGGATCCCTGAAGGAAGAAGAATGCCTATTCTTTGTCTGCATCTGATTTTTCTTCTATATCAATATCACCTAAAAGATCTTCTTCCTGCTTTTTACCGAAAATCGATTTCAGCTTCATACTTATCCTTTTATAAAATAAAGCTATGGAAGCTCCTATCGCGACTAAAAACTGAACAATAAGTGCTCCTGTACCCGGATCGAAATATAAAAGTATATGACTCATAATTATAATTTGAACTGGTAAAAATAAAAAATTCTGCGGCATATGCAGAATTAATCATACCTAATCGCTAAAAACATTCTTTTTATTACCTATTTAGGTAAAAAACAGCAGCTTTGGTAAATATTTTCTATTTTTAAACAAAAAATTAAAAACCACGCAGTGAAGAGAAAACTACTTCCTTTTATATTTTTATTACTTTATGCTTTAACCGCAAACAGCCAGGTAGATATAGAACTATACGAGCAGTTTAACGGCAGGTATGATTTTACCTTTGTGGGAAACACATTAAACCTGCAACCCAACGGCGCAGGGGTAGACTGTAGTATCCTTACCTCATCGTCGGCAGAACTTACCCTTAACCCCGACGACACCATACTTAGGGCTTACCTGTACTGGGCAGGATCGGGCAGCGGAGATTTTGAAATTCAGTTAAACGGACAGGATGTAGTTGCATCACGTACTTTTCCTGTAGTATTTGTAAGCAGTACCGATTTTATACCCCGCGATTTTTTTAGTGCCTTTGCCGATGTAACCTCACTGGTACAAAGCACCGGAAACGGTACTTATACTGTGTCTGACCTCGACCTTACCGATGTTATTAATAACGATGTCCCTCCTTCCGAAAACCTGTATTGTGTAAATGGTACCAACTTTGGCGGATGGGCGATATTTGTGGTTTATGAAAATGATAACCTTCCGCTTAATCAGCTTAACCTATATGACGGATTACAGTTTGTACCAAACTCTATAGATATAGAACTGCCCAGCCTTAACGTTATTGATAATATAGGTGCCAAAATAGGTTTTATAGCCTGGGAAGGTGATGAAAACATTGCCAATAACGAAGTACTTTCCATTAACGGAAACATTTTGGGCAATCCTCCCTTAAACCCATCAAACAATGCTTTTAACGGCACTAATAGTGTGACAGGAGCCACTGATATGTATAACATGGATTTGGATATCTACGATATCCAGAACCTTATAGAAATTGGTGATGAGTCGGCAGATATTAGTTTGGAATCGGGTCAGGATTTTGTAATGGTAAACGCCATTATTACCAAGCTTAACAGCCAGCTACCCGATGCGACCATAGAAATAGACGATATTACCTTAGCCTGTAATTCATTGGTTATTGAGGCCGATTATACCGTGTACAACGTTAACAGTACCGATCCGCTTCCTGCAGGCACTCCCATAGCGATATATGCCGATGGTGTACTGGTTGCTACAACGCAAACACAAACCGAACTCCCTATTGACGGAAGTGAAAGTGGTTCTATAACTATTACTCTACCCGCAGGAACTCCAACCGATTTTGAACTTGTTTTTGTTGTGGATGATGATGGTACAGGAACAGGTATAATTACTGAAACCAATGAGAATAACAACAACTTTAACATTGATGTAAGCCTATGGGTGTCTCCCCCATTCCAACAACTGGAGGATATAACCGTTTGCGAAACATTTAATGGTAGCGGCATTGGTATTTTTGATTTTTCGGCTTATGAGGAAGAACTTAAAAACTCTCCTACTGATATAGTCCGTTTTTACACTTCTATGGAGGATGCTGAAAACGAGACCGACCATATTACTAATCCCGAAAATTATACCTCAAACGGCCCCGTACAAATTATTTATGCCCGACTTCAGGATGAGAATAGCTGTTACAGTATAGGTGCTTTTGCGCTACATGCAGTAGACTGTCTTTTCCCCGATGCTACCATATCTATAAATGATGTAGAAAAATCGTGTGACTCACGTATCATACAGGTTGCCTTTACGGTTTATAATTTAGATAGTGATGATATACTACCGGCAGGAACACCAATATCCATTTATGCTAATGGTCAGTTTATTGAATATACCGAAACACTTTTGGATATCGCCATAGGCGGAAGTGAGGATGATATGATTGTACTTACAATACCTGATGATATCCCTATGGACTTTGAACTTACTTTTGTGGTTGATGACGATGGTACAGGCAACGGAATTGTGCAGGAAATTGATGAAACCAATAACAGTTACAGCATAAACGTATCATTAGTATCATCTCCTGTTATTACAGGGTTGGAAGATATTATATCCTGTAACGAAGGGTTTGGTTTGGGTACTTTTGATTTCTCTGATTACGAACAGAGCCTGAAACAAAACCCCGATGACATTGTAGCTTTTTACCTTACCCAACAGGATGCCGAACAGGGAATTAACCCTATAAATAATACTTCACAGTTTATAACTACCACTAACCCTCAGGAAATTTTTGTGAGGTTAAACGATGAGTTTTGCTACAGTGTAGCATCATTTTTGCTTTATACCAAAAACTGTCCGCCACAAACCTACAATTATGTTACTCCAAACGGCGACGGTATAAATGATACGTTTTTTGTAAGGGGGCTGCGTAACATCTTCCTTAACTTTAAAATGAGCATTTATAACCGCTGGGGAGCACTGGTATGGGTAGGCGACCACAGTAAAGAAGACTGGGACGGAATAGCCAGCGAAGCCAAAGTGGGAGCCGATAGCAGAACTGTACCTGTAGGCACTTATTATTTTGTACTGGAGCTTAACGACCCTGATTATCCGCAACCTATAGTAGGCTGGGTATATGTAAGCAAATAACACACCTTAATGAGAATAAAAGACCTTAATGTTAACGAGGATATACTCGAACTTTTTAACTATACACTAAACGGTGATGCTAAAGCCGAAGTAAAGAAACTGCTTTCCCTTCCGCTTGTTAGCACAAGTGAGATACTGGAGCGCCAAAACATACTCAAAGGTTTCATGGAAAACTTTTCGTTATTTGAGGGCTACTCCTATTCCCGTATTGATTTTAGGCAGGTATACATCTTTTTAAGAAACTTTGATGAGCATGACTTTCTTCCTAAACGACTGAAGTTAAGACTTAGGCTCTCTAAAAAAAAGCATTATGATTACCGAGGGAGATGCGTACAGTTAATAACGCTTTTCCACAGGCTGCACAACCATTACATTAAAAGGCTTGTTACAGTCCCATTCCCTGAAAAGTATAAAAACGACATTAGATTACTGGATGATTTTTTAAACAGTTTTAAACTCGACTATTATGAAAATCTTATACGGGAACACAAATTTGGCGTAAAGCACATTGTACAAATTATAAAACACATTTCGCTAAAAAAGCAGAAAAAGGAGATTACACCCTTTCAGGATACTTATACCCTTTTTGAAGCCTATATATCAATCATTACAGGAATAAAAAAACATAATTTCTGTTTTCCTGAAATCAGTACAGGGCAGGTATCATTGACAGATTTTTACCACCCCCTGCTAAAAGACCCTGTTAAAAACACCTTTACCTCAAACAGTAATGTTATCCTTATAACAGGACCTAATATGTCGGGCAAATCCACTCTGCTTAAAGCCATAAGTCTTTGTATTTATCTCGGCAATATTGGGTTTGCCGTCCCTGCAAAGGCAGCACAGTTACCACGGTACAACAATATATCGGTATTTATTAATCTTAATGATGACATGCAAAGCGGATACAGTCATTTTATGACCGAAGTGATTAACCTCAAAAACGTAGCACTGGAAGCTACCAACGACAGTCCTAATTATGCAGTTTTTGACGAACTTTTTAGGGGCACTAATATTGAGGATGCACTGGAAATAAGCCAAACTACCCTTAGAGGACTACTTAATTTTAAAAATTCCCTGTTTTTAGTCTCCAGCCATTTGCATCAGCTTACCGAAATGAAAGAGATACAGGATAAAACTATTGATACTTTTTATCTGGACTGTAACCTAAAAGCAAACACACCTGCATTTACCTACACTTTAAAGCCTGGCTGGAGTGATGTAAAAATAGGTCGCATACTTTTTGAAAAAGAAGGGCTAAATACCATTTTAAATCCTAAACATACCTTATCATGAACTCAAAAGGCTGGAAAAATTTTGCAGAACACATTAATGGAGAATACTTTAAAAAAGGGTTTTGGTATCCTCCTGCCGTAAAAAAAGTACATAATGGCTATACCATAGTGTTTGAGAATTATTCTACAGGTGGTGAAACCCCTGTAACGTGTACAAAGGTTTACACCTATATTATCCCAAAAAAATATTTTGAATTTCATATATACAACAGCAATATATTCAGCTCAATAGGCAAGTACTTTGGCATGCAGGATATAGAAACCGGAGATCCTGTTTTTGATAAAAATTACATTGTAAAAAGTAATGATGGGTTTAAGGTAAAACAGTTACTACGAGACCAAAAAGTAAAACATGAAATTGAAAACTTTAAGCGATTAAACCTAAAACTCGCAAAAGCCGGAAAGCTTTGGTCAAAACTTCCTGAAGGAACTCATGAGCTTGAATTTATAACTGAACGAGATATTCACGACTATAGGGAGCTTGAAACCATTTACCTTCTCATAACTGCAGTATTAGATCAGTTAGAAGAAATAGGTATTCTTAACAAGAAAAACTAATTTTTACCCAGCGATGGCAGTGACCATTTAAACATCACAGCCATTAGCCTAACTATAATAATAACCCCCGATGTAAGTATATACAGGAGTCCGTTAGACACATCGAGCGCTTTTAGTAAAAAGAAAACCCCACCGCCTAAAATACAGATAGTAGCATATATTTCCCTACGGAAAACAACCGGTATCTGGTTGCATAATATATCGCGGGTTACTCCGCCAAAACAGGCCGTCATGGTACCCAGTGCAATACAAATCACAGGATGCAGGTTAACATCCATTCCTTTTTCAAGTCCTATAAGGGTAAAAACTCCTAATCCAATAGTATCAAAAAAGAAAAGGGACGTACGCAATTTATCCAGCTTTTTCCTGAATATTATGGCCAGTACAAACCCTGCGGTAATTACATATACATAGTTTAGGTCCTGCATCCACCCTACAGGTGTGCGGCCTATAAGTACATCACGCAAAGTACCGCCACCAACGGCTGTTACAAATGCAATGACAAATACCCCAAACGGGTCCATTTTTTTGTTTAGTGCCGTTAGCACCCCCGATATGGCAAATGCCATAGTCCCTAAAATATCAAGAAGGTAAAAAAACATTACATGTTTTGAGTGTAGTAGTTATAATCTTTTATAATAGTATCCACAAAAGCCATAGGACTGCTGGAAACCGATTTTATCCCTGTAACCGATTCGATTTTGCTAACCAGTTTGGCAATAATTTCATGATCGGCAGATTTTACTGCGGTTTCATACGTTTCCTTAATAATCCTCACATCATTATCACTAAGTTTTATAACCAGCGAATAAGTAGGGACATAGTCAGTTTTAAGCTCCTTTAATATGGTATGATCAATATTAATTTTGTTTTTAAGTGTAATTACGGCCGTACCTGCTGCCATATCACCTATTCGTTGTGTTTTATCGCTTATTATCATAACAATAAGCCCTATAAAACTAAACGGTGGTGTTACCTCGATTATCCTGAAAAGCCATCTTATAAGATAATCGGCAAAGCTGGACTGATAGCCGTCTATTTTTATCACCTTTATCTTCAAAATCTTTTTCCCTACAGTTTGACCTTCCATCAAATTTTCAAAAAACAGTGCATAGAAAACCACAGGCAGAGATATTAATCCATAAATCGCCATTAAAGAAGCCCCGTCTGTTCCGGCTAAATTTTCAATATTGAAAATATTGAAAAACACTACAATAATTACCGTATAGTAGGAAATAATAATTACTAAATCAAGTAAATACGCCAGTACTCTTTCGCCTACAGAGGCGGTAGTAAAATTTATATTAACATTTTGAGTAGTGGTTATGGATAATTCTGACATATTTTTTATTTTAGCTTCCCTATGAGAGAAGTCGCATTTATAAAACAAAATAAAGAAAAATGGCTTGAATTTGAACAGGCTATTTTTGGTAAATCTAAAAAAAATCCTGATGAATTAGCCAGTTTGTATATTCATTTGGTAAACGACCTCTCATTTGCACAAACCTACTACCCTAAAAGCAAAGCTGTTATCTATTTAAACCACCTTGCATCCATCACCTATCAAAAAATTTATAAAACAAAGAGGGAAGAAAGCAACAGGTTTATAAGCTTCTTTAAAACAGAGGTCCCTTTAATAGTGTATCAGTATAGGCGATATGTATTATACGCCTTTATACTTTTTACTATTTTTACGGCAATAGGTGTTATATCTGCCATGAACGACACCACTTTTGTAAGGCTTATACTGGGCGACCACTATGTAAACATGACTCTGGAAAACATAGATAACGGAAATCCTGTAGCCGTATATAAAAGCGGCAGTAACTGGGGGATGTGGTTTTCTATTACAAAAAACAATCTGGAAGTAGGCCTTAAATCCTTTTTCTTTGGGATTTTTGGTGGGTTGGGTACTGCTTATATATTATTTAGAAATTGCGTTATGCTGGGATCATTCCAGTACTTTTTCCTGGAGCAGGGTGTTTTTTGGGAAAGTGTTCGCGGTATCTGGATACATGGTGCCATGGAAATATTTGCTATGGTAATAGAAGCAGCAGCAGGCTTAATTTTAGGGGCATCATTACTGTTCCCTAAAACCTACTCACGTAAAGCCTCACTTAAAATGGGTTTTAAAAACAGTTTTAAAATAGTATTAGCCACTATGCCTTTTACTATAATGGCAGGTATACTGGAAGGTTTTATAACCAGATATTCACCAGATATGCCACGCTTTTTAAATATATTTATTATACTGGCTACTTTAGCCCTTATATCTTTTTATTTTTTAATTTACCCTTTTATTGTACATAAAAAAACACACCTGAAAAATGTTTAAACTATACCGACTTCGTGATTTTAGCGCTCTTATTAACGACAGCTTTTCTTTTTTTAAATATCACGGGAAAAACTATTTTAAAAATTACTTCATTATAAATGGAGGAATACTTGTTGTAATAGCACTGCTTACTTACCTTACCACTAATGTTATTTTTACATCTATAGGTGATCTTAATTCACCGGGAGCACAGGAAATGCTTTTGGATTATTTTGATAACAATCTATGGTATTTTATTGGTGTAGGGGGTGTTATATTCCTACTCTTAATGATACTTTCATTACTCAACTACAGTTACCCTGTACTATACCTTAAAACCCTGCAAAACAATCAAAAACCTACTGTTAAGGATATAGTAACGCTATTAAAATCAAAAGCCGGAAAAATAATATTATTCCCTATTGCTTCATTAATAAGTTTTATACCTTTATTTACAATAATAGCACTTATATCGGCATTCTTTTTTATGACAATAATTGGTATTCCGGTTGCCTGCATTATAATAGCAGCAATGGCAAGTTGGATGATGCTTTCTTTTTACGACAACATTACTACCGATAACGGTTTTTTCACTTCTTTCTCTAAAGGAATAACCATATTAACAAACCGTTTTTGGCAAAACATAGGTGTAACAATAATAATAGCCATTGTAGTATTTTGTACTAATTTATTTTTCTCATTGATTCCTGAGTTATTATTAGAATTCACTCTGTTAAGTGAAACTACCGACACCACTTCGGTATCAGTAATTATTGCTATAATAAGCACTATCTTATCAGTATTTATAAGTTATTTATTAACCAATCTTACTGTTATTTCTCAGGGGATGATTTATTACAGCTATGAAGAATCAATACATAACAATTCACTAGATTCAGAAATAGACTTAATTGGAGGTGAAAGTGAATAAAAAAGCTGTAATACTATATATATTCTGTATTTCTTTTTTTCAGCCTGTTTTTGCCGATACCACGGTTAAAGACACTCTGAAAACTGAAATGCATTTTCCTATAGCCGATACGGTTAAGTATACACAAAGAGAATTATCCCCAAACTTTAAAGATAAATATAAAGGGAATGAATTTGTGTATGAAGTTAAACCTAAGGCTAAAACCGCATGGGATCGTTTTTGGGAATGGGTTGGACGCCTAATAAGAGATATTTTAGGAGCCGGCGATAAAACCTCAAATTCAAATTTTCTTATCTACACCATAAGAATAATAGCATTTGCTTTTATAGGCTTTGTAATTTACCTTATAGTTACTGCACTACTTGGAAAAGACAAATACTGGATTTTTAAACGTTCGAGTAAAAAAATAACCGCCGAAGAAATAATGACGGAAAATCTGTCTCAGGCAAACTTCAAGGATTTAATAGAAAAAACAAAACAGGAAGGCGATTACAGGCTTGCTACAAGGTATTATTACCTGTGGCTGTTAAAACTGCTTACATACAGGGAAATAATAGAATGGCACCCTGATAAAACAAACAGCGATTATTTGTATGAAATTACTAATACAGAACTGAAAGAAGATTTTAGATACCTTTCATATATTTATGATTATATATGGTATGGTGAGTTTGAGATAAAAAACGACGCTTTTATAAAAGCCGAAAAAGCATTTACTAAAACCATTAATACTCTTTAACCATGAAAAAAAGCCTTATCATATATATTGCGCTGTTTGCATTGGTTATAGTTCTTATAATGATTGTAGATGCAAACAAGCCTAAACCTATAGACTGGCGGCCAAGCTATAAAACCGAAGAAAAAATACCTTTAGGACTATATGTTTTAGATAAAGAAGCAAAAAGTATTTTTAAGGACAGTAAACTTAAAAAGTTTAGTGTTACTCCTTATGAATACATTACCCCTTTATACGATTATGATCTTGATGACTATACCGAAAAGGGTACTTTTATAAACATTGATGAGTCCAGTAAGATTGACCCGGAATCGGCAGAGGAACTGTTATATTTTGCCGAATATGGTAGTACTGTATTCCTAAGTATGAAGGACTTCCCTAAGGTTATTCTGGATTCACTTAAAATAGAAACCTCATACCGCTACAGCAACGATTCGTTAAAACTTACCCTTGCCGATAAAACAAAAAACATCGACAAGTTATATTATAGCGAAGGGGTTGGGTTTACCTATTTTGATAAACTGGATACTTTAAACACCCTAATACTGGGTTACCAAAGGCTGGATAAGAAAAAAGATGTCAATTTCATTAAGGTTCCTTATGGTAACGGAACTTTTATATTACATACACAACCTGCGGCATTTACTAATTTCCATCTTTTAAAAAATAATCATTACCACTATGCAGAACAGGTACTGTCATACTTACCGCAGGGTAATATGTACTGGTACTCAAAATCGTTGATAAATGATCAACTTGAAGGCTCAGCATTACGATATTTCTTAAAACAACCTGCCTTTAAAGCTGTATATCGCTTAGGGCTTTTATGCCTTTTTATATTTATATTCTTTAATGCCCGAAGAAAACAACGTATTGTACATGATATACCTCCGGTAAAAAACACAACTATAGACTTTACCAAAACCATTGGTAACCTTTATTACCAAGAGAAAAACCATCATACCATAATCCAAAAGAAAATTATTTATTTCCTGGAACATATAAGAACCGTTTACCTTATAGATACTTCCACCTTAAATAATGAGTTTGTTGAAAAACTACACCAAAAAACAGGAAAGTCTCTTGAAGATATTGAAAAAGCCGTAAGTTTGATAAAACGACACCGAAACAGCTTTGAAAGTAGCGAAGCTGATGTGATACAGATTAATAAAGCAATAGAAAAACTGATACTATAATGGAATCATTTGAAAATAATAACACCGAAAACAATCCGGAGAACCTTACTAATACAGAAAACCACACACCGGAAAACAATAACACCGAAACGCAAAGCGACAACATTAACTTTGGTATGAGGCTTGATTTAAACGAGCTACAACAAAGCATAAACGATGTTAAGCAGGAAATAGGCAATGTTATTGTGGGGCAACACAAAATGATAGACAGGCTGCTTGTTGCCATACTGTCTAACGGACACGTATTGCTTGAGGGTGTACCGGGAGTTGCAAAAACCATTACAGCCAAGCTTTTGGCAAAAACCCTTTCTCTTGATTTCAGCAGAATTCAGTTCACGCCCGACTTAATGCCTTCAGATATACTGGGAACATCGGTATTTGATATGTCTAAATCATCCTTTGATTTCAAAAAAGGACCTATATTCTCTAATTTCATACTGATTGATGAGATAAACAGGGCTCCGGCAAAAACACAGGCGGCGCTTTTTGAGGTAATGGAAGAAAGACAAATCACTATTGAAGGAAACAGCTATAAAATGGAATCTCCGTTTCTTGTAATAGCGACTCAAAACCCAATTGAGCAGGAAGGTACTTATCGTCTTCCGGAAGCACAGCTGGATCGTTTCCTTTTCAAAATTACTATCGATTATCCAAAACTGGAAGAAGAGATAGCTATACTGCAAAGAGAAAATGCATTACAAAACAAAGAGAAACTTCAGGATGTAAAAACCATACTTTCTCAGGCAAACATCATAAAATACCAGTCACTGGTAAAACAAATTGTTATAGAGCCACAGCTTTTAGAGTACATTGCTAAGCTTGTAGCAAACACACGTGACAATGCTTTCCTTTACCTTGGTGCTTCTCCGCGTGCTTCTATCGCCATACTAAATGCTGCAAAAGGATATGCAGCCCTTAGAGGCAGGGACTTTGTAACGCCCGATGATATTAAAGATTCTGCCGTACCAGTACTACAACACCGTGTTGTAATAGCACCGGAAAGGGAAATGGAAGGACTTACCGGGGAACAGATAATAAGACAGATAATTGACACTGTAGAAATTCCGCGTTAATGAAAAAGTGGCTTAAGCAAATATATCTTAACAATTTCTTTTTCTATGTATTTATAGGCATATTAATAAGCTTTACGGTAGCTTATTTTATCCCTGCATTATACCATGTAACCTGGATTTTGTTTTACATTTTTATTGCTTTTACAGCGATTGATTTTGTATTGCTTTTTACCAACCAAAAGTTTAAGGCATCAAGAAACACGCCCGAAAAGTTCTCTAACGGAGATGAAAACCCTGTTACAGTAACTATGGAAAGTGGTTATAATTTCCCGGTACATGCAAAAATTATAGATGAGATTCCATTTCAGTTTCAGGAACGTAATTTTGAGATTAAAAAGAAACTCTCCTCAAATAAGGAAGTAACCCTTAAATACCAGCTTAGGCCGTTAGAAAGGGGCGAATACCACTTTGGGAAACTAAATATTTATATATCCTCCCCACTACATCTGGCATGCAGGAGGTTTATTTTTGACGAAGGCACTATGGTACCCACCTACCCTTCATTCATGCAGCTTAAAAAGTACGACCTTATTGCTTTTTCCAATACGCTTATGCAGTATGGACTGAAAAAAATAAGACGTATAGGTCATACTATGGAATTTGAGCAGATAAAAGAGTATGTCTCGGGCGATGATATTCGTACCATAAACTGGAAAGCCACTGCTAAAAGAAAACAGCTCATGGTAAACCAGTTTCAGGACGAAAAGTCACAAAACGTATACATGGCTATAGACAAAGGCCGTGTTATGAAAATGCCTTTTAACGGGTTAAGCTTACTGGATTATGCCATTAACTCGACCCTTGTACTCTCTAACGTTATTTTAAAAAAACAGGATAAGGCCGGCATGTTCTCTTTTTCTAAAAAAGTAGAAAACCGTGTTGCATCGGAAAGGCGTACTTCCCAAATGCAAAAAATAATGGATAACCTGTACAATGTAGAGACCGACTTTTTTGAAAGTGACTACGGCAGGCTATATGCCGATATTAAAAGGAACATCACACATAGGAGCCTTATTATTTTATATACCAACTTTGAGACTATGGACGGGCTTAAAAGGCAGTTACCCTACCTAAAAGCCATTTCCAAGAACCACCTGCTTGTTGTTGTGTTTTTTGAAAATACCGAACTGGATGAGTTTATCAATAAAAAGGCCGATGATATTCAGGAAGTATATGATAAGGTGATAGCCGAAAAGTTTGCTTTTGAGAAAAGGCTTATTGTGAATGAACTGAAGAAGTACGGTATCCATTCGGTACTAACAAAACCCGAAAACCTTACTATAGAAAGCATCAATAAGTATTTGGAGATAAAAGCAAGGGGTATATTATAATTAATATACTTTGTACCTTTACCGCCTTTAACCCTGCTTACATGAAACAGATTTCAAGTACACAAAATCCCTATATCAAATCGCTTGTACAACTTCAGGACAAAGCTAAGGCCCGCAGGCAAAGCGGAACTTTTCTTATTGAAGGGCAGCGCGAAATAATGCTCGCAGCAAAAGGCGGCTATACTGCCGAAACCATTTTGTTTGTACCCGATATGATTAGCGAAGCTCATGTAAGGGAACTAAGCCAGCCTGATACCGAATTAATTGAAATAAGCAGGGACGTATACCAAAAACTAGCCTATCGTGATACTACCGAAGGGATTTTGGCTGTTGCCAAAACAAAAACATTAAGCCTTGATGATTTAAAACTGAGCGAAAATCCTTTAATAATGGTAGCCGAAGCTACTGAAAAACCTGGTAATATTGGCGCTATACTTCGTACTGCCGATGCCGCTAACCTGGATGCGGTTATTATTGCCAATCCTAAAGGCGACATGTACAATCCAAATATTGTTCGCTCCAGCGTAGGTTGCCTGTTTACAAATCAAATTGCTACAGGTAGCACTACCGAAGTAATTGAATACCTTAAAAACAAAGGGATAAGCATGTATTGTGCAACCTTACAGGATTCTACTTACTATCATACACAAAACTATACTGCCCCTACCGCACTTGTTGTAGGTACCGAAGCAACCGGACTAACACAGGAATGGAGGGATGCGTCTACCAAAAATATTATTATACCCATGCAGGGCGAAATCGATTCCATGAATGTTTCTGTAGCTGCTGCAATACTTATTTTTGAAGCGAAAAGACAGAGAGGTTTTTAACTTCAACTTTATACTATAAATACCGGGGAAACCGTTATTTTACTAAATTTATTCCTGTATAAATTTATGGAGCATATAAGCGTACCCTATCATTTACTAATTCCAAGTCTTATTTGTAGTATAGGACTTTGTATTATATGCTTTAATTTTAAAAAATTACTAGCTAGAAATAAAGTATCCTGGATAGCGGCTTTTGCTTTCTTTACTATCTACCTGTGTATTGTTGGTAGCGCATTATACGACACTTATTACTACGATTGGAACCTCAATCAATACGATCTTAATAAAGACGGCATATTTTCGGGAAACGAAATCAATGATGACCAAGAAAAAGCAATGCAAAACCTAATTAATGACTCCGGAAGAAACTTTTCTTTCATTACAGGTTTTATATTTGCATTAATAGTATCTTCAGTCATATATCTGTCAGGAAGCCTAATCAGTAAAAACAACAAAATAAAAAATGCACACTAAATTATTAGCCTTTTTCATTATCCTTATTTCCTTTACTGTTTGTGCTCAGGAGAACGAAGGTATTAACTGGGATGAGCCGACCATAAACGACAAAATAAAACTGAGTATTCCGCTCAGTGAGTTTCAGGATCGCTATAAAACTGCCGATAGTACTGCCACAGTATACAGATATTCGTGCACTGATATGCAGGAAAAAGAAACCGAATTTTACTACTACAAAGGCGTAGCTTTTGAGTTGGTTAACGATACACTACACTTTAGAAGTATTGATTTTACCGCTCGAAAAGCAATGTATTTTGCTACAGAGGATGACTGGTTTGATCATACCACAAAACTAAAAAGCTTTGGGCGTTCCTTCCCCGAGCAGTCTCAGTATGTAGAAGACCTTTATGACGAAGTAACTAACGAAGAATACCAAAGAGTAGTGATTTTTCCCCGAAACCTTTCGGCAGATTACGAATGGAATTTCAACTTCAAAGACGGAAAACTCTCCTCTATTGAATATGTAGAAAACTGCATGTAATGGGTATACCAAAAACCTACCATAACCCCATAAACGGAGAATACACCAAAATACTGGAAAGTGCTGCCGATACTAACGGCGAATACACCTTTCTGGAAGTAAGCCTTATGCCGGGTGGCGGGAATCCGCCACACTACCACACTAAGTTTACCGAAGAGTTTATTGCCGTAAAAGGACTGCTGGGCATACAGTATGAAAAGCAGGATATTCATCTTAAACCCGGTGAGAGCAGGCTGGTACCTATACGTACCGTGCATCGTTTTTTTAATGATACTGATGAAGAAATTATTTTCAGGATTATACTCCGCAAAGGGCAACCCGGTTTTGAGAACTTTATAAAAACCCTTTTCGGACTGGTGAACGACGGCAAAACAACCAAAAGGCAAACCCCTAAAAACCCGTTGCACGCGGCACTATTATTACACTGGGGTGACACTCATTTAAAAAACCCGTTTTTTTATCTTCTTACCCCTTTTGCCGGACTGGCATATTTTTTGGCTAAGATTACAAAAACCGATACTAAACTGCAAAACAAATACTGCCGTTAATCCCTATAAAATAAGGCTATACCATTATAAGATAATGTGATGTAACCCTATTGTAAATGTTAATATATTTGACTATTTTTAAGGCTAGTGTTACAGATATATGATAGAGATAGATATAGAACAGGAAAACAAGGCAATTGCCAAAGAGTACAAAGAGCTACTGCGCATTAGTTACCAAACCCTTACAGAGGAAGACAAGAAACTGATACGCAAGGCTTTTGACGTGGCTGTAGATGCCCATAAGGACCAGAGAAGGAAATCGGGGGAAGCATACATCTTCCACCCTATTGCCGTGGCCAAAATTGTAGCTGCCGAAATTGGTTTGGGTGCTACCTCTATTGCCTCTGCCCTTATGCATGATGTTGTTGAGGATACTGATATTACTGTGGAAGACATCGAGAAGATGTTTAACCCTAAAATTGCACAAATTGTTGCCGGACTTACCAAAATTGCCAAGGTAAAAACCGATCAGGAAATATCAATACAGGCAGAGAATTTCCGTAAAATGCTGCTTACCCTTAACGACGACGTTAGGGTAATACTTATCAAAATTGCCGACAGGCTGCACAATATGCAGACTATGGAATCTATGGTAGACTATAAGCAGGCAAAAATAGCGTCGGAAACCCTGTACATATATGCCCCACTGGCACACCGCCTTGGTTTGTATAACATTAAAACCGAGCTGGAAGACCTTGGCCTTAAGTATACCGAGCCCGATACTTATAATGATATTGTGAGTAAAATGAAGGAAAGTAAGGAAGAGCAGGATGCTTATATCAAATCCATTTCAGATGTACTTAAGGATTCCCTAAACGGAGAGGGCATTGAATACACTATTAAAGGAAGGCCTAAATCCATATACTCTATCAGGAGAAAAATGCTGGCACAGGGTGTTACCTTTGACGAGGTTTACGATAAGTTTGCCCTTCGTATTATTTATAAAGCCAAACCACAGGAAGAAAAATTCCTGGCATGGAAAATATACTCCATAGTTACAGATCATTACAGACCCAGTCCAAGCAGGCTAAGGGACTGGATATCTTCACCTAAATCTACCGGATATGAGGCCCTCCACATTACCGTAATGGGTCCAAAGGGACGATGGGTTGAAGTACAGATACGCAGTGAGCGTATGGATGAGATTGCCGAAAAAGGTTATGCGGCACACTACAAATACAAAGGTAATGGAGGTGAGGAACACGGACTGGAAACCTGGCTTAACCTTTTAAAAGAAGCGCTGGAAAACACATCGGGCAGTGCTGTTGACTTTGTGGAGGATTTTAAACTAAACCTCTACTCTAAGGAGATATATGTATTTACGCCAAAAGGAGATATTAAATCGTTACCTAAAGGGGCTACATCACTGGATTTTGCTTTCAGTATCCACTCTGAAATCGGTATAAAAACAAGAGGTACACGTGTAAATGGTAAACTGGTTCCGTTAAACCATGTGCTTAATAGCGGAGATCAGGTTGAGATTATTACTTCTGCCAACCAAAAACCGAATCCGCACTGGCTGGACTATGTAACCACCTCACGCGCCCGAAACAAAATAAAGAACGTACTTAACGAAAGTACCAAGAAAATTGCCGAAGAAGGTAAAGAACTGCTTACACGTAAACTTCGCCACCTTAAGGTAACTCTTAATGAGAGTGTGGTTAACGAACTGGTTAACTATTTCAAGCTAAAAACCAGTTTGGATTTATTTTACCGCGTGGGTGTAGGTACTATAGATAACCAACAGCTTAAAGAGTTTGCCGCATTGAAGAGCAATACCTTTATGAACTTCTTTAAGGGTAATAAAATTAAGCGTACGCCAAGCACACAACAGGAACAGGTACAAAAGGATGAAATCAGCAGGAATTATGACCTGTTGGTTTTTGGTAAGGATCAGGACAAACTTGACTATAAACTTGCCAACTGCTGTAACCCTATACCGGGAGACGACGTGTTTGGTTTTGTAACCATAAATGAAGGAATCAAGGTGCATAAAAAAGACTGTCCAAATGCCATAAGGCTACAGTCAAACTATGCTTACCGTATTATGCCTGCAAAATGGATAGACTCTTCTCAGGAAGAATTTAAGGCTACCCTTAAAATCACCGGTATGGATACGCTGGGACTTGCCAATGAGATTACCAAGGTAATATCAAACAACATGCATGTAAACATACAAAGCATATCCCTTAGCGGAAATGCCGGAATATTTAACGGACAGGTATCAGTTATTGTACAGAACAATACCATACTTAAAAAACTAATGGAAAATATTAAAAAGATAGACGGAATTGATAAAGTAACAAGGATTACCAATAATTAATGTGGCTTAGAAAAAAACATAAAGAACCTACAAATCCGTTTTCTTATTATGAAAGCGGATTTAATCTTAATGAAAAACACATTAACTGGAACGACATACGTAGAATAACAGTTCATAAGGAAGACCTTGTAGCTATTGACCGTATATGTATTAGGATTGAGCTGGAAACCGATGATTTTTTCAGAATACATGAAGATTTACCCAGGTACGACGAGTTTATACAAAAACTCGAAGATAATGTACAAATAAGTCCGGCTTGGTTTCAGTATGTGGCTTTTCCTGCCTTTGAGAGAAATGAAACTGTTATTTATGATAAGAGTAAAATCAGTTTTAGCCAATAACCTTTTACTTCACAAAATTTAGTTTATCTTTGCACTTTGATTCACAAACTGATGGAAGAGAATAAAAACCAGGAGATTGTAAAAAATGTTTTCACGAAGTTCCTTGAAGATAAGGGACATCGCAAAACCCCTGAGCGTTATGCCATACTTCAGGAAATATACAACAGCCAGGAGCATTTTGATATAGAGTCACTTTATATCAAAATGAAAAACAAAAACTACCGTGTTAGCCGTGCTACACTATACAATACTATAGAACTGCTTTTGGAAAGCGGCCTTGTAAGAAGGCACCAGTTTGGCCAAAACCAGGCACACTACGAGAAATCGTATTTTGACAAGCAACATGATCATATTATCATGACAGATACCGGAGAGGTTATAGAGTTTTGCGATCCAAGGATACAAAGCATCAAAAAAACCATAGAGGAGATTTTTGGTATTGAAATTCATAACCATTCTTTATACCTTTACGGCCAGAAAAAACAACCTGCTACCGAAAATTAATCCGGTTGCATAAAGAGATATAACAAACCAACTCTCTCTAAGAAGTTGGTTTTTATTTTGTTAAGAACATACAATATCAGCATAATATAAACAAACAAGAACACAGAATGACTGTAGATTTGCTACTTGGGTTACAATGGGGAGACGAAGGCAAGGGTAAAATTGTTGACGTACTAACTTCTAAATATGATATTATTGCCCGTTTTCAGGGAGGGCCTAACGCAGGGCACACACTTGAATTTGACGGTATAAAACATGTTTTGAGAACTATTCCTTCAGGAATTTTCCATGAAAGCTCCGTTAACATCATCGGTAACGGTGTGGTTATGGATCCGGTTGTTTTCCAAAAAGAACTGGAAGGCCTTGAAAAATTCAATATCGATATTAAATCAAGACTGCTTATATCCAGAAAAGCACATCTTATCTTACCTACTCACCGTTTGCTTGATGCAGCATCTGAGGCTTCAAAAGGTAAGGCAAAAATCGGTTCTACATTAAAAGGTATCGGTCCTACTTATATGGACAAAACCGGAAGAAACGGTATCCGTGTAGGTGATATTGAGCTGGAAGACTTTAAAGAGCGTTACAGAGCTTTAGCTGATAAGCACGAGGCTATGATTTCTTTTTATGATGTAAACCTTCAGTACAACCTTAAAGAAATGGAAGAGGAATTCTTTGCTGCTGTAGAGGCACTTAAAGAACTTACCTTTATAGACAGTGAAGCTTACCTAAACCAGGCACTTAAGGATGGTAAATCTATCCTTGCAGAAGGTGCACAGGGATCTCTTCTTGATATTGATTTTGGTACATATCCGTTTGTTACATCATCAAACACAACTGCTGCAGGAGCATGTACCGGTTTAGGTATTGCACCAAACAGGGTTAAAGATGTATTTGGTATATTTAAAGCATACACTACACGTGTAGGTAGCGGACCATTCCCTACTGAGCTTTTTGACGAAGTTGGATCTACAATGGCAAAAGTTGGTAACGAATTCGGTTCTGTTACAGGACGTGCAAGACGTTGCGGATGGTTAGACCTTGTAGCACTTAAATATGCTGTTCAGGTTAACGGTGTAACACAGCTTTACATGATGAAAGGTGACGTGCTTTCGGGCTTTGAAACTCTTCAGATTTGTACTGCATACAAATACAAAGGACAGGAAATAGACCACCTTCCTTACAACATTGAGCCGGAAAACGTAGAGCCGATATATGTTGAGAAAAAAGGCTGGAATGCCGATCTTACCGGAATGACTTCTTACGAAGAGTTTCCGGCAGAATTAAAAGAATACATCGAGTTTATTGAGAAAGAACTGGAAGTGCCTATCAAAGTTATCTCTGTAGGGCCGGACAGGACTCAAACAATAATAAAATAATAGCAAAGCGCTTTAGGATTCTAAAGCGCTTTTTTTTACACTTTGGTTCGGTTATTGCTCTCACACAACAGTTATAAACAATTAAGGTTAGTGAATTGTATTTTACTTAAATTTGCAACAAATTTTTACACATTGAAAAAACTGTTTTTTATTCTGCTCTCATTTTTAGCTTTTTACAGCTCCCCTGCCCTTGCCCAGGAAAAAATAAGAGTACTGCATACCGACTATACCGATAAAAACGAGAACGAAGTACCGGGTGCCATTACCCTTATAGGCAATGTTGAAGTAGAACATAACGGTTCTGTTATGAAATGTAACAAAGCCTATATACTGGAAAAGGAAAACTACCTTAAGGCTTACGGTAATATAAAATTCAATCAGGGAGATACCCTGCACATGAACAGTGATTATGCCGAATATAACGGTAACAAGAACTTTGCATTTGCATCGGGCAACGTAGTAATGCGTTCCCCGGAAATGACCCTTACTACCGATACCATTTATTTTGACCGAAACAAACAGGAAGCGTATTACAATTCATACGGTACCATAGTAAACGGAGACAATACACTTAAAAGCAAATCAGGAAGGTTTTACGCCAATCAAAAAAAATACCAGTTCCTTACAGCGGTTACGTTAACCAATCCGCAGTACGTATTAAAATCAAACCATCTTGATTATTATACCAACTCGGGACACTCCTACGTATTCGGACCAACAACTATTACAAGTGAGGAGAACTATATTTATACTGAAAAAGGATTTTACGACACCAAAAAGAACTTTGCACACCTGTTAACCAACTCTTATATTAAATATGACACTCAGGTTATAAAGGGTGATAGCATTTATTATGACAGGAACAGGGAATTCTCATCGGCAACTAATAATGTAAGAGTTACCGATACGGTAAACAAATTTGTAGCAAGAGGGCATTATGCCGAAGTATACAAGCAACTGGATTCCCTTTACCTTACTAAAAGAGCCGAAGTGGTAACACTGGTAGAGAAAGATTCGCTTTATACTCATGCCAAGCAAATAGTAATAACAGGTAAGGAAGGCGAAAGAGTTGTGAGAGGTTATAATGATGCGCGTTTCTACAAAGTAGACATGAGCGGTAAATGTGATTCTATCCATTCTGAAGAAGTAACCGGACTAACACAGCTTATTGGCCGCCCTGTGATATGGAACGGCAAAAGCCAGCTTACGGGTGATGTTATGCACCTTATATCAGACACTAAGACTGAAAAGCTGGACTCTCTAAAGGTAATCAACAATGCCTTTATGATACAACTGGATACCATATCGGCAAAAAAAACACCTAACAACCCTAACTATAACCAGATAAAAGGAAAAAACCTGTATGGTAAGTTTAAAGATAACAAACTCTCGTATGTAGAGTTTAACAAAAATACTGAGAAGATACTCTACAACTATGACAAGGAGAACCTGATAGGGATAGACAAAAGTATGAGTAGCAAAATTAGCATGCATTTTGTTGACAATGAATTATCTCAGGTTTTTTCACACAACAACGTAGACGCAACAACCTATCCTCCCAGCATGTTCCCCGATAATATTAAAAAACTAAGAGGCTTTATTTGGCGTGGCGATGAGATGATTGAGAAACGGGAAGACATTTTCCCTCCCGAAGAACAGGAACTTCACGAACAAATCGTAAAAGAAAGTCTGGAAAAGAAAAAAGAGGAAGACACACCTATGGAAGTGCTCCAGGAAACGCTTGATTATGACAAGAACAACCCTAAGCCTAAACCTCCTGTAAGTAAAGAATAATACATTTACATTATGATTAATGACTTTTTAAAGTACCAGGCACAAACTTCTCCCCACCCGCTGGGAATGGAAGTTTCTCACGCCAGGGGCTCTTATATATATGATACTAACAACAAAGCCTATCTTGACTTTGTAGCCGGAGTATCGGCAGCCAGCCTGGGGCATCAGCACCCAAGGGTAAACAATGCTATAATCGATCAGCTTAACAAGTATTCGCATGTTATGGTATATGGCGAGTATGCACAACATCCTGCTACAGAATTTTGCAGGCTTTTAGCCCAAAACCTTCCGGCGAAGCTTAACAAGACCTACCTAACCAATTCGGGTACCGAAGCTACCGAAGGAGCTTTAAAACTGGCACGCAGGGTTACAGGTAGGAGTCAGCTAATATCATGCTTTAATGCTTACCACGGCAATACTATGGGCTCTATGAGCGTTATGGGATTTGAGGAACGCAAGCAAATATTCAGGCCTTTAATTCCGGATGTAGATTTCATTACCTTTAACAATGAGGAGGACCTGCAAAAAATAACCACAAAAACAGCCGGTATTATACTGGAAACCATACAGGGTGGCGCTGGTTTCATACAGCCGGAGAACGATTTCCTCAAAAAGGTAAGAGAGCGCTGTGACGAAGTAGGTGCGGTAATGATACTCGATGAGATACAACCGGGCTTTGGTCGTACTGGAAAACTGTTCGGCTTCCAAAACTATGATATCGTTCCTGACGTAATTATTATGGGGAAAGGTATGGGCGGAGGAATGCCTGTAGGCGCCTTCACGGCATCGGAAGAAATGATGGACCTGCTTAGCCACGATCCTAAACTGGGACATATTACCACCTTTGGCGGGCATCCGGTTATTGCAGCAGCCTGTCTTGCTACATTACAGGAACTGACCGAAACCGACATAATGGCACAAACCCTGGAAAAGGAAAAACTGTTTAGGGAACTACTGGCACACCCTTTAATAGAAGATGTAAGAGGTCGCGGACTAATGCTTGCAGCAATGACCAAAAGTGATGACATCACTAACAGAGCCATTTTAAGATGCCAGGAAAAGGGACTTATTCTTTTTTGGCTACTGTTTGAAGGTAAGGCTATAAGGATAACTCCTCCACTAACTATCTCAAACGAAGAGATTAAAGAGGGATGTGGCATTATTATTGAAGTATTAAATGAGATTTTAGCAGAACAATAACAGGATTAAACCCTCAAAAAATTGTTAATTAAATTGTTCAAAACAAATAAGGATATATTCTTATTGAGTGTTACATTTTGTAACTTTAATAAGGATAATTTTAAACTAAAGGGAGTATGAATTTGAGCCACGAAGAAGAAGATCGCAGTTTATCCTTATCAAAGTTCGAATCAATGTTGAAAACCAACAAAGTATTCTTCTTTGATTCCGAAGAGTTTGAAGATATTATTCTTCATTATCTTGACTCCGGAAAAATTAATTTAGCTAAGAAGGCCTTAAAATTAGGTTTGGAACAACACCCCAAATCAACAGGCTTAAAATTAGTACAGGTTGAACTATTAGTGTTTGATGACAGGCTTGATATTGCCGAAAGATTACTTAACGATCTTTATGCCATCGAACCTACAAACGAAGAAATTTACATCCAAAAAGCCAATATTTATTCTAAAAGGGACCAACACGATAAAGCTGTAGAGTTGCTTAATGTTGCCCTTAAGTATACAGATGATTATGCTGATGTATACTCACTTATTGGTATGGAATACCTGTTTATGGATAACCTTGAACAGGCAAAAGAAAGTTTTATTAAGTGTCTTGAAGAAGATACTGACGACCACTCTGCATTATACAATGTAGTGTATTGCTTTGACTTTTTAGACCAAAACCTTGAAGCAATTGATTTCCTTAACAGCTTTATTGACCGAAACCCATATAGTGATGTGGCATGGCACCAACTGGGCCGCCAGTACTATGCAGTAAACAATTTCGAGCAGGCGTTAAGGGCTTTTGATTATGCTACCCTTATTGACGAGAGTTTCCTTGGTGCTTTTCTTGAAAAAGCAAAAACCCTTGAAAAACTAAAACGTTATGAGGATGCTATTGAGTGCTACAATATTACTATGGAGCTTGATGACCCCACCTCTTTTGCACTGCTTCGAGTAGGTAAGTGTTATGAAAGGCTTGGCAATCATGAAAAAGCTCTTAAATTTTATTTAAAAACGGTTCACGAAGATCCGTTACTGGATAAGGCATGGATAGCTATTACTGATTTTTATATCCGTCGCCAAAATTACCAGAAAGCACTTTACTATGCCAACAAAGCAATAGGCATAGACAACGAAAATAAAATGTACTGGAAACGCTATGCCATAATTAACAAGGCGCTTAACTTCCATGAAGAGGCTGAAGAGGGTTATCGCAAAGCTGTAGAGTATGGCGATTACCAGTTAGATACATGGTTGTTTTGGACAGACACACTTCAGTTCCTTGGTGAATATGAAACAGCTGCAAATACCCTGCTACAGGCATCTGAATACTATCCTGAAGAGTATGAGGTAGAATACCGCCTTGCGGGATTGTACTTTATGATGCATCAGGAAGATAAAGGTGTTTTCCACCTTAGCAACGGGCTTAGGCTTAATTTTAAAAACCATGTTCTTTTAGAAGAGTTTTTCCCTACTATATGGGAAAACACTACCGTACAGGAAACCATTAAAAAGAACAGGGCTAAATAAGAGAGAAATAAATACCGTAATATTGGCTGGCAACATAGAATTTATAATCTTTGTTGCCAGTTTTTATTTACAAAAACCACCAACACATAAATTAACAATTAGAACACAGCCTGATAACAAAGAAATAGCAATCTTTGTGAGAAGCTTTTATAAATTGAGCCAAATAAATGAAGGACATTTTGAAAAAGAAGTCAAAAAAAATATACGGACTTGTAGGCAAAGGGATTAGCTATTCGTTTTCTGCCAAATATTTTAATGATAAATTCACCAAAAAGGAGCTGGATAACTGCTATTATCAGAATTTTGATTTGGAATATATTGGCGAACTAAGAAACATTATTGAGGAAACCAAAAAGCTTAGAGGCCTTAATGTTACCATTCCGTATAAGGAAGATGTTATTTCACTGCTCGATTCGCTTCATAAAACAGCGCGTGTAATAGGTGCAGTAAACACCATAACCATTTCCAAAAAAGGAAAACTTAAAGGTTATAATACCGATCATACCGGATTTAAAAAAGCATTAAAACCATTATTGGAATCACACCACAAAAAAGCACTTATACTGGGTACTGGCGGAGCATCTAAAGCCATTGCCTATGCCCTGCGCAAACTAAAAATAGAGTACGACTTTGTTTCCCGAAAGGAAAGCGATGTGATATTTTCATACAATGAGCTGGACAGGGAAATTTTTGAGGAGTACCAAATCATCATTAACACTACACCACTGGGCACTCATCCTAATATAGACGAATGTCCGCCACTGGATTACAGCCTGTTTACCGATAAACATATTGCCTTTGATTTGGTATACAATCCGGAAGAAACAACCTTTATGAGAAAGGCCGCAGAGCACGGAGCCAAAACATCTAACGGGTATAAGATGCTAGTATACCAGGCAGAGAAAGCCTGGAAGATATGGAATAAATAAAAATTTAAATATTTAAACCTATTTAAATCAAAAAGTTAACTAAATATTCAAAACCAAACTATAATTAACATAATATAGCGTTTTTTTTTGAATTTTAAACAGGCTTTACTATCTTCGGGAAGTAAAGCACAATATAAACCTTAAGCATTTAAAGAAATGTTAGAAGAAAAGAATGATAACCTGCAGGATGCAGATGGAAAGGAGTTAAAGGAACTAAACGGAGCAATAGACAAGAATGAACTTGCCAACGAACCCAATGAAGAAAACAAAGGGCTTAATGAATTTGGCGATATTCATGAAACCGAAGGGCAAATGCCTTTTGCTCCCGAAGAACTATTGAGTGCAGGAAACAAAGAAAACGAGCAGGAAGGCACTCCTAAGAAAAAATCAGCAGTCGAAGCGATAGAAGATTCTAATGCAGAAGACAGCGAAGATGATTCCGCTTCAGAAAGGCATAATATACCTATGCAGAACTACGAAGCCTTTTCTATGGAAAAACTTACCGATGAGCTGGAAAAATTAGTGGCTCACGAGAAAGTAATGTCTGTTAAAGAGCACGTTGAAGAAATAAAGAAAGAATTTTATTCTAAATACAATCATCTCATCGAAGAGAAAAGGGATGAATACAGCCATGACAATGATGGCGACACATCTGGGTTTGAATATCACTTCCCGTTAAAAAACAGGTTTGATTCTGCCTACAGCGAATACAGAGATAAAAGAAATGCACATTTCAAATCACTGCAAAATAACCTTAAAGCCAATCTTGAAAAAAGGGTTGCCCTCATAGAAGAGCTTAAAAGGGTTATAGATGGCGACGAGAGTATAAGCGATTCGCTTAAACACGTTAACACCATTCGTGAACAGTGGAAAAACGCCGGACCTATCCCGCGTGATAAATACAACCATGTTTGGAATAACTTCCATTTTCATATTGAGCGTTTTTACGATCATCTTCACCTAGATAGGGAAGCACGCGATTTAGACTTTAAGCACAACCTTGAGCAAAAGCAAAAAATTATAGAGCGTGTTGAAGAACTGTTACAGGAAGAAGATATTAATAAGGCCTTTAGGGAACTCCAGTCTTTACATAAAATATGGAAAGAAGAAATAGGGCCTGTAGACAGAGAACACCGCGAGGAAATATGGAATCAGTTTAGTGAGCTTACAAAACAATTACACGATAAGCGTGAGGCCTTTTTCGCTCAACTAAGAGGCAAGGAAGAAGAAAACCTAGCGAAGAAAAAAGAAATCATTGCCAAAATTGAGGAGATTGCTAAAGAAAAAGTTAGCTCTCATAATGCATGGCAGGGACAAATAGAAAAAATAGAAGCTTTACGATCTGCTTTCTTTGAAGCAGGTAAAGTACCTATTGAAGTGAACGAAGATACCTGGGCTCACTTTAAGTCGGCAGTAAGAGAGTTTAATTCTAACAAAAACGCTTTCTACAAGGACATTAAGAAAGAACAACAGGATAATCTTTCCAAAAAAATGGAACTGGTAGAAAAGGCAGAATCACTTAAAGACAGTGAAGACTTTAGCGCTACCACTCCTATAATGAAACAGATTCAGGAAGACTGGAAAAAAATAGGACACGTTCCAAGAAAGTATTCTGATAAAGTTTGGAAAGAGTTTAAAGCGGCATGTAACCATTATTTTGACAGGCTTCACGCTGTAAGAAATGAGGTTAACAAAGAGGAAATTGAGGCTTTTGACAAGAAGAAAGAATACCTTGAAGACCTTAAGAGTTTTGAACTTACAGGCGATCACAAAACCGATCTTGATGCTATTAAGCAACATATAGACAACTGGAAAAGCCTGGGTCGTGTACCACAGTCAAGACGCCATATTGAAGGTAAATTCAATAAAATACTGGATGCACTGTTTGATAAACTAAGCATGTCTAAAAAAGAGGCTGAGATGGTTAAATTTAATAACCGACTTGAGCAGCTTGTAGACAATGATGATACCCGCAAACTTGAAAACGAACAGATTTTCATTATGCGTAAGATTGACGAGGTACAAAGCGAAATACTACAGCTGGAAAACAATATTCAGTTTATCTCTAACGCGAAGGATGATAATCCTTTTATAAAAGAGATACACAAAAATATTGACCGCCATAAGGAAGAGTTAAAAACCTGGAAGGAAAAACTTAAACAAATAAGAAACATCCAACAGGAAAATAACGAATAACAAAAAAGCCATCTCAGTGAGATGGCTTTTTAATTTTATAATTTTTTGGCTTCATTCCAAAACACATCCATTTCGGCTAGTGTCATATCGGCAAGTGATTTACCCATTTCACCCGCTTTACTTTCAAGGTAGGTAAAACGATTGATGAATTTTTTATTGGTACGCTCCAGGGCATCTTCGGGGTTTACATTTAAAAAACGTGCATAATTAATCATGGAAAACAGCACATCACCAAATTCTGATTCGATTTTATCCTGATCACTTCCCTGTACCTCATCATGCAGTTCCTGTAACTCTTCCTGTACCTTTTCCCAAACCTGCTCGGGTTCTTCCCAGTCAAACCCTACTCCTTTTGCCTTGTCCTGAATACGACTGGCCTTTACAAGTGCAGGCAAACTTTTAGGCACACCTTCCAGTACTGATTTTTTCCCCTCCTTTAGCTTAAGCTTTTCCCAGTTTTGTTTTACCTCCTCTTCATTTTCCACCTTTACATCACCATAAATATGTGGGTGGCGGTGTATTAGCTTTTCACATATTTCGTTTGCCACATCGGCTATATCAAAATCGTTTGTTTCACTTCCTATTTTTGCATAAAACACAATGTGCAGCAATATATCACCCAGTTCCTTTTTAACTTCCTGCAGGTCGTTATCCAGTATGGCATCACCCAGTTCATAGGTTTCCTCAATGGTTAGGTGACGCAGGTTCTGTAAGGTTTGTTTCCTGTCCCACGGGCACTTTTCCCTCAAATCGTCCATTATATCCAGTAACCTGTTAAAAGCCTCTAATTGCTGCTGTCTTGTATTCATAAGAAGTATGTTTTAAACAAAGATAAAATATAAAAAGAGTTTATCCCTAATGAGTATTTTATAAGTGTGTAAAATAAAAAATCCTGCCGCTGTATGGGATAGCGACAGGATTAGTTAATTTAGTAAGAAAAATTTTTATTCCTCTGATTTAACTTCCGCTTCGGCAGCAGGAGCTTCTTCACCTTCACCTTCTGCAGGCTCATCTTTAGAAACAAGCCCTTTAGGCTGAAGCATGTTATACCAGTTAAGTATTTTTTTAATGTCAGAAGCATATACTCTGTCTTCGTCAAAGTCAGGAAGCACTTCTCTAAAATAGTCCGTAAGCTTATCGTTGCTTTCTTTGTGAGAAATAGCAGGTCCGTTATCTTCTTTTTTAGCGATTGCAGTGAATACTTCACTTAGTCTAACTTCTCCGTCATACGTATAAATAGAGATCTCAGATAAAAGGCTAACATTACTTCTTAAACCTACAGTAATTTTTTTACCATCTACTAAAGACTCTGCAACAAACCCTGTACGGGTTTGTAATTTAAGGGCATATAAACCCGGTTTTCCTGAAATTGATAATATTTTCTGAATGCTCATTATTGTTGTTTTTTTTAAGGGAGACAAATATCTAATCTTTGACTATAAAAACAAAAATTATCTGCCTTTTTTGGCAACAAATTTCATTTTATAATCAGGTCTTGTTTTCCCTTCCATTATATTTTGCAGTTTTTTCTTAATAAGCTTCTTTTTAAGCGTAGAAATCCTGTCTGTAAACAATATACCTTCTATATGGTCATACTCATGCTGAATCACCCTTGCAATAAGTCCGTCATACACATCGGTATGCTTATTAAAGTTCTCATCATAGTATTCAATTGTTATTCTTTCTTTACGGTATACATCTTCACGTACATCCGGTATACTAAGGCAACCTTCGTTAAAGCCCCATTCTTCTCCTTCTTCCTTAGTGATAACAGGGTTTATAAACGCCTTTTTAAAACCGCTTAACTGCTCCTGCTCTTCTTTACTAAGCTCTTCATCATCTGCAAACGGACTCGTATCTATAACAAATAGCCTGACAGCAAGCCCTACCTGTGGTGCAGCAAGCCCTACACCATAAGCATTATACATCGTCTCAAACATATTAGCAACCAGCTCACTAAGATTAGGATAATCCTGTGGTATATCTTCTCCTTTTTTCCTTAAAACCGGATCGCCATATCCTATAATCGGTAAAATCATATCTATTTTAATTTATTTTGGGCTGAGCGCAAAAATAGTAAATAAAAACGATACTCTTTTTGCCAAAACCCCATATAATGCCAAATGCTAAAGTTTTGTGAGAATTAACTCGTAAACAAACATAGTTTTTAAAGCATTTAGTAACTTTGCACATCATTCGGACACGTATGATTGAGAGATTAAGACGCTTTGCAGACAGCACCAATTTTACTAAAGCAGTTATAGTAACCATAGCTTCGGCAATGCCGCTTATTATACTCACACAACTGGGATACTTTCAATATGGTATCGCTGTGGCACTGGGCTCTTTTCTTACCTATCCTGCCGATATTCCCAGTAATTTACAGCACAAAGTAAGAGGGTTACTTATCACTACACTAATAGTATCGGGCTGTACCCTTATGGTAAACCTGTTACACCCTGTACCATTGCTTTTTTATCCGTTTGCCATAGTTATGGTATTTTTTCTTTCTATGATTTCGGTTTACGGGCAAAGGGCAACTATGGTATCGTTTTCCGGACTGCTTGCTATAGCACTTGCAACAGGGCACCTTCGTGACGGATGGGATATTGCAATATACACTGCACTTTCGCTTGCCGGCGGACTTATATACACCACCATATCAGTACTGTTCAAGCTTGTTAGCCCACACCGCTATACTGAACTCCAAATGGTAGAATGCCTTAAACTTACTGCTAAGTACATGAAACTGCGCGGTAACCTTTGGGAAAAAGATGCCGACAGGGAAAAAATAGTAGAGAAACAGCTACACCTACAGGTGGAGTTAAACACCATACACGAGAGTTTAAGGGAGATACTTATACGTAACAGGTCTACAGCGGGTAGTTCCAACCGTACCCGTAAAATGCTGTTGGTTTTTATATCCATGGTAGATATACTGGAACTGGCGCTCTCTACCTCATTTGACCACAGTAAGCTACAGCACAAATTCAGTGAACACCCTAAGGTGCTTGACACCTACCAAAACCTGGCCTACAACTTAGGAGCTTCCCTTAAAAGGATTGCCAAAAGTATAGAGAACCGAAAAAAATACATTTCGAAACACAACCTTATTGAAGATTTGGAAAGTGTAGAAAGAGCCATAGAATCTTACCGTAACGCTCTTAGTGAGGCTGAAGCTTCTGAAGGGGTATGGATGCTTTTAAACATGCTGCACTATGCCGAGAAGCAGGTAGAAAAGATCAAGACTATTGAAAGAGCTTTTACCTCTACCATGAACTTTAAGGATTTAAAGGAAAGGGATAAAGACCTTCAAAAATTCCTTACACCCGAATATTACCCTTTTAGGACACTTAAAGAAAACCTTAGTTTATCGTCTACTATTTTCAGGCACTCATTACGATTAACGGTTACCATGATTATAGGTTTTAGTTTAGGACTTATTTTCCAAATGCAAAATCCTTACTGGATACTCCTAACCATAATCGTGATTATGCGTCCCGGTTATGGCCTCACCAAACAACGCTCCTTTCAGCGTATAATAGGTACGGTTGCTGGTGCAGTAATTGCTTTCGCCCTGTTAAGTGTTATAAAAAGTACATCTGTAATTGCGATACTGGCTGTCACCGCTATGGTACTTGGGCTTGCCTTCACCTCTATAAACTACAGTATAGGGGCTACTTTTGTTACTATATACGTGGTGTTCCTGTATGGTATGCTTACCCCAAATGTTAGGGAAGTAATTCAATATAGGGTATTCGATACTGCCGTTGGTGCAGTACTGGCTTTTGCAGCCAACTATTTCCTGTGGCCTGCCTGGGAGTTTTTGAGCCTTCCGGTATATATTAAAAAATCTATTGAGGCTAACAGGAATTACCTTAATGAAATATCCCTTTTTTATAACGAGAAAGGAAGCGTATCCACCGCCTATAAACTAGCCCGTAAAAGCGCCTTTGTAGAACTGGGTAATCTGATGTCGTCCTACCAGCGTATGATACAGGAACCTAAATCAAAACAAAAACAGGTACAGCAGGTATACAAACTGGCAGTACTTAATCATACACTTGTATCGTCACTGGCGTCACTGGGTACTTATATACAGTCACACAAAACATCAAAAGCATCTGAAGCTTTTAATGTGGTGGTTAATGCCGTTATAAAAAATCTGGATCATTCTGTAGCATTACTTTCTGCAGAAACATCTTCTGAAACTTACTGTTCTGATAAGGAAGAACTGGCTATGCGTTTTACAGAGCTTAGAAACATAAGAGCACGTGAGCTAAAAGAAAGCACACCTGATGATGAAAATGAATTCCGTTTAAAAATGGAGGAAGCCAACCTGATAATAGAACAGTTGGTTTGGCTTAACGGGCTATCGGAAAAAATACTTACCGCAACAAAACAACTGGAACTTACCAAATAAAAAAATCCCCTGCGATGCAGGGGATTTTCATGTATATACTATTGTATTAATCTTCTAAGCTTACAAGGCCAAGCATCTTTTCAGAATGCTTTCTTACTTCCTTAAGAAGTTCCTCGTTCTCATTAAGCGGCTGCCCGAAAGAAGGTATCATTTCCTTAAGTTTAGCCTGCCATTCCGGCGAAGCTACCTTTTCAGGAAAACAACGCTGAATAAGATCAAGCATTATAGATACTGCTGTAGAAGCTCCAGGAGATGCCCCTAAAAGCACTGCAAGAGACCCATCGGCACTATTAATAACCTCAGTACCAAACTCAAGTTTACCACCTTTTTCCTCATCCTTTTTGATAACCTGAACACGTTGTCCGGCAGTTTCAAGAACCCAGTCTTCCATCTTAGCATCCGGAAGGTATTCTTTAAGCGCTTCAAGCCTGTCGGCCTTAGATTGTGTTACCTGCTCAATAAGATATTTGGTAAGTGACATGTTATGGTAACCTGCCGCAAGCATTGGCCCAATGTTGTTTGCCTTGATAGAAGTAGGCAAATCAAAGTAAGAACCGTTTTTAAGGAACTTGGTACTAAACCCGGCATAAGGGCCGAATAACAACTCTCTTTTACCGTTTATCATACGGGTATCAATGTGAGGAACTGACATAGGCGGTGCTCCAACCGATGCTTTACCGTATACTTTGGCCTGGTGTTTTTTAATAACTTCTTCGTTAACGCATTTAAGCCACTGGCCGCTTACAGGGAAACCACCAAAACCGCTACCTTCAGGAATATCTGCTTTCTCCAGTAGGTGAAGTGATCCTCCGCCGGCACCAATAAACACGAACGGTGTGTATTGCCTGAACTTTTTACCCGTTTCAAGATTTTTGATTTTAAGTTTCCATTTTCCGTTGCCAAGGCCTGAACGTCTCATACTCGATACTTCGTGACCGAAGTAAAGGTTTACCCCTTCCTGCTCACCTAACCATGCAAACATATCACGTGTTAGCTCGCCAAAGTTAACATCGGTACCAATTTTCATATTGGTCGCTGCAATAGGCTGTTTCTCATCACGCCCTTCCATAACAAGAGGCATCCATGATTTGATGGTTTCCCTTTCGGTAGAGAATTCCATTCCTTTAAAAAGCGGGAATTTCTGTAAAGCCTCAAAACGTTTTTTAAGGTACTCCACATTCTCTTCTCCCCAAACAAAGCTCATGTGTGGTACACTCCTCACAAAATCTTCGGGGTTAGTAATACGGTTTTTCTCTACAAGGTAAGCCCAAAATTGTTTTGAAACCTCAAACCATTCAGCAATCTTCACAGCTTTTACAGTTTCTATAGAGCCATTGGGAAGCTCGGGAGTATAGTTTAGTTCACAAAAAGCAGAGTGCCCTGTACCCGCATTATTCCATGCATCAGAACTTTCGGCAGCTGCCACATCCAGCCTTTCATAAATATCAATCTTTACTTCAGGCATAAGCTCCTTCAGGAACATACCTAAAGTGGCGCTCATTATACCAGCGCCAATAAGAACCACATCTGGTTCGTACTGTATAGTAGTGGACATTGTGTAAATTTTGAAAGTGCAAAGTTAATTTTTAACTATCAAAAAACTATCATAAACCACCCCTATACTTATGTTAAAGTTAATTTTTATGAAATGTTAACAAAAAGTTATATTTTTTTTCTTGATAAATAATCCTGAAGCAAAATTGTTGCAGAAATCTCATCAATTAAAGCTTTATTCTGCCTTTGTTTCTTTTTAAGCCCACTATCTATCATGGTTTGAAAGGCCATCTTACTTGTAAAACGTTCGTCAACCCTTTCTAATTCCATATCAGGAAATTGGAGTTTAAATTTCTCTACAAAAGCGTTAATTAGCGGCGCACTTTGTGAAGGCTCGTTATTCATCTGTTTTGGCTCTCCAACAAGTACTTTTCCTACATTTTCCTTAGCGAAATAATCGGTTAAAAAGTCTATTAATTTAGGGGTATCTATAGTGGTTAGCCCCGATGCTATTATCTGCATATCATCGGTTACTGCTATACCTGTTCTTTTTTGTCCGTAATCTATTGCCAGTACTCTCATTTTGTTTTTAATTAAAAGTTTCAGGTTACAGTTTATACAGAAAGCTAAACCAACTTACCCATACGCAAAAGTAATGGAAAATAAACTTTTTTATCCCCTTTTTGCCAGGCTTCTCTCAGTGTTTCCCTAATCAGATCGATAGGGTTAGAGTTATTCTGTTTTATATAATGCTGCACTGCCGACCATGTTTCTAAATACCCTATAAGCTGCTCAAACTCCCAGGTAAACTCATTTACAAACTTAGGGGTTTCCTGCTCTTCAAAAGGAAATGGTATTGTAGTATAGTTTTCATCAAGGTATTTCCTCTCAGGATCCCAATACGGACCAACTATATCTGTATAAAAATCATGTAGTACCCTGTCGGCTCTGGCATTGGTATAAAGTAGTCCGTAACCCAATACTGCAAACAATCCGTTCGGTTTTAATATGCGATATATCTCCTTATAAAAAGCATCAAAATCAAACCAGTGTATTGCCTGTGCCACAGTAACCAAATCAAAGGTTTGAGCATTAAAGCCTGTTTTTTCGGCAGGGCTAACGCTATAAACTATGTTATCCTTTTTAATGGCATTATCCAGCTGTTTTTGGCTGATATCAGTAGCAAACACTTTTTTTAAATGCTCTGACAGTGCCCCGGCTACCTGTCCGTTTCCGGTAGCAACATCAAGCGCCGTTTCTTTATCTGCAACCTGGGACACTACAAAATCAATCATCTCTTTAGGATAAGAGGGACGAAACCGGGCATATAAACCAGCCTGAGTGGAAAAATTATCTTTCATACTTTGATTCGCTAATACCGTAAAGATACCAAATAAGAAGTAATTTAATAGAATGGCGTTAGTTTGTGATATTTGTTTATTCGTTTTCAGTTTTGTAACACCTATGCTTATCTTTGCACAAAATAAAATTTGAACATGAGCAATTTACAAACCATTATAGAACAGGCCTGGGAAAACAGAGCCCTGTTACAGGAAGAGACAACAACAAATGCGATTCGTGAGGTTATTGAGCAGCTTGACTTAGGTAAACTTCGTGTTGCCGAACCAATTGAAGGCGGATGGCAGGTTAACGAATGGGTTAAGAAAGCAGTGGTTATGTATTTCCCTATCCAGAAAATGGAAACCCTTGAAGCAGGTATTTTTGAATACCACGACAAAATGCCTTTAAAACGTAATTATGCCGAAAAAGGTGTTCGTGTAGTACCAAATGCTGTCGCGCGTCATGGTGCTTATATCTCATCGGGTGTTATTCTTATGCCAAGTTATGTAAACATTGGTGCCTATGTAGATGAAGGCACAATGGTAGATACTTGGGCAACTGTGGGTAGTTGTGCTCAAATTGGTAAAAATGTTCACCTTAGCGGTGGTGTAGGTATTGGTGGTGTATTAGAACCGTTACAAGCCGCTCCGGTTATTATTGAAGATGGTGCCTTTATAGGTTCAAGATGTATAGTGGTAGAAGGTGTAAAAGTAGAAAAAGAAGCCGTACTTGGCGCTAACGTTTGCCTTACTGCCTCTACAAAAATTATTGATGTTACAGGAAATACTCCTGTAGAGATGAAAGGTATTGTACCTGCACGCAGCGTAGTTATACCGGGTAGCTATACCAAAAAATTTGCAGCCGGAGAATATCAGGTTCCGTGTGCGCTTATCATTGGTAAACGTAAAGAATCTACCGATCTTAAAACTTCCCTTAACAATGCACTTAGGGAGTATGACGTAGCAGTATAATCATATTGTTCATATAGCAAAAAAGGGATTGTTTCCACAATCCCTTTTTTATTTCCTTTTCCCTTTCAGCTTTCGTTTCAGGTATTTCTTTTTGGTAATCTTCTTTTTAAAAGCTACCGTTTTTTCCATCAATATCGCATAAAGCTTTTCGGCAGGCTGATTACTTAATTCGGCATACTTATTGGCCATAATCTTAACCATAGCACGCGATGGCCATAACTTTTTAAAGTTATCCATACGGGTCTCGATATCCATATCCTCAAACTTCATCCTGTTAAGATCTATAAGGTAAAAATCATAATTAGCGTTCCCCCTATTTACTATAAGTGTATTTCCCGGCGAATGGTCTAAAAAGTTAACCCTGTTTTCATGCATTTTAAAGGTAAACTCAGTAAACTGTTCCAATATCTCCCTTCGGTTTTCAAACATTGGGTCGTGTATCAGCTCCCTAAAAGTGAAATCATAATCTATATGCCTGCATATGTAAAAACTCTCCTTTAGCCCTGTTGCAGTACGTTCTTCAACATAAGCAATAGGAAAAGGCGTAAGTATATCATGCTCCAAAAGGTACTGCGCATACTCAAACGACCGCCTCGCCTTAGAGGGCCTTAACCACGAATACACTACCGAATTCATTGCATTAGGCCTTTTAAAGTACTTAATATTGACTTTTTCGTCGCCTAATATATTAATCTTTATAATGTTTCGGGAGCCTTTAACCAGCAGTTGCCCCTCGTTGTGAAATCCCTGCACCAAACTGAGTATTAAGTCTTTTTGGGAAGCATAGTCGGGATGGGTATAGATGTTTAAAGGCATAGGATAATTTTGCCTTAAAAGTAGAAAAAAAGTATTACTTTGCAATAGATTTAGTTGTATGAAGAAAGTACTTATTATCCAAAATAAGCGAATAGGCGACGTTTTAATCGCATCGGTAATTGCCAATAACTTTAAAGCAAAATATCCCGACAGTGAAATCCACCTTATGGCATACGATTTCACCGAAGGTGTGGTAATGAACAACCCTAATATTGACCGCTTTATTTCGCTTAATGAGAAGGAACTGAAAAGACTCCCTGTACTTATTGAAACCATACAACAGGTAAGAGCTGAAAAATATGATATTATTTTTGACTCCTATTCCAAAACCCAAAGCAGGATTATCTGTAAATTTTCGGGAGCTAAAATGACCATTGGCAACAAAAGCCGTAAAAAACTGGGCAACTGGGGGTATTACACCCACCCTACCCGTCCTTTAAAGGAAGGAACACATATTTGCGGTAAAGCCATTGAAGACCGCATACACCTGTTACAGATGGCAGGAAATTTTGAACCGGTAGACTATGAGCCACACATATTCCTTTCTGAAGAAGAAAAGAAAGAAGACTGGCTAAACAAATACAGTGATAAAAAGGTTATTGTTATGGGGGTACTGGGCAGTACACCACAAAAATCAATGCCTTATGAGTATGTTGCCGAAATGTGCGACTTTATTACCGAAAACTACAACGTGTACATCTTTTTCAACTATGCACCACACCAAAAGGAGGAGGCAATAAAAATTTATGAGATGTGCAAATACAAAGAAAACATCATACTTGATATATACCCTAAAACCATACGCGACTTTATAAAAGTAATGTACCAGGCCGATGCTCTTGTGGCTAACGAAGGCGGAACGGTACACATCGCCAAGGCTTTAGGCAAACCTACCTTCACTATTTTCTCTCCTTATGTAAACAAAGCACACTGGGCCAGTTTTGAGGATGGCAAATTCCATAAAAGCGTACACCTGCTGGAAATGAAACCTAACCTGTTTGACAGCTTTACTTATGATGAGCGAAAGAAAATAGAGAAAGATCCGCACGAACTTTACAAACAACTTACGCCCGAAATGATTTTACCGGAACTGGACGCTTTCCTTAAAAGTAACCAATAGACCAAAAAAAAGCACCGTTATTTAACGATGCCGTGGTCTGTCCATTTTCTTTTCTCGGTTCGGGTTACTTTCCTTATCGATCTGTTTTTATTTATTGATTCGGGAGTTGCATAGCCCCTAGGGTGATCCAAGTGCAGGCAAATGGTACTGTAGCGTATCTGCTTTGGTATAATACCATAGTTAACCAGTCTTTCACCCAGTTCCCTGTCCTGTCCGCCATACTGCATTCTTTCATCAAAACCGTTTATAGCCTTGATGTCTTTTATCCAACCGGAAGAGTTATGTCCGTTCCAACTTGGCTTCGTAGTAGTTACCATATTAAGTATAGCACTCTTTATCCCCATGGCATCTACCTTATTATTTTTAAACGAGGTAGCCATACCATTCTTTTTAAGCCAGTCTACATCAAAACATCTGCCCGAATATATATCTTCTTTAGAAAGTGATTTTGAAAGCTCCATAGGCAGTTTATGGTATCCTCCCGAAAGGAAATATCCCTCTTCCCTATACTTAATGTGCTGCTCCACAAAATCAGGACGTGGTATGCAGTCTCCGTCACTCATTAACACATAATCTGTAGTACAGGCGAGTATTGCCTTGTTCAAGATTTGTGATTTTTGGAATCCGTTATCTTCATGCCAAACGTGAATAATAGGATAAGAAACCTCTTCCCTCATATCATCAATCATTTGCTTTGTATCTTCACGTGAGCCATCATCTGCAATAACCATTTCAAACTCTTTATAAGTTTGAGTGTTATAACCCCATAGCACTTTTTTCAGCCACTCTACCGAATTGTATGTACTAATTATTACAGAAATATTCTTTTGCATCATGCCGCAAAGATAATTCAATTTTTTTTAGTTTTGTGTAATTCTAATCCGCGCTACAGCTTATGAATAAACTTTCTGTAATTATCCCAGCCTACAACGAAGAAGCCTATATAGAGGATGCTGTAAAATCAGTTAAGGAAGCCTATGAGATTATTGTAATAGACTCTTACAGTACTGACAGTACAAAAGAAAAGGCACAGGCACTGGGATGCAAGGTTATAGAAAGAAAGTTTGATAATTTTTCGGCACAAAAAAACTTTGCCCTTCCACACGCTACAGGAGACTGGGTACTGTTTATGGATGCCGATGAACGCGTTACCCAAAAACTGTGGTTTGAAATACAGGATACCATAGCCAACCCAAAACACCAAGGTTATAAAATTAAGTTCCTGCATTTTTACATGAACCGCTTTTTATACCACAAAATAGACCGCGTTACCAGGCTGGTAAAAAACAATGATATTAAGTTTACCGGAGATGTACATGAAAAACTAAATGTAAACGGCAGTATAGGCGAGCTTAAAAACTTTATGGTTCACTATACCTACAAGGGCTTTTTTCACTGGCTGCAAAAAAAGGACTCATATGCATGGTTTCAGGCCGGAATGAGTTTTAAAAAAGGTAAAAAGGTTACTTATTTCCATCTTATCTTTAAACCCATGTATCGTTTTTTCCATACCTACATTATTAAACGAGGCTTTTTAGACGGTGTACCGGGGCTTGCCCTTGCCAGTATTAATGCCTACGGAGTACTATCCCGTTATGCAAAATTATTGCTGCTGCAAAGAGGCTTAAAATAATTTTAGCTTGCCAAACTTCAGTTTTAGCTTAAATTTAAAAAGGCTGTCTTCGCCCTTTACATCAATACGCTGTATTTCGTAGTTTTCCCTTAACGGATATTTATTAATCCTGTTGCCTATTTTAAGCCCCATTTTCATTCCGTTTTTATCAAGCAATTGCTTAAAATGTGACTTTGCAGGTTCCTTTTTAGGGTAATTACCATAAGGGTAAGCCACAGCAGGGTAAACATCAAGATTATTTTCGTCAATAAAAGTACGGCATTGGTCAAAATCGTTATTTATCTCTTCATCGCTCATTTGAGCATAACGACCATGTATAAAAGAGTGATACCCCAGCTCAATTAAATCACAGTTTAACGACTGTAACTGTTGTACATCCATAATAGGTTCGGCACCCTTATTCCACCAGTCTGATTTACCCACATAATTAAACGGAATAAAAAAGGTTGCCTTAAGCTTATATTTCTCTAACAAGGGTACGGCAAACTCTAGTTGATTCACTGTAACATCATCAAAAGTTATTACAATTCCCTTACTCTTAATATTTTCATTTTTTTCGAGTTCAGATAAATGAAAAGTAGTATAATTGCATGCCAGATATTGAAATTGCTCCTCTAGTTTTTGTTGCGAAATTGTCAGCCCTTTGCTCATTTCGTTAAAAGCGCACACGTTATGATACATTAAAACGGGTAATTGTGTCATTATTTTTAAAAATTTAGTAAGTGTAAAATTATTACATTTGCCAATTATATAACATTTATGCCAGAAAATAATTTGAGTACGAAAATAACTGCCCTCGCCATTACTTATAATGAAGAAGAGAATATAAACAGGTATGTGGAAAGCCTGTCTTTTGCAGACGAAATTATTATCGTAGACTCATACAGCACCGATGCTACCGAGAAACTGGCAAACGAACTTAACGTAAAGTTCATTAAAAACGAATTTACTGATTTTTCCAGCCAAAGAAATTTCGCCATAGAGCAGGCATCTAACGACTGGATATTATTTTTTGACCTCGACGAAATTGTTACCCCTGCTCTTGAAACCGAGATAAAACAAGCCGTAGAAAACAAAGACGGTATTGTTGCTTACTTTGTTAAGCGTAAGTTCCATTTTATGGGTAAACACATTCGCTATGGCGGATGGAGAACAGATAAGGCTGTTCGTGTTTTTAATAAAAAACACTGTAAATATACCGGACTTGTACACGAAGTGATTACAGCAAAAGGAAGAGTATGCACCCTAAAGGAAAAAGTAGACCATTACAGTTATAAAAGCTTTGACAATTACAACAATAAGCTAAACCTTTACAGTAAACTACAGGCAGAAAACCTGTATGGAAGAAAAGTAAGGCCAAATGCCTACCACTTTTTATTCAGGCCGTTTTACCGTTTTTGCTGGCAGTATTTTTACAGGCTGGGTATACTTGATGGTAAAGAAGGCTTTGTACTCGCCTACATCCACTCATTCTCGGTATTTAAACGTTACATTCAGCTTTGGATGAAGTACAGAAAAATAAGCTAGAGTTACAGGTACTGGCTTACTCCCTGCTCACAACGCACTATTTTATTAGCAATAGTTTCCTGTTGAATCCTGTCGTTAGTTTCAAAGTTATCCCTTGAGTTTATTTTGTGATGTATATGGAAAACAATGCCCGCATAGCGCAGTCGTTTTGCCATAACTCCGTTATTACCCATTCGTATAACCAAATCAGAGTCTTCCCTGCCCCAACCCTCAAAAGCTTCGTTGTAGCCGTTTACCGCTATAAAATCACTTTTCCAGTACGACACGTTACATCCCCTGAATTTATCTGAATACTCTTTATGAGGTTTATACATTCCTGCTAAAAAAGGAATATGCAGGCTGCGTGTTTTGTTTTTTATCAGTTTTGAAGAAAACCCGAATGAAGTAACCTTATCCTCAAGCACCTGTGTTACTCCGCTTTCCAGTATATTAACCCTGGCACCATAAAGGTACATCCCTTTACGAGCCGCTTTTATATGATCTTCTACAAAATTGCGATGTAAAATACAGTCTCCGTCAACCTGAATAATATAGCCAGACGTGCTTCCTGCAACAGCTTTATTAAGTATTTTGGATTTCCTGAAGCCGTCGTCTTCCTGCCAAAAGTGTTTTACAGGTACGTTTATTTGAGCAGCAAAACTGTCTATCAGTTTTTTGGTTTCGTTTTTAGAGCCGTCATCAGCAATCAGAATTTCATCGGGAAGTACCGTTTGTTCCTTAATACTTTTAAAAACTACCTCCAGTGCCTGTGGCCAGTTGTAAGTAGAAAGTAGTAATGCGGCAGAAAACTTTTCCATTAGCTGTTAAAATACTTTTCGTAATAAGGCTTATAGCCCGGTTTTTTAATTTTAGAATGTTTAAACCACTGCCCAAAATTCCTGAAAAAAAGTTTCATTTTCGGAATTTGCAGGTTAGGGTCATTCGCCACCAGTTTTTTTAAATCTGTTAGGGATTTGGAAGGCAGATACCCCAGCTCTTTCCATATTCCCGGTTCAAGATAAAAAACATCCTTAATGGTATGGTAATTATCTTTATTGGCCATTTTCCATTTATCCAAAAAAGTCATGTTCACCTCATGCATATGTCCCCAGTTAGCCAGTTTAAGTTCCAGTTCCTCTTCAGTTCTGGCAAGGCCTTCATGCAGGATAAAAGTATCGTGATACACTATTCTTTCTTTAGTATTCTTGGCGTTCTTATAGTTAGGGTAGTTAGTAGCTAAAAGCAGCTTTGTAGGCTTATTAACGTATAGCAAACCATCGTCAAGGTATTTGTATACATTAATATGGAAGCCGGCAAACTGTATAGGGTTCTTTTCCGGTTTTTTAAGGTAGCAGTCGTATTTCCTAAGATGTTTTACAAAACGTTCAAAGTCTATAAAATACTCATCACTATCTACCTGTATTAACCAGTTACCTATACCCATTTTAAGGCCTAGCATGTGCCTTTCACGGGTATCGTTTTGTATAGCATTAAGTTCCGGAATATAAAAATTGTCCTTATAATACTCTATTTTATTATCGACATCAAATTCCTTAACCCATTCAAAAAATGAAGGATCCACCTCAAAAGTATTACCAGACCAGGTTCTCAACTTTTCATCCATTGCTATAAAAATCCTGTCTGCCCCCTTATATACAGGAGGAATAGCCAGTTTAAGCTTCTCATAGTCATAGGACAAAAGGAACCCAACGTGAATCTTCTTCATAATAACGTACTTTTAACTTGCCTACAAATGTTAAAGTGGGCAAAAATACCAAAATAATAATGGAATCATAATTTGTTTCAAATTATTATTTTTTAAACAATTCCGTCGTTAAAAATAATATTTTTGCAATAATTTATGAGTTATAAGCCTTTCTCTTAAAATCTATTCAAATGAAAATATGCCTTATCAGCTTTGACCACTGGGAATACGACCAACATATAATAAAAGCCCTTAAAGACAAAAACATAGAGGCACACCATATTAATACCGGGAAATTTAAGTACAAATACCCTACCCCCTTACATAGAATAACAAACAGTCTCAGCAAAACACTCCTTAAAAGGAATATTAAAAAGATAAAGCAACACCAATATATTTTAGACGAACTAAAAAAACTTGGGCCACAGGACAAAATACTGGTTATAAACCCAGAGCTTATACCTGTTGCTATACACAGGCAGATAAAAGCACATACCAAACAATACATAGCCTACCTGTATGACAGTTCTAAACGCTACCCTATAGACCATTTGCTGGATAATATTTTTGATAAGATATTCTCTTTTGACAGAGATGATGTTGCCCAATATGGTTTTTCGCCAATAAGCAACTACATCTATATGGATAAAAAACCGTTACAGCAACCAAACGAAGCTACTTACGGAGCATTTATGATACTGTCAATAGATGAACGATTACAGGCGCTTAACGCCATAGCAAACAGCCTGGATAGTATAAACATTAATTACAACTTTATGCTGATAGGTAAACATAAACCTGCCGACTTAAATCCAAACATAAACCATCAAAGGGATATTATAAAACTGGACAAGCTTGACCAGTATATGAATGATGCAAGGGTTTTTGTAGATATTGTAAGGCTTAACCAAACCGGTCTCAGCTTTAGGGTATTTGATTCCCTGTGCTACCAAAAGAAACTGATAACAACAAACAAAACCATTAAGGACTATGATTTTTACAATCCGAATAACATACTGATTGTAGATGCAGACAATCCTGTAATTGAGGCTTCCTTTTTTGAAACGCCATATGAACCATTAGACGAAAACATATACTATAAATATACTATAGACAACTGGGTCAACACTGTATTTTTTGATAAAGGTGACACTATATAAATGGAAAAGAAACTATTATTTTTAAGCAACGGACGCTACGACCTTTACAAAGTTTTTGAAGAGGGATTCAAAAAATATTCGGGTTGTGAGGTAACCACCGTTTTATATAAAAACTATAAGTACAAAAACACCTGGGAAAAGGTTCAGAATTTCCTGTTCAAAATATTCCTGAACAAAAACCTTAAAAAAATTAAGGCTAGCGAACAGAACCTTTACGGACTTGAAGAGCATTATGATTATTTGGTAATGATTTCTGCCGAACTGGTGCTACCTCAGCACATTAAAAAACTGACCCAAAAAGCCAGTCACAGTGTGGCTTACTACTGGGATTCGTTTGACCATATTCCGGCAGCACACACTATACAATATTTTGATGAGGCATTTACTTTTGAGCCAAAAGACGCCAAAGATTACAACATTAACCTTATCACCAACTTTTACTTCCACGAAGAAAGGGTAACCGATTATGATTATGACCTGTTCTTCCTCGCATCATACGATTCAAGATATTCGCTTATTGCTACAATAGCCACAGTACTGGAAGCCCAAAACCAAAAAGTGGTAATAAAACAGTATGCCGAAACATTACCCGATGTTACTGATGCGCCTAAATCGGTTGAATTTATAGATAAACATATCTCTTTTAACGAAACAAAAGAGCTTATGAGAAAGTCCCGTATAATATTGGATATCCATAAGGATATACAACGCGGGTTATCCTTTAGGGTGTATGAAGCTATGGGACTTGGTAAAAAACTGATTACCACCAATCCTGATATAAAGGGTTATGATTTTTACAACCCAAATAATATTTTTATCTGGACTCCGGAGACAAAATCAATCCCTGCAGAGTTTTTAAATACACCTTACGAAGAGCTTCCGGAGCATATCTATAAAAAATACAGTCAGGAAAACTGGGTTAAAACACTACTGAATATTAAGGATTAATAGTATTTTTATACAAAATTCAATCAATGATAAAATTCCTCGACATACAAAAAATCAACCTGCAACACCAACAGGAAATAGAGGAACGACTGCTAAAAACCTTTAGGAGCGGATGGTACCTGCTTGGCGAAGAGGTAAAAGCCTTCGAGAAACAACTATGTGAATACATAGGCAGTAATCATACCATTGGTGTGGCAAACGGACTGGATGCACTGCGCCTTATATTCAAAGCCTATATTGAGCTTGGGATCATGAAACCGGGAGACGAAGTCATAGTACCGGCAAACACCTATATAGCATCTGTACTCAGTATTACCGATAACGGACTGGTTCCTGTGTTTGTAGAGCCGGATATCTACACCTATAACATTGATTTCTCATTAATAGAGGAAAAGATAACCAAAAAAACCAAAGCCATAATGACCGTACACCTATATGGTCAAACGGCTTTTAGTGATTTGCTAATAAAATTAGCAACAAAATACAACCTTAAGATAGTGGAAGACAATGCCCAGTCTATAGGATCCGACCTCAACGGAGTGAAAACCGGAAACCTTGGCGATGCCGCAGGCTTTAGCTTCTATCCGGGTAAAAACCTTGGGGCATTAGGCGATGCCGGTGCCGTTACCACAAACAACAGTGAACTGGCACAAGCTATACGCACACTGGCCAATTATGGTTCGCAGCAAAAATATGTAAATCAATATCAAGGGCTTAATTCAAGGCTAGACGAAATACAGGCTGCCGTACTTTCGGTTAAGTTAAAGTACCTTGATGGCGAAAACCAGATACGCAGGGAAATTGCACAGCGTTATATAGACTCGGTTAATAATCCCGAAATTATACTGCCTGAAACAGGAAATGTTACCATAAAAAGCAGGCATGTATGGCATCTGTTCGTAATCAGGACAAAAAACAGGGACAGGCTTCAGCAATATCTTTTAGATAACGGTATACAAACACTTATACACTACCCTACTCCACCTTACAAACAGGAAGCTTACAAGGAATACAATCACCTGTCGTTCCCTATTACAGAACAAATACACAACGAAGTACTGAGCCTGCCTATAAGCCCGGTACTTACAAACGAAGAGATACAACACATTATAGATACATTAAACAGTTATACAAGTTAGCCATGAGCACAGAAAATGTAAATGAAGAGGTACACAATGCCTATGAGGTAATTAAGAACGGAGGCATAATACTTTACCCTACTGATACAGTATGGGGAATAGGCTGTGATGCTACAAACGAAGAGGCTATTAAAAAAATATATGCCCTTAAACAGCGTGAGGAAACTAAAAGCATGATTGTTTTAATGAACGGCGACCGTATGCTTTACAATGTTTTTAACCAAGTACCAGAGGTAGCATGGCAAATACTGGATGTGACAGACAAGCCCACTACCCTAATACTTGATAACCCGCGTAATGTGGCAAAAAACATTGTAGCACCCGATAATACTTTAGGCATGCGACTGGTTAAAGAACCCTTTTGCTACAAGCTTATGGAAAGGATGAAAAGGCCTTTGGTATCCACTTCGGCTAACATAAGCGGAATGCCTACCCCTAATTCTTTTAAAGAAATAGACCATCATATTTTGGACGGAGTAGACTATATCGTAAATTTGCACCACGATAAAGTTGCCGCCAAGCCTTCAACAATCATTAAGCTTGGCAATGATTTACAGGTAAAAGTGATACGACCTTAAATGGAAAACAAAACTTCATATAAAGAAGCTCTGGATAACAGGATATTTGAAATCATTTCTCAGGCCGCAGCACAGCTTAATTTAGAAAGCTACGTGATAGGCGGTTATGTAAGGGATTTTCTTTTAAAACGAAACTTTAAGAAAGATATAGATATCGTTGCTGTGGGCAGCGGTATAGAACTGGCACAACAGGTTTCTGCACTGTTGCCAAACAAGCCAAAAGTACAGGTATTTAAAAACTATGGTACTGCCATGCTACGCTATGAAGAGAGCAAAGGCGAGTTTATAGACATTGAGTTTGTAGGTGCCCGTAGGGAATCTTACCGTAGTGAAAGCCGTAACCCGTTTGTGGAAAGCGGTACGCTGGAAGACGACCAAAACCGTAGGGATTTCACCATCAATGCACTGGCACTTTCGCTTAATAAAGATAATTATGGCGAACTGGTAGATCCGTTTAATGGGGTGAGTGATTTGCACAAAGGCATTATCCGTACACCATTAAATCCGGATATTACCTATTCAGACGATCCGCTTAGAATGATGCGTGCCATCCGTTTTGCCACTCAGCTTAACTTTACCATTGAGGAAGAGTCGCTAAAGGCAATTACTAAAAATAAGGAGCGTATTAAAATAATTTCGGGCGAACGTATTGTAGACGAGCTGAATAAAATACTCCTGTCTAAAACACCATCCATCGGTTTTATACTAATGGAAAAAACAGGACTGCTGGATATAATAATCCCCGAACTTACTGCACTTAAAGGTGTAGAGGAAGTGGAAGGACAAACCCATAAGGATAATTTTTACCACACACTGGAAGTAGTAGACAACATTGTACCAAATACTGAAGATGTATGGCTGAGATGGGCTGCATTATTACATGATATAGGAAAAGCACCTACCAAAAAATTCAGTAAAAAGCACGGATGGACATTCCACGGGCATGAGTTTTTAGGAGGAAAAATGGTAAAAAAACTGTTTGAAAGACTGCACATGCCACTTAACCATAAAATGAAATATGTGGCAAAAATGGTTATGCTTAGCTCCCGCCCTATTGTACTGGCTCAGGATATAGTAACTGATTCAGCCGTACGCAGACTGATATTTGATGCAGGTGAAGATGTAGATGATTTAATGACACTATGCTCTGCAGATATCACGACCAAGAATCCGCAAAAATTCAAAAAGTACCATAATAACTTCAATATTGTACGCCAAAAGATTGTTGAAGTTGAGGAAAGAGATCATGTCCGTAATTTCCAGCCGCCAATATCGGGTGAGGAAATCATGGAGATATTCAACCTGAAGCCATCACGCGAAATAGGCGTACTTAAAGAAGCTATTAAAGAAGCTATACTGGAGGGGGAAATTCCTAACGAGTATCAGGCTGCTCATGATTTCATGATGACCAAAGCAAAAAAAATGGGACTTATTACCAAATAATATTAAACCTGTAGGGACTCCCCCCGCAGGTTTTGTTTATATACCTGTACAGTTATATGGTAAATTATGACATAAATCATATTCAGCACAGGGCAACCAAATGTAAATTTGCAGCACAAACGTGACTTAGTATTTAAACCATGAAAATAAATTTTATAAAATCGGCAAGAATAGCCTTAATACTGGTTTATCTGGTAATTGTGGCAGGGGCTTTAGTACGTATGACAGGTTCGGGTATGGGATGCCCTGACTGGCCTAAATGCTTTGGCTATTACATCCCTCCTACCGACGTTACCGAACTTACCTGGAGCCCTGAACATGAGTTTAAAAAAGGACAGGTTATCATTAAGGATGAAAAGCTTTGGGTTGCTAAAGAAACCTTTACTACTACCCACAGTTATAATGAAGGTAACTGGAAAGCCTACACCAAACACGATTATGCAGAGTTTAATCCTGTACATACCTGGGTAGAATATGGTAACCGTCTGGTTGGTGCTCTTGCGGGGATTGCCGTTTTCATAATGGCTTTATTGTCGTTCACCACGCATAAAAAAATCATTATTACCCTATCATGGATAACCGTTTTCTGTATGGGCTTTCAGGCATGGCTTGGTGCTACAGTAGTATATTCGGTACTTAATCCTATAAAAATTACAGTCCATATGGTTATGGCTCTAGTTATTGTAGGCATCATTCTGTACATTATACACAAGGCTAAAGAAACCACAGCCGATTTTAAACATGACAAACTGTTTAAAAACCTGCTTGTTGCTGCCATACTACTAACTTTAATACAGGTAGTACTGGGTACACAGGTACGCCAGTTTGTAGATGAGCAGGTAAAATTACTGGGCTACGATAATATGAACATGATACTTAACAGCCCTGAGGTAACCTTTTACATCCACAGAACGTTCTCGTTTGTAGTATTTGGTATAAACCTATGGCTGTACCTACGCAACAAAAAACTGGGACTTGGGTACAGCAAAGTAAACTGGGTAATTACATTACTATTAGTCGAAATAGCTTCGGGTATTGCCATGTATTACCTAGACTTCCCGTTTGGCTCACAAACCATACACCTTGTAACAGCCTCTTTACTGTTTGGTATACAGTATTACATTTGGCTGGAAACTACCCGTAGCAGGGCATTACAAACGGGATAATTTTCACATTGTTTTAAGGCAGGGTTAAAGTTGTACTAAACCTCTGGCATTATACATTATATGTTGGTACCTTTATGTAAATAAAAATCAACATAAAATAAAAAAGCTATGCCAAACAAAGAAGAAATCCAGGGAAACTGGAGCGAGTTTAAAGGTAAACTCAAACAAAAATATGCCCAACTTACAGATGACGATTTGATGTATGAAGAGGGCAAAGAAGATGAAATGTGGGGAAAACTAGAAAAGAAGCTGGGTAAGGCAAAAAAAGAAATATTATCCGTTTTTGAGTAAACTCAATTCTTTTTAAGCAAAATACTACATTTCGAAGCTGTTCTGTAAACAGGTAATGGTTTGCAGAACAGTTTTTTTTTATGCAGTTACCCCAACCACTCCCTAAAGTCGTTAACACGCTCCCTACTCACAATAACCTCATCGCCATCATAAGTATTAAGTACCAGTTTTAAACGGGAATTGGTATACATTACAATATCCTTAATCGCATTTACTGATATGATAAACTTACGGCTCACACGGTAAAATTTAGCCGGATCCAGTTCACCTTCAAGCAACTCAAGGGTACCGTCCAGTAAATAATCCCTATTATCGTTAGTATGCAGGTAAGTACCTTTATTTTCACTGTAAAAGCACTCTACATCTTCAATATTAATCATTTTGAGGCGTTGCCCCATTTTAATGGTAAAACGTTTCTTATAGCTTTTATCCAGTGGGTTTACCAACATGCGTTTTATCTGGTCAAAATCAAAAGAGAAACTATCTTTTGCGGGTATGCGTTCGCGGTATTTGTTTACAGCAATTTCAAGATCATCTTCATCAATAGGCTTTAACAGATAATCGATACTGTTGAGCTTAAAGGCACGCAGGGCATACTCATCATAAGCTGTAGTAAATATAATCGCACTATTAACCGGTACAGCATCAAATATCTCAAACGAAAGTCCGTCAGAAAGCTGAATATCCAGAAATATCAAATCAGGATGTTCATTATTCTTAAACCATTCTATAGCCTCCTCTACCGAGTGTAACATAGTATTGGCCTCAAGGTTTAGTTTTACCAGTTTGCGTTGCAGGAGTCTTGCCGCAGGCTTTTCGTCTTCTATAATTAAAACATTCATTGGTTGGCGTTTATTTGTGTTTGGTTATTGTATTGTTATTCCCAGCGGTTTTCGCTTTTTCGTTTTTTATTTTGCTCCAGTATTTCGTTAATCTTACGTTCTTCCCAGTCGCTCCCGAAAAAAACATTCCTCCCGAAAACACTTACTCCGTGTAAAAGTAAACCTATTCCCCATGGTATTGCTGTTGAGAATGTATGCCATTCCCAAAAACTCTGTCCGGGGTCCATATTAATATAATGCATAACTAATATAAATGCATTAATACACATGTATACTACAAGGTGCCTGTAAAATCCTTTTATTGATTTCACTCTTTTTCTGGCACGCTCAACTCTTAGATTCTCCTGAAATGAATTTTCCATACTTAAGTATTAGATTTTCTTTTTGGTTTTAGACAGTATCTTTTTAATCATTCTCTCCTCCCATCCTTTTGGCAGCAAATAGTTACTCCAAAACAGTATGATAACATGAGCTAAAACAGCCAAACCTCCTAAACCTGCAGTTATGAAAAAGGTTCGTTCCCAAAATATATCGGCTATATTAAAATCCAGGCTCCAGGTTATCAGTAAAACTATATTAAGCCCTACATAAGCAAACAGGTGGGTATAAAAATTACGTATACATTCTATCCTGTTGTGAGCCCTTTCCAGTGGTGTAGTTGTTTTCATGATTATTCGTATCTGGTTCGTTCCTGTCTTTCCTTATCCATGAGCTCCCTCATTTTGCGTTCTTCCCAACCACGTCCTAAAAACGGATTGTATCCAAAAACTTCCATAGCATGAAACCCTAATCCAAGTCCCCACCCTATTAGTGAGAAAAAGAACCATAAAAACTGTGGTGAAAAGGTTAGGTTGATAAAAATTATTAACGGCATTATTACTAAGTAGCAGGTTAGGTGATAATAAAACCCGCGAAGTTCTTTAACTTTCTTTCTGGCTTTTCTGTACAAAAGCCTTTCTTCTTCTGATTTGTTGTAAAAATTGTCCATAATTACTCTTTTTTACCGGATTGCTCCTTTTTCATTATTTCCTTCATTTTCTTTTTTTCCCATCTCTTTCCTAAAAAAGGATAGAACCCAAACACCTTCATGGCATTTAAAAACACTCCACCCCCCCAACTGACTGTTATAATCAAAAACCAGTACAGTAATGGCTTAAAAGTAAGATCAAGCAGTATAAGCATTGCAAAAACACTTATAAGGTAACAGATAAGATGAATGTAAAAAGCCCTTAAATCCCTTACTTTCTTTCGGGTCTTTTTATATAAAACACTATCCTCGTCAAACTCATTGTAATACTTCATACCTACTGCCATTTATTGGATTTTTCCTTCTCTATAAATTCCCTGATTTTTCGCTCTTCCCAGTCCCTGCCTAAAAAAGGCATAAAGTTAAATACGTTCAATCCGTGGATAATAACTCCCAGTCCCCAGCCAAACAAAGGGAATAAAAACCAGTAAAACTGTGGTGAGGTTATATAATTTAATATACCCAGCCCCGGCACTACAACCAGGTAAGACATCAGGTTTCCGTAAAATCCTTTTATATCCTCTACCCTTTTCTGGGCTTTGTAGTAATCATTCTCTTCTTCACTATACGCTATACTATCCATAATTTCTATCTGTTTGGTTAAAATAGGCAGGTAAACGGTAAAGTGTTCTGTGGTTTGCTCAATCTCTACCTTTCTGCTGGTTAAAATGGCATAGCGGCTTACTATGTTTTCAAGCCCTACACCTTTCCTGTCCTGCAACACCTCTTTTTTCTGAAGATTATTCTCTACCACAAGGCTACCGTTTTTCTCATAAATACGAATATGTAAGGGCTTTTGCGGACTCACAATATTATGCTTTATAGAATTTTCCAGTAATAACTGAAGTGATAGCGGTACCACCTTCCCTTCGGGGTTAGCCAGTTCTGTTGGCGGTTCATAAAAAAGGCTGTTCTCAAACCTCATTTTAAGAAGATTCATGTAGGTTTTGGCAAATGCCAGTTCCTCCTGTATGCTTACCAGTTCCTTATCCCTTTGCTCCAGCACATAACGGTACACCTTTGACAATGATGTGGTAAAACGCTGTGCGTTATCGGGGTTTTCCTCTATTAGCGAACTCAACACATTAAGGCTATTGAAAAGGAAGTGCGGATCAATTTGGTTTTTTAAAGTCTCAAACTTGGCCGATGCCGTACCTGCAATTATCTTTTCCTTTTTAACCCTGTTTTCCTGATACCTTTTGTAAAAATGAAAAGCATGTATTAAAAGTGTAACGATAAGGGTAATACCCAGAGCAAAATAGTAATTAGATAACCTTTCATTCTCAAAAAACCGGCTAAAAGACCTTCCTTCTATTACTACATCTTCAAAAATCCTGAGCAGAAACACAAAGAAGCCACTAACAGCAAACGATATCAGTATCCCTACAGCTACACGTTTTACGGATGTTTTTCCTTTACCAAACACCCTATCCAGCCCTATGAAAACCGAAACGTTTACCATATAGAGTACCACACTGTAAAGCATGGTATATGAAAAGGCCGTAAACAGTGCTTCACCGGTAGCAAATCCGCTGCCTAAAATAGTATTTAGCACATACAGTATCACAAAAACAAGTGCCCCCAGTGATATGGCCTTTAAAAGCTCTCTAATTATTAATCTCATTTTTCTTTGCTATAATACGTTCATCAAGTACACCTCTATACACTTTAAGCAGTTGGTATACCGTCATTATACCCCCAAAATATGAATATAAAAACCATCCATCGCAACGCATCGGTTGTCCTAACGATTGCATGATTATATTCCTGCAGTAACTTTAACACTTTTTCCTGACTATCTATGTCTGCTACCGTGTCAGGATAGCCAAAAGTACTTAGGCTTGGTGTTGAAGGGAGTGTAAATAAGAGAACGGCTAATACCACTCCTATCATAACAAGCATTGTTTGTAACGTTTTAACGCTATCCCTTAAAGCATTACCCGTTTTATGTTTTACAATCCTTACATACAATATACCTGCTATAAAAAAGGGTAATATTATCCACATTAAATTTATGTCATCCAAGCCTACAGCTTCCATCTTATTCTCTTTATCTGTTAATTATTTCTTCTCGCTATTGCACTTTGCCAGTGTAGCCTGCGCCCTGTCCAGTCCCCACTGTGGGTAAAATGCCAACTCGGACTTAAAGTTATTAAAAAGCTCAATAGAACGTTCTACCTCGGCACACATAGGCGTGGTATCCTGCCCGAAAAAGGCTGCCCCACCCATATCAAACTCCGCCGAACAAAATACTACCCTCGGGTTTTCGGGCGCTAAGGTTTTTGCTTTTGTATAAAGTTGTTTTACAACCGGCGAAAGCTTCATCCCGTTTGTCATTGGGTCAAATGCTATCCAGGCGGTGTGTATCATGGCCTGCATTACCAGTAACTCTGCATTATCGGGCGAAATTAAATCAGCCTTATCATATGCCTCCTGTGCTTTGGTTAAAAGTGCATTTACCTGCTCTTTATCTTTTGTTTGGAATGCTGTTGTGGTATTAACAAGTGCCACATAGTAGTTAGGTAGCCAGTTGTCTTTTTCGGCGGCGGCTATTCTTTCAAATAATGCCGATGCTTCTGCATTTTTACCTTCACTCCAAAGACCGAAAGCTTTTTGCATTCCTGTTTCATATTGTGACTGTCCGCAAACGGTGTGACACACAAATAAAATTATAATTGTTATTGCTCTAATCATGACTGTTGGTTTTTTAATTAATAATTGTTTGATTTTGATGAGACAAATATCATAACAAAAACACACCTGTTAAAAAGTGTTTTACCCAATTGTAGAATAAAAGGGATGAATTGTTATTTTCATTAATTTTACCATTATACTGTATGATTCTTTTTTACTGTTATTGGACTAAAGATACAAAATATCTCTGCCGTACATGGTAGAGATATAAATGATGCCTATTGTATTAAAGCAGATGAAGAACTGTATTTCAATAAATTAAACAAACTAAAAGTATTAATAAACAACCACCAATAATTACCTGAAAATAAATAGCAAGAAATGGAAACTAAAATAATTAAGTTTAATAAAGGCAGAATAATTTCATTAATATTCATGGCATTACTATTTGTAATTGCAAGTATATTTATAATTAGCCAGCCAATAAAAATACCAAGCCCATTAAAATACCTTGCAGGAGTATTAGGTATTTTATTTTTTGGCGCAATCTTTATCTCAATGGTATTAAAATTAGCTGGCAATAAACCTGCAATCATTATTGATGATAAAGGAATTACCGATAATGCCAGTGCAGTTAGCGCCGGGCTCATAGAATGGAGCGACATACTTGGTGTTGAAATAACTTCTGTAAACAATCAGTTATTTATAAGTATTTATGTAAAAAATCCGGAAAAGTATATGCAAAATACCGGCCTCTTTAAAAAATGGATGATGAAAATGAATCAGTCTATACAGGGTACAAACATTAATATCCCGAAAACCACATTGGGAGATGATTTTGATGAGCTATACAAATTACTGGTTTTAGAATTGCAATTAAGAAGCGGAGATAAAATTGCCTGATATGAAAAAAATAATCATTGCCTTTACCTTATTGTCACTATTAAGCTGTGGTAGAGAGGAGAAAAAAACATCTGCTGATTTTGATATGTTTGTTTTCTCTTTTACTACTGATGCGGCTAACTTTAGCATTAAATTTACTCCAGGGGATACTGTTTACATGAAAACCTCACCTGTTGATTATTCCTACTCACTTTTAACCGAAGATAAAAGGGATTCGGCTTACGCAATCATAAAAGAAATTAACTTTTCCAAGTACGACACTATGTACACAAATGACAATATTATTGATGGAACCTCTTTTAAATTCTATAAAACCAAAAACGATACTGTAAATTGGGTATATGTGTATGAAAATGAAACTCCTAAAGAGCTATATAAAGCTGCCGATAAACTAATACAGTTACAAAAGGGACAAAAGTGGGTTCCTGTAAAAGGGAAACAGGACTTTGACAATCTTGATTATATTGAATTACCAAATCCCTTAAATACTATTAACTAAACAATAATGAAACTACTTTACACCCTTTTACTTACTGCGTTTATTAGTCCGGTATTCTCACAATCGTTCATTACAGTTGATGAAGATACTTATGAATTTATAGCTGATGTAAATTATTCAGTATTCAAAAACAATAAGCTTGTTTCAAAAGGAGTTACAGTAATAAACGAGCTTAATACAATTAAAAAAGACTTTGACTCCATAAGTTTCAGCAGGTTAGATTATGAGACTACAGGCTTTAAAAAAAATGAACTAGACTCACTGGTTTTCTTAAAAAAAAGCACCATTTACCTTGATGAAATAGTTTTATCAAACACTAAAGATGACCAAACTGTTATAGGAGAGCAAAATCGATTTGTAAAAAGCGAAGCAAAATCCCTTAGTAAAGAACTACTTTATGGCCTGGTTTTCAGAAACAAATGGAATACCGACATCACAATTACAAAAGCGGATATTTTTGTAGATAAGGTAAAACATAAAACAGCTTATAAAATTAAGTTTTACACCTTTCAGGAATCATTTATTATGAATGGGAATCAGGATATTAAAAATCCTGAGCCGGTTTTCATTACAGATACACTTTTTCTTGATCCGCGTACCAAAGGAAAAGTTACTATAGATATACCACAGGGCTTTATTTTAGCATCAGGTGAGAACATATTAGTATCTGTAGAGCTAGTTGATTATTATAATGAAGAAGGTAATGTTTTTAAGCCTGAATTTAAAGACCTTACCAAATTAAAATTCCAACTATCTGACAGAGCCGATTATTATGCTAAACTCATTAACAGCAGGACTAATGAATTAACACCAAACCTACGTAACATTAACCTCATGATTAATTATGACTTTGCACACATCTTCTTTAAAAAACCTCATAAGAGTAGTATAGTTGCTCCTGCAATTTTACTTTACATCGTAAAAAATAAATAAAACAGTATGTCCCAAACAAGGAAAACAGGAACTTTGGCAGTTTTGATTAAATCAAATTACTAAAGCCCCTGTTAACTAACTACAAATTATCAAGCTGATTGGATTTTTTGTCATCACTAATGGTCCAAAAGAAACCTACGAAAAAGAACCTGTCTGCCGGCTGTACTACAGCCTGTCTTGCAAACTGTCCGTTTACATCGGGATTATTGGCATAATCGTATCCAAATACATTTTTACTACCCATTACATTTGACACCGAGAAGTAAAGTATTTTTTGCTGACTTAACAACCATGCCCAGCTTACACTAAGGTTATTATAACTTTTTGTAAGTCCGCTCATAAATTCGGTGTCATTAGGGTTGTCATAAGGCCTTCCTGAATTGAAACTGTAAGTCACCCCTAACTGTGACCTCAGGCTGTTTACCCAGTATTTTGTTACGACAGAAAAGTTGTGTTTTGCTACATAACTTGGCGTAACCTTGTATTCATAATTCCTGTAATCCCTTTCGGTATCAATAAAGGAATACGACACCCAGTAATCAAGGTTTTTAATAGATTTACTATCTCTCCAAAAAAGATCAAGTCCCTGTGCATACCCGCTACCGTTACTGTTATATAACGAGTTGTACATTGGGGTTTCAGTATCATACTTTACAAGGCTGGCATAATCTTTATAATACGTCTCTGCCCTAAACATTTTACCATCGGCATTATACATATAATTAAAAATATAATGACTGGTTTTCTCGTATTCAAAGTTTTTATAATACTTCAGGTAATCGGCATTAGGTGTTTGATGAAAATCACCATAAGCAAGAGAAAACTGTCCTTTTTTACCCGCTTTATAAGCAAGGGACACACGTGGTTCTGGAACTGATTTACCCAGCACATCAGAATAAGAGCCTCTTACCCCCGCCTTTAACGCCAGTTTTTTAGAAAAAAAGATATCAGCTTCAGCATAAGTAGCGGCGATTGAATTGTTATAACCACTATTATAAACAAAACCTGTTGGCTCACTATAATCCTCTGTAAAATCGGTTAGGAAATAATCAGCCCCAAAACTCAATTGAAAACGGTTACTGAATTTTTTGCTCAGCTTTAACTTCATGTGCGAACTGTTTTCTGCATTGTCCACTTTATTCCCGGCAGGCCTAATATCGTTATGTCCGTAACCGTAGCTTAATCCTGTTTGTATAGTCCAGTAGTTACCCAGTGAACCCTTGTATGAAGTATTTAGATAAAAGTTATTATTAGTAAGTGCTACCCTTACAGGATTTGGCTCATTAATATCTTCCTGATTAATATCGAAGTCAGAATAATCAAACGCTGCATATATTTTTAGCATACCACTATTAAACTTGTGACGGTAAACCGTTTCTCCCGAAAGGGACTGCACAGGCTTATTCCAGTCAATATTTTGAGGTATTATCCACTGGTATGGCTGCAGGTTAATGTATGCCATATTGAAACTAAGCGAATTCTTCCCCCATTTTTGGGTATTACCCAGTCCAAGTCCTACAGTCATTAATGAAATGTTGGTTTGTTCCTGGTCGGGTTCCTCAATAGTATTAAGTAATAATACACTGGATAAGGCTTCACCATATTCTGCCGAATATCCTCCGGTAGAGAATGACATCCCCTTAAACAGGAAAGGTGAAAAGCGTCCGCGTGTAGGCAGGTTGTTTGTTGTAGAGCCATAAGGTTGTGCCACTCGTATACCGTCTACATAAGTTTGGGTCTCGTTTGCCTCACCACCACGTACAAAAAGTCTTCCGTCCTCCCCTACGGTTTGTGTACCGGGTAAGGTTTGCAGAGCAGCAATAATATTCCCTGCCGATCCGGCTGTGGTTACAATATCAAGTGGTTTTAATGCCGTTATCTTACTGTTATCACCGGCAGAAAAAGTACCTGCCGATATCACTACAGCATCAAGCGTATTAACGCTTTCACGCATTTTAAAGTTTTGTGATGTGTAGTTCTCAACAGTTATTTTCTGCATTACATCTTCAAACGATAAAAATGTAATAGCAAGTACCTGTTCGCCGGTTGCAGTGGTTTCAAAAGAGAAATCACCTTTTGCATCGGTAATAGCTCCGTCATAAGTACCTTCCAGGTAAACATTCGCACCGGGTAGAGGTTCGCCTTTGTGGTCGGTTACATGTCCCTTTAATACATGCTGTGCATTAAGGTTTAAAGCTGTAAGCAGAAATAAGATAATAACTGTTGGTTTCATTTGATTGATGATTAAACTGATTGTTTGGTTATTTTGTTGGGACAAATTTGCAGCGGTTATTTCTCTTATCATAAAGAATAGTACCCAACTGTAATTTTTTTGGGATGAATTGTAAAGTGTGTTTATTTTAACAAAAAGTTTATTTTAGCAATACAAACCAAATTAACACACATACATGAAAAAACTTTACACCTTACTTTTAATCGGCTTCAGCTGTCTTACTTACGGACAGATAAACTTTGAGCCGGGTTACTTTATTGACAATGGCGGAAACAAAACAAACTGCCTTATAAAAAATGTTGCATGGCGCAATAACCCTGTTGATTTTGAATACAAAATGACAGAAAATGATGAAACAAAAACAGCCGGTATTAAAACTGTTAAAGAGTTTTGCGTTAACAATGCCTATAAGTTTAAGCGTTTTGATCTGAAAATTGAAAAGTCATTTGAAATGATATCAAGGCTGGACACTTCTCCCGAACCGAAATGGGAAAACGAAACCCTTTTTCTAAAAGTACTTGTAGAAGGAGACCTTACACTTTATCAGTTTGAAGACGGAAACATTATAAAGTATTTTTACAGTTCTCCTAACAGTGAGGAAGCTACTCAGCTTCTCTATAAAAAGTTTGACAACAAGGGTATAATCAGCGAAAACAGTCATTACAAACAGCAACTGTACAACCTTATGAGCAACAGGCTTACCGAATCATCTGATTTTCAAAACCTGAAATACAAAAAATCCTATTTAGTAAAACTTTTCACCCAATACAATGGTAACAGTAATAAGGATTATGAGGTTAAACACAACAGCGGAAAATTAAACCTAAAAGTCACTGCAGGAGCTTCTGTGGCGAGCCTGAGTCTTAGCAACTCAAACACATACAGCAATACAATGAACTATGATTTTGATTCTAAAACAGTTTTTTCATTTGGAGCTGAAGTCGAATATGCACTGCCCTTTAACAATAAAAAGTGGAGCGTGTTTATAAACCCTGTTTATAGTACTTATAAAAATTCAACACAACAAAACGAAGGAGCAACTGTTGAATATAATTATTTGCAAATTCCTGTAGGTGTGAGGCATTATATGTTTATTAATGATGAGTCCAAAATATTTGTAAATGCCGCTTTTGCATTTTGTACAAACAGCGGTTCGGTTAAACATGGTGCTAATAATCGTGAGCTAGAGTTGGGCAGCGCCAACTCCTTTATTGTAGGAGCCGGTTACAGTTACAAAAAATACAGTGCAGAACTCAGGTATAACATACAGCACTCTATACTTACCAATTATACTTTTTGGGACTGTGATTACAGTACAATAGGTATTATGTTAGGCTATAGGTTTTTATAGATAAAAAAAGCTTAAAGTCTTTTTTTATCTCGGTCAAAGGCTCTACTTTTATGGTAGAGCCTTAATTTTATACTATGAAAATTCCTGATAATTACCTACCCGTTATGCCTTACCTGGTTCTGGATAAGGCGGTTGAATTTAAACAGTTTTGCAAACATACCTTTAATGCCACCGAACAAATGATTGTTCCCGGTGAAGACAGCAGGGTAATAATGCACGGCGAACTCAAAATAAACGATGCCATTATTATGTTTGCAAACAGTAACGACAACTGGAAACAAAAAACATCGGGTATGTTTATTTTTGTGGAAAATGTGGATAGCGTTTACAAACGCGCCATTGAAGGAGGAAGCACATCGCTGCAAAAACCCACTCACGAGGTATATGGTTATGCCGCAGGTTTTGAAGACCCCTTTGGTAACCACTGGTGGATTAATGAAATAAAATAGCATGCTTAATATAAAAAGGGTACATCATATAGCAATAATTTGCAGTGATTACCAAAAATCAAAATACTTTTACACCAATATACTGGGGTTTACTATTGAGGCAGAAAACTATAGGGAAGACAGGCAATCTTATAAATTGGATTTATCTCTAAACGGTGTTTATACTTTAGAACTTTTTTCGTTCCCAAATCCGCCACAAAGGGTTTCCCGTCCTGAAGCCGTCGGGCTAAGGCACATTGCCTTTGAGACCGATAATATAAACCGGGCAGTAAACTGGCTTTCGCAAAATAATATTGTAACCGAATCCATAAGAACCGACGAATTTACCGGGAAAAAATTCACTTTCCTGTCAGACCCTGATAATCTGCCTATTGAGCTTTATGAAATATAGTTTTTTTACTATTTTAGGCTACCCTTATATCTAAAAAATCTAAAATTCCAAAAAGCAAAATCAGAATTAATGGCTTACCTTTGGGGTTCAAAAATAACATAAACTATGGTTTACAAATTCAGAGTAATACTTGATGCTGAGGAAGATATTTTCAGGGATATTGCCATCCAGGAAAATGATACGCTGGAAGATTTACACAATGCTATTGTTAATGCTTTTGGTTTTGACGGACTTGAAATAGCTTCTTTTTATACCTGTGATGACGAATGGACACAGGAAGATGAAATTCCGCTTTTTGATGCGGGAGAAGTACCGGGCGAAATGAAAGCAATGGCAGATTATCCGCTTAGCTCCATTTTAGACAGTGAGAACACTAAAATAATTTACGTATACGATTTTCTTAATATGTGGACGTTTTTTGTGGAACTGGGAGCTATTGAAGAGCCTGAAAACGGAGTGAGTTACCCTGACCTTTTATTCTCTCACGGACACATGCCTAACACTGCACCTGAAAAAGACTTTAGTGCCGAAGGTGACGATATTTATGGTGATTTTGAAGACGACTATGATGATGAAGATCTTGACATGTTTGGCGACGGAGAAGATTTTGACGACATGAGCTTCGATGACAATCAGTGGAATTAAACTTAAAGACTAAGTCACTGATAAAATAATAAACTAAGCACCTAAAAACTAAGCATCTTAAAAACATGATAAACCTTTTTAATACTCACATTGAAACCCTTTCTGTACACAGAGTAGGAAATAAAAGCCGTAACGAAGCTATCTTTTTATCAGAACAGCCTTATAACCTTAACGATGAGATTGCCCCTTTATTAAAGGAGTATTTCTTTAAGCCTTTTAGGGAGAAAGAGGAAAACTATTTCCAGTTTGCACACGAGGTAGATTTGGATTACCATGATATGTACAACCTGGTAACCGAAATGTTTACCGACCCGAGTAATGCTCACGAGGTTTCAAAAAAAATAACCAAGCACCTGTTCGATCAGTCAAACCACCCGCACATTAAAAACGGAGAGGTATACGTTACTTATCTAACCAACCTGTCTATAGACAACAATACCGTAGATGCAGTAGGCATATTTAAAAGTGAGATTAAAACCGATTTCCTTCAGTTTGAGGAAAAAAGCAGCAACCTTGACATAGTACTTCAGCAGGGTATCAACCTTAACAAACTGGATAAAGGATGTATCGTTTTCAATTATAAAAAAGAAGAAGGTTATAAAATACTAACTATAGACAGTAACAGGTATGATGCCCGTTACTGGTTGGAGCATTTCCTTTCGGTAGATGCTTTTCAGGACGAAAACTTCGTTACTAAAAAGTACCTTAAATTCTGTCAGGATTTCGCTAAAGATGTAGTACTTCCTGCAGAAGACAAAAAAGAGGAAGTTATGTTCATGAACCGCTCTGTAAACTACTTCGCTAAAAACGATGAGTTTGAAGAAACGGCTTTCCTTAACGAAGTTATAGATAATCCGGATCTGATTCCGGAATTCAAAAACTACAAGGTAGAAAAAGCGCCTAAATACAGTATTGAGGATGTTACGACCTTCCCTATTGCCAACTCGGCAGTAACCGATGCCCGTAAGAAAATCAAAAACGTAATTAACCTGGATACTAACATCCAGATTAAAATGGACTTTGTAAACCCTGAAAGTGCCGAAAAGTTTGTGGAAAAAGGATGGGACGAAGAAAAACAAATGTACTATTACCTTGTTTACTTTAACAAAGAACAAAAAAGCTAAACCCTTAGCTTAACCATACTAAAAAGAGGCACTGAGCCTCTTTTTTTATTGTGTTAAATGAATGGTAAAACGCGCTATACTCCCTTACTTTAGCGTTTTCTTATAGTTTAATTTCATAACTTACAATTTGTAAAGCTTTTCGCAGGAAATGACCAAAACATTACAGTTACTCATATTACTAACTTTACTTTTTGTGGCTGTACCCATGGCTGCACAGGTCACTCCTGTACAAGACTCTATACCAGAGTTGAACGATACCATAAAACAAAAAAGGAATGAGATGTACAAAAACATACAGGACTATTCCAAAAAAAGGAAATTCACCAAGTTTTTGCACAAACTCATATTCAGACCCGTAAGGGAACAGGAAGCATCGGGCACGCGTAAAAAAACCAGGAAAAATGCTCCCGAAATGCAGGACCGCTATACCAAATACAGCAATAAAGTAATAAGAAAAATAAATATTGTAACGCTCGATCCTTTCGGGTATTCCATTACCGATACTGCCAGAAGGCCTGCGAACTGGGCCGAACGCTTTGGTAACGGAGTGCATCTTAAAACAAAGCAAATAACCATAAAAAACCTCCTGCTTTTTAAGGAAAAAGAACGACTGGACACTCTTATAGTTGCAGAAACCGAGCGTTTAATACGTTCACAACGCTATACCCGTAGGGTAATTATAAATGCCATACCTATTGAAGGGACTAAAGACTCCGTAGATGTAGAGGTAAGGGTACTGGACTCCTGGAGCCTTATACCAAATGGTTCAGCATCATCATCTAAAACCTCATTTGAGCTTACCGAAAGAAACTTCTTCGGGCTGGGACACGAATTCCGTAATGAATTTGACAAAGAGCTCAACACGGGTCAAACGGCCTATTTGGGGCAATATACCGTACCTAACATTCTTAACACTTATATGCAGGGACAGCTTACTTACAGTATACACACAGATGAAAGCTACCTTAAAAGTTTCGGGCTGCAAAGAGAATTCTTCTCGGCCTACACACGTTGGGCAGGTGGTATTTATCTGGAGGAAAAACTAGCTAGGGATTCCCTTCCTGATATTCAGGGAGTATATGCCATGCAAAATATGAAGTCTGATTTTAAAGAGTTTTGGGGAGGCTATTCCTTTAAAATATTCAAAGGCTTCACCGAAGAAGACCGAACTACAAACCTTGTTACAACAGCAGGTTTTAGCAACAGGCAGTATAAAGAAAAACCTTCCGTTGCATACGACTCGGTTGGATATTACTCCAATGAGAAGCTGTATTTAGCCAGCATTGGTTTAACCTCAAGAAAATTCGTTCAGGATAAATTTCTCTTCAATTATGATATTGTTGAAGATATACCCATTGGCCGTACCTATTCCATTACCGGAGGTACTCAGGTCAAAAATGAGGAACATCGCATTTATCTCGGCGGACGCTATGCCGTGGGTAATTACTTTAAATGGGGATTTTTAAGCCTCAGTGCCGAAATGGGTTCCTTTTTCTACAGGGATAAAACCGAACAGACTACACTACGGTTTGACCTGCTTTACTTTAGTAATATGAAAGAATGGGGTAACTGGCGTTTCAGGCATTTTATACAGCCCCGACTTGTTTTTGGCGATAACAGGATGCCTTTCCTAAAAGATCAGCTTAACCTTAGTGGCGATACGGGCATACAGGGATTTGAAAGCACGGCTCCACTAGGTACTAAAAAATTTATATTAACACTACAAACCCAAAGTTATACTCCATGGGAGGTATTGGGCTTTCGTTTAAATCCGTTTGCCAACATTACCGTTGGGGTTATTGGTGACGAATACAATAAACTCTACGAAAGTAAATTTTACAGCAAGTTTGGTTTAGGGCTGCTTATTACTAACGACTACCTTGTATTTAGCAGCTTCCAGCTATCATTTGCCTTTTTCCCTACTATACCCGGTAATGGTGATAACATATTTAAAACCAACAGTTTTAAGAACAACGACATTATGCTTCCTGATTTCCAAATTAGCAAACCACAAGTAGTGCCTTATAATTAACAAACCTGATTTTTACTGAATTTTTTATTTAAATTGGTAACAAAACCTTACAAGGTTCGTCATATTGTCAAAGTAACCTAAAACAATAAGCTTTTGGAAACCATACTAACCATCAACAACCTGCACAAAAAATTCCGCCATGTACATGCGGTAAACAATGTTTCCTTTGAAATAAAAAAGGGTAATGTTTACGGGATATTAGGTCCTAACGGAAGCGGAAAATCCACCACTCTGGGTATTATACTTAATGTTGTAAACAAAACATCGGGCAGCTATAGCTGGTTTAACGGTGATATGGAAACGCACGATGCCCTTAAAAAAGTGGGGGCCATTATCGAAAGGCCTAACTTTTATCCCTACATGACGGCTTACGAAAACCTTAAGCTGGTATGTGGTATTAAAGGTGCTCCACTGGAGAAAATTGATGAAAAACTGGAACTGGTAGGGTTACTGGAAAGAAAAGACAGCAAATTTAAAACCTATTCCCTGGGTATGAAGCAAAGGCTTGCAATAGCCAGTGCACTGCTTAACGACCCTGAAATACTAATACTTGATGAGCCCACAAACGGACTTGACCCACAAGGAATACGACAGATAAGGGATATCATTAGGCATATTGCCTCACTGGGTACCACCATACTACTGGCCTCTCACCTGCTTGATGAAGTAGAAAAGGTATGCTCACATGTTGTAGTACTTAGAAAAGGTGTTGTACTTTATACAGGTACCGTTAACGGAATGATTTCAAACGAAGGCTTTTTTGAACTTCAGGCTAACGATAACCAAACGCTTAAAACTATTTTGCAGCAGCACCCTGCAATTGATAAGATTGAGGAAAACGAAAGCAAACTAACCGTTTACCTTAAAGACTCTCTTGAAGCTGCCGATCTTAATAAATACCTATCTGCACAAGGTATTTACTTAAGTCATTTAGTTAAGCGTCAATACAGCCTTGAAGAACAATTTATCCAGTTAACCTCATCTGCAAAATAAACCGCCACCATGAAACGACTTTTAAATATAGAATTGCAAAAACTTTGGAAAAACAGATCCAGTAAAGTACTCATCATAACTTATTTCGTACTGTTAAGCTTTTTGGCTTTGATGTCAAGTATTAAGCTAACCCTTTTTGGACAGGAAATAAAACTTGCCGATCAGGGAATATTTGATTTCCCTTACATTTGGCACTTTAACTTCTTTTTTGCCGGGCTACTTAAAATTTTCCTTGCCTTGGTTATTGTTTCCATGATGTCTAACGAATACACTTATGGAACCCTGAAACAAAACCTTATTGACGGATTGAGTAAAAAGGAATTCCTTACCTCAAAAATGCTTACGGTTTTACTATTCTCGGCAGTATCTACGCTTTTTGTATTTACGGTTACCATTATATTAGGCTACAGCTTTTCTTCTTACACAGAAGCTTCAATAGTATTCTCTGATTTATTTTACATACCATCATACTTTTTAAAACTGGTTGCTTTCTTTTCCTTCTGTTTATTTGCAGGCGTATTAATAAAGCGTTCGGCTTTTGCTATTGGTTTTATAGCAGTGTGGTATGTAATAGAGAAAATTATACACTTTTCCTTGTTTAAATATGTATTTGGAAACGATAAGATGCTGGAAACGGCTATAGGTTTTATGCCTTTAGAGTCCATGTATAACATGATGAAAGAACCCATTACCCGATTTAAAACCTACAATGCAATAGAAAATCAGGTTAGCGGTGTTGGTGAAGTTCGTTTTTACGGCGTGCACTGGTATGAAATTGTTATAGTTTTAGCATGGACTGCCATATTTATAACATTATCATATAATATTTTGAAAAAGAGAGATTTATAAAAGAGATAGCAATGAGGTTTTATAAATTTTATATAAATTTACAAAAACCTTAACATTGCTGCTGTGAAATTGAGATTTATATATTTATTACTCCTCTTTTTTAATATTTCTGCTTGGGGACAAAGTGATTGCCCCGAGGCCATAATTGTTTGTGGCGGCATGGATTATTATGGGCTTAGTGCAGGAGGAGTAGGCGATATATTAGAGCTAAGTTCTGCAACTAACGATTGTCATAGTGAAGAGCACTTTAGTGTTTGGTTTAAAATCCAGATAAAAGACGGCGGTACACTGGGTTTTGTACTTACTCCTGAAGAAATAGATGATCTTGTTGTTGATTTTGATTTTTGGCTGTTTGGACCTAACCTTGAATGCGGTAACCTTGGCGACCCCATAAGGTGTTCTACCACTAACCCATTACAGGCAGGCCTTGATTACAACACAACCGGTATGAACGAAACCGAGATTGACGTATCTGAAGGTCCGAGTTCAGACGGAAACGGATTCATACAATGGGTTGATGTTGAAGATGATGAAATTTATTACTTAGTGGTAGACAGACCACACGGCTTTAGTAACTTCTCTATAGAATGGACCGGTACAGCCACTTTTCATGAAGTACCCTATTTTGACAACCCAAATGATATCCCGCTTGGGTTAACCCAGTGTGACGGTGATGACGGAGTGTATGATCAGATGGCTGTTTTTGACCTTACCGTATATCAAGATATGTTTATAGGTACACAAACCGATGTTGAGCTTACCTACCATACCAGCATGAACGATATGATTACAGGAGAAAACCCAATGACTAATCCGCAATCATTTACATGTGGCACCCCTGTTACAACAGTATATCTGAGAATGACAAATCCGGTTACGGGCTGTTATGATATACAAACCTTTAATCTTGATATACCTATTATTAGTGGAGATGCTGAAGACATTACACTTTGTGACGATAATCAAAACGGTATACGGGAGTTTGACCTTTCGGTTAACGATGCAGGTATTATTGGCAATACCTCTAATGCTTCTGTAAGTTATTATACCTCTATGCAGGATGCCGAAAATGCCACAGGAGCAATTGGCCCTTTGTATGAAAATACAATTCCATACGAAAGTGAGATAATATGGGCAAGACTGGAAAAAACAGACGAAAACTGCTTTGACCTTATTTCATTTACCATAAGCGTTTATAACTTTGAAATTCCGCCTATACCTATTAATCTTTGTGATAGTGACGGTACTGATGACGGACTCACCACTTTTAATCTTACTATAAATGAAGAGTCTTTTTCGGGCAATACTCCAAATACTTCTTTCACCTACTATGCTTCGGGTACTGATGTACTAAATGATAATCCTATAAGCAATCCTACAAGTTATTTCAGCACAGCTAATCCGCAGATGATATATGTAAGGATGACCAATAACGACACCGGGTGTTATATTACACAGGCATTTTCCATAGGTACATCAACAGTAAGCCCCGGAACTCCGCAAAATCTTGCTATGTGTGATGATAACCAAAACGGAATACAACAGTTTGATCTTTCTGTAAATGATTCCTTAGTACAGGATGGAGATACTTCAACCGAGATAACCTATTACAATTCGCAGGAAGACGCTGTTAATGCTACGAATGCACTTAATTTACCTTATCAAAACCAGCAGCCATATACCGATGAGACTATTTGGGTAAGAATGGAAAGAAGCAACGATAGTGAGTGTTTCAGCATAACATCTTTTACGATTAGTATACTCAACCTTCCGGTTTTCAATAATCCTAACGATATATTATTAGACCTTAGTCAGTGTGATGATGATGGTGTAGACGACCAGTCGAACGCGTTTGACCTTACCGTTCACGAAGAAATGTTTACGGGAGAACAAACTAATTTGATATACTCCTATTACGCCAGCATGGACGATTTTAATGCCGGTAATGCAATTGTCAATCCACAGGCTTACGCCAATATTACGAATCCGCAAACAATCTATACGCAAATCTATAATACAGAAACAGGCTGTTACAGTCCGCTGCAAAACTTTACTATTGAAATCATCAATCCTATCGTAGCAGGAGAGCCTGCCGATTTATGGCAGTGTGACCTACACATGAACGGCTTACAACTATTCATACTAAGCGTTAATGATGAACTTATAGCAAATGGCGAATCTAACAGGGAGGTCACTTATTATGCCTCGCTGGAGGATGCCCAAAACGAAACCAATCCGTTAAACGATGTACATCAAAACAGTGTCCCTTATACAGGTCAAACCATTTGGGCAAGGCTTGAAAGCACCAATGGCTGCTTGGGGTACGACATTACATCGTTTACCATTAGTGTTGCCCAACTACCGGTAATAGACTACTCAATAAGAATTGAAGACTTTACCCAATATGACAATTCCATAGCTATTGATATTCCTAACTGGGAAGATTTTGAATACTCTATGGACGGGGAAAATTATACAGACATACCTTATTTCGGCAACCTCACTCCGGGGCTATATGAAGTATATATACGATCTAAGGACGGATGTAAAACGGAACAGGAAGATGTGGTACTTTTAAACTACCCTAAATACTTCACACCAAACGGAGACGGTATTAATGAAACCTGGCAGGTATATTTTATTTACTTCCTCCCTAAATCGAAAATCTCAATTTTTGACCGTTACGGCAAACTGGTTAGTAGCTTTTGGGGTGATAGCATAGGCTGGGATGGTATGTATAACGGAGAAGCCCTTCCATCAACTGATTATTGGTTTTTACTTGAATTGGAAGACGGAAGAAACATCAAAGGGCATTTTGCCATGGTTAGGTAATTTTTTTTTGTAATTTTATAAAACCTTTAACGTTAATCCGTTATATGGTCTATGCTATGAAAAAAATTACCTTACTATTACTTTTTCTTTTATCATTAAATGCTTTCGCACAAAAGGAAGCTAATTACTGGTACTTTGGAAACAATGCCGGTATACACTTTTTAGACAACGGTACAGTACAAACACTCACTGACGGACAAATGACAACCAATGAAGGTTGTAGTTCCATATCAGATGAGCTTGGCAATCTACTTTTCTATACCGATGGTCGTACCGTATGGGACCGTAACCATGTGATTATGCCTAATGCAAATTATTCTGCAGGCACGGGGCTATTAGGAGACCCTTCCAGTACACAATCGGGCATTATAGTGCCAAAGGCAGACGACCCTGACATCTATTATATTTTTACGGTTGATGAACCCCATCATGAAAACACAGCTACCTACCCCAACCCTTTTCCCGGGCCTTATCAGGATGGTAGTACTATACCGGCATCTGACGACGGGTTAAATAATGGTTTCAATTACTCAATAGTAGACCTTTCGGTAACGGGAGATAACGGCAGCATAGGTGACGTTACTACAAGAAACATACATTTAGTTACTTATGACGACACTAATATTGAGGAATTAAAATACAAGTGTTCTGAAAAAATTACTGCTGTAAAAAATGCTGAAGGAACCGGGTACTGGGTTATAACCCATTTTATAAATAAGTTTTACGCCTTTTTTGTAGATAGTAACGGGGTAAACGAAACTCCGGTAATAAGTGAGCTCGAACCTGTAATACCTACCTCGGGCTATCGTCGAAATGCGATAGGGTGTTTAAAAGTGTCTCCTACAGGAAATAAACTTGCCATTGCACATACGCAATCAGGTACTCAAACCGGAGGAACAGAATCAAACGGTATGGTATACCTGTATGATTTTAATAACAGTACAGGAGTAGTTTCAAATCCGTTATTGATAAAAGAAAATGGATCACCCTATGGGGTTGAGTTCTCTCCGTCTGGCAAAAAGCTTTATGCATCTTATGATACGGCAAATGTTATTAGTGGAATTTATCAGTATAATCTTGAAGCAGCTAATATTCCAGGCTCAGAAATTTTTATTTCAGACACTCCTCAATCGGGAACGCTTCAGTTAGGGCCTAACGGTAAAATATACAGGGCAGTGGTAGCATCTCAAAATCTTGATGTGATAAACAACCCCGAAGAAACAGGTGTAGCCTGTGGTTATCAAACTAATGCTGTTACTTTACCTGCGGGTACCGAATGTTTTTTTGGACTTCCGCCTTTTATAACTTCCTACTTTTTTGCCAGTATAGAGGTTGAAAATACCTGCTTGGGTGAAACTTCAGAATTCACCCTGCTTGTTTCAAATGAGTTTGATACCATATCATGGGATTTTGGCGATGGTTCGCCCGCTTCAGGCGAAACAGTACCAACACATACATACACCAGTCCCGGCACTTATAATGTAGTGGCTACTATAACCTACGCGGGAGAAGATTTTACTTTTTCACAAAACGTTACTATAGCAGCCATTCCGGTTGCTAACGACGCTCCTAATCTAACTCTTTGTGATATTAGTGACGACGGCACTGAAAACTTTGTTTTAAGCAATAATACCGAAATAATATTAGGGAATCAAAACCCTAATAATTATGAGGTAACCTATTACGATTCATTGGAAAATGCTCAAAATGCAAATCTTCCGGTTAATCCAAACAGTTTTAATAATAGCAGTGATCCTCAAATAATATATGCCCGTGTACAAAACACAGGTAACACCAGTTGTTATGCTATAACCTCATTTATGGTAAGCACTATGGCTATCCCTGCTATAAACGCCATTAATGAAGAAAGGATATGCGCTAACTCTAGCAGCTATATAACACTTAGTTCAGGGATTACCAGTTCGCAGTATACATATGAATGGTCTACCGGAGAAACTACACCTGTAATACATGTAAACCGCTCAGGAACCTACGCCGTCACCCTAACCAACGAGAATGGATGTAAAAAAACTCAGGTTATAACCGTAACACCTTCTGATGTTGCTCAAATAGAAAGCGTAGATGTAGTTGATCTTGTAGATAATAACACGGTAACTGTACATGTTACACCTACAGGAGGTGTTAATACTACCTACGGATACAGTATAGATATGCCTAACGGTCCGTTTCAGGAATCTAACTTTTTTGAAAGAGTGCAGCCGGGTGTACATACCGTTTATGTTTCCGACGTAAACGGATGTGGTACCGTGTTTAAACAATTCTCTGTTCTTTCTATCCCAAAATTCTTCACTCCTAACGGAGACGGTGTTCATGACACCTGGGATATTATAGGCATGAACTTAAAGTTCTATCAAAACAGTACCATATTTATTTATGACAGGTATGGTAAACTATTGGCCAGTATAGACCCTAAAAGCAAAGGATGGGACGGCACCTATAATGGTGAACCGTTACCTTCAACAGACTATTGGTATGTGGTTACCCTTGATGACGGAAGGGTTGTTAAAGGACATTTTAGTATGATAAGGTAATACTTACAATTATTTTAATTATAATTTTATCTTTGACTAAAACAAATTTAATCAACCATAACCTTATGAAAAAATTATTAGCAGTGTTTAGTGTTGCTACCCTTATTACAGCTTGTTCCAAAGATGACCTATCATCTAACCTAACTGAAGTTGTTGTACAGAAATACAGTAACGGTAATCGAACAGAAATAGCACATTATTCTTATTCTGATGGAAAAATCACTCAAATAATGCATTACAATAATAGTAACTTTCGCATCGGAAAAACAAAATACGAGTATTATTCAAACGGAAGCCTTCTTAGAATCACTAAAACCGGTACTGATAATTTTACACCTATTTATTCTTATGAATATATTTATGATGAGCATGAGAGAATCGCGTTTAAAAAATATCGAGGAAGCCAATCATACAATACTGATTACACTTATAACAACGACAATACAATCTCAGCTCTACGAATGGTCAATGGTGGAGGAGAATCAACAGCAACATTTTACTTAAACAGTGACAACCTTATATACAAACAAGTATCAAATTTAGAAGAATATACTATTACGTATAATGGTCAAAATCCTACATTAACTACAAACGGAAGTAATAATATACTTTATGAATATGATGAGTTTCATAATAGGTTATTATTAAACGACAGAAATAAAAACAACCTGTACTTAAGCAATAATATTTTAATGGCTGACAATATTCTTGATGACATAGATTCAATTACCGATAAATATTTAACAAAAGAAACCGTTGAAAGCGGACCAATATCATCTGTAAAAAAATATGATTATATATTTAACGATATAGGATTACCAACAAACAGAAAAGAATATCACAATGATATTCTGATAAAAGAAACAGAGTATATATACCAATAAAAAAAGCCCCGCAAATGCGGGGCTTTACTTTTATATATCATTAAGCGATTTTAAAACGCTTTCTGTCATTTTCATTCAGGTAGATTTTACGTAAACGTAAGCTCTTTGGCGTTACCTCTACATACTCATCTTTCTGGATGTACTCAAGTGCTTCCTCAAGAGAGAATTTGATAGCAGGGATAATCCTTGCTTTATCATCTGCACCCGATGAACGAACGTTAGTAAGTTTTTTGGTTTTAGTCACGTTTACAACCATGTCGTCTCCACGAGAGTTCTCACCAATAACCTGACCTTCATAAATATCTTCGTTAGGATCTACAAAGAATTTACCACGCTCCTGTAATTTATCAATAGAATAAGGAATAGCCTTACCGTTTTCCATAGAGATAAGAGAACCGTTAATACGTCCTGGTATATCTCCTTTAAACGGTTGGTACTCTAAGAAACGGTGTGACATGATAGCCTCACCCGCAGTAGCTGTAAGCAACTGGTTTCTTAAACCTATAATACCACGTGAAGGAATGATGAATTTAACAATCATACGCTCACCTTTTGGCTCCATACTAATCATCTCACCTTTACGAACAGTTACAAACTCAACTGCACGTCCCGAAAGGTTTTCTGGTAAGTCGATAGTAAGTTCCTCAACCGGCTCACATTTAACACCATCAATTTCTTTAATGATAACCTGTGGCTGACCGATTTGAAGCTCATAACCTTCTCTTCTCATCGTTTCGATAAGTACAGATAAGTGAAGTACACCACGACCAAATACCATAAACTTATCGGCACTGTCGGTTTCGTTCACCCTAAGGGCAAGGTTTTTCTCAAGCTCCTTGTTTAATCTTTCTTTAATGTGTCTTGAAGTAACAAATTTACCTTCTTTACCAAAGAATGGCGAATCGTTAATGGTGAAAAGCATACTCATTGTAGGCTCATCGATTGCAATGGTTGCAAGAGCTTCCGGATTTTCAAAATCAGCGACAGTATCACCAATCTCAAATCCTTCAAGACCTACAAGTGCGCAAATATCACCTGCTTCTACTGTATCTACTTTTTTACGTCCAAGACCTTCAAAAGTGTGTAACTCTTTTATTTTTGATTTCACTACTTTTCCGTCACGCTTAACAAGAGATATGTTCATCCCTTCTGTAAGGTTACCTCTTTGAAGACGACCGATAGCGATACGTCCTGTAAAGCTAGAAAAGTCTAGTGAAGTAATAAGCAATTGCGGAGTACCTTCTGATACTTTTGGAGCAGGGATGTGCTCTATAACCATATCAAGAAGCGGCTCTATATTTTCTGTTTTGTTTTTCCAGTCGGTACTCATCCAGTTTTGCTTAGCAGAACCGTATACTGAAGGGAAATCAAGCTGCCATTCTTCTGCACCAAGTTCAAACATAAGGTCGAATACTTTTTCGTGAACCTCATCAGGGGTACAGTTTTCCTTATCAACTTTATTGATAACCACACAAGGCTTAAGTCCAAGGTCAATCGCTTTTTGAAGTACAAAACGTGTTTGTGGCATTGGTCCTTCAAAGGCGTCTACTAAAAGAAGTACGCCATCGGCCATATTAAGTACACGCTCTACCTCACCACCAAAGTCGGCGTGACCAGGGGTATCGATAATGTTAATCTTAGTTCCCTTGTAATTAACGGATACGTTTTTAGAAGTAATGGTAATACCTCTCTCACGTTCCAGGTCGTTGTTATCAAGTATCAGGTCGCCCGTGTTCTCGTTTTCACGGAATAACTGGCAATGGTACATAATTTTGTCAACCAGCGTAGTCTTACCGTGGTCAACGTGAGCAATAATTGCAATGTTTCTTATAGACGCCATCTTTATTTTTTTGAAGGTGCAAAGGTACACTTTATTTTAATACAAAATACACTAACTATTAGACACTTAAGAAATTTATAACCTAATAGTAATAAAACAAAAAAAGCTCCTTATTACAGGAGCTTAGAAATTTTATAATTTAAACAAGTAACGCTATCTGATTAAAGAGCTGCTACGTGTCTAGTTAGCTTTGATTTTAAGTTTGAAGCTTTGTTAGCGTGAATGATATTTTTCTTAGCTAATTTATCAATCATTGAAATAACAGAAGATAATTTTCCTGAAGCTTCATTCTTATCTGTAGCTAAACGTATTGCTTTAATTGCATTACGAGTAGTTTTGTGCTGATACTTGTTCAACACTCTTTTCTTTTCGTTGCTTCTGATTCTTTTTAAAGCTGACTTGTGATTTGCCATTTTGTTAACTTAAATATCTTGTTATATAAAATTTGTAGTCCGTAGGGGAATCGAACCCCTGTTACCAGGATGAAAACCTGGCGTCCTAACCCCTAGACGAACGGACCATTGTTTGTTACCCTGAAGTCCTTTTTTCGGATTATTCTCAGTAAATAAATTTAGAACTTCAATTTTGTAGTCCGTAGGGGAATCGAACCCCTGTTACCAGGATGAAAACCTGGCGTCCTAACCCCTAGACGAACGGACCGTTTTGTTTCATTATTGCGGTTGCAAATGTACAACTATTTTTCATTTACGCAATAGCTGAAACAAAAATTTTTATTTTTTTTTAATATGCCTTAGCAAACAGCACTCGTCCCTTTGATGGCGCGCCTGTAAGTACACATTGACCTTCTTCTTCTACCCTATCAAGAGCTATACATCTGATTGTAGCCTTAGTAAGATCTTTTATCCTCTCTTCAGTCTCGCTTGTACCGTCCCAATGAGCCGCCACAAAACCGCCTTTATTGTCTAAAATATCTTTAAATTCTTCAAAAGAATTTACTTCGGTAATATGCGAATTTCTGTAATCAAGAGCTTTATTAAACAGTTCAGACTGGATTTTTTCCAGCAAATCCTGAATATAATTTACGATATCATCCTTAGCTACTACTTCTTTAGTAAGTGTATCACGACGGGCAACCTCAAAAGTTCCGTTCTCAAGGTCTTTTGGTCCCATAGCAATTCTTACAGGTACACCTTTAAGCTCATACTCGTTAAACTTCCATCCTGGCTTATGCGTAGTCCTATCGTCAAACTTAACAGATATATTCAGCTTTCTTAGTTTAGCTACCAGTATATTTACCTCCTCACTAATTTCAGCAAGCTGTTCATCTGTTTTATGTATCGGCACAATTACAACCTGTATAGGCGCAAGGTTTGGTGGTAACACAAGTCCGTTATCATCACTATGTGTCATTACAAGCGCTCCCATTAAACGGGTAGACACTCCCCATGATGTAGCCCAAACATAATCCTGCTTTCCTTCCTGGTTGGCAAACTTCACATCAAAAGCCTTGGCAAAGTTTTGACCAAGGAAGTGCGAAGTACCCGCCTGTAGTGCTTTACCATCCTGCATAAGCGCTTCGATACAGTAAGTCTCCTCTGCACCGGCAAAACGCTCGTTAGCAGTTTTAACTCCTTTCACTACCGGTATTGCCATAAAGTTCTCGGCAAAATCAGCATACACGTTCATCATTTGTTCTGCCTCGGCTATTGCCTCACTTTTAGTAGCATGGGCAGTATGCCCTTCCTGCCATAAAAACTCTGCAGTTCTTAAAAACAAACGTGTTCTCATTTCCCAGCGCACAACATTAGCCCACTGGTTAACAAGTATAGGCAGGTCACGGTACGATTGTACCCATTTCCTGTAGGTATCCCATATAATGGTTTCAGAGGTAGGTCTTACAATAAGCTCTTCTTCCAGCTTAGCATCAGGATCTACTTCTATTGTTTTTCCGTCTTCACCGGTTTTTAGCCTGTAATGAGTAACCACTGCACATTCTTTAGCAAAACCATCTACGTGGCTTGCCTCCTTACTAAAGTAAGACTTGGGTATAAATAAGGGGAAATAAGCGTTTTGATGTCCGGTTTCCTTGAACTTCTTATCTAATTCTGCCTGCATTTTTTCCCAAATTGCATAGCCGTATGGTTTTATTACCATACATCCCCTAACCCCTGAGTTCTCAGCAAGGTCTGCTTTTACAACCAGTTCATTATACCATTTGGAATAATCTTCTGACCGTTTAGTTAAATTCTTACTCATTTCTAATAAATTGGCACAAATATTGTTTTTATAAATGTATTACTAATTATGTTTGGCAAAACTAACTATTTTTGTGTAGTCCAACAATAAAAAAAAATGCAGCGTTATGAAAACTAACTACTTTACACTACGTCAAATCTCCTTATACTCTGTATTGGGACTTCTGGCTATAACTGCATCCTCGTGTAGTTCGTACCAGAATAACTCATCATACAACGACGGCATTTACGGAACTGTACCAAGAGACAGCAACAATAACCCTGTGTACACTTACAACGACGGTAACGTACAGCAATACAGGGACGGTGAAGTTTCCGGTCAAAATATGAACTATCAGGGATATTTCAGTTCTCTGGAAAACGAATTTCCTATATACGATGAGCAAAATGATGCTTATTACGATAACGACACCGTTGTTAGCGTTACTAACTATAACAGCAATTACAGCGGAAACTCTTATACCGGATGGGGCGAAGACCCAGACAACATTACCGTAAACTATTATGGTGGCGGATATGGCGGTTACTACAACAACTGGTATAATCCCTGGTGGGGTTATGGCGGATGGGGTGGCCCGGGCTGGAGCATAGGCCTTGGGTGGAACTCCTGGGGCGGTTGGAACGTTGGCCTTGGATGGGGCTGGGGTTACGGCGGTGGATGGGGATACCCATACTACGGCGGTGGCTGGGGCTGGGGAGGCTATGGCTGGAATAACTGGTACTACTACCCTTACGGACACTCGTATTACTACAATCATAACGGTTACTATAATAACAGAGGCCGATCTAATGTTGCTTATGGTGGTAACAGAAGCGGAGTTGCAGGAAGAAGCCCATACAGTGGCAGAAGTAATGTAGCCGGAAGAAGTAACGTTTCGGGACGAAGTAATATTTCGGGACGTAATTACACCCCGGGAAGAGGCACAACGCAGTCAAGAAACAGTGCTACAGTAAGAAGCAGAGGAAATGCTTCCGACAGAAATTCCTACTACAACAACTCTTCAAGAACAAGAAGTACAAGAAACTACACCCCTTCTACAAATACAAGAAACACAAGAAGTTATACTCCTTCTACAAGATCGAGTTCACCTAGCAGATCTTACAGCCCATCGCCTTCAAGAAGTTCAGGCGGCGGATTCGGTGGCGGAAGATCCGGTGGCGGAGGTGGAAGATCCGGCGGCGGTGGCGGCGGAAGAAGAGGCTAATTACTATACAATACATAGCCCCGTGGTAACGCGGGGCTTTAAAAAACCACTACACTATGAAAAGATATTTATTTATAGCTGCTTTTTCATTAACAGCAGCAGCCCTGCATGCGCAACAAAACCTTAATACTCCCGAAGATGCCGTAAGGTACGCCACCGGAAATCTTAACGGTACAGCACGTTTCAGAGCAATGAGCGGAGCATTTGGCGCACTTGGCGGAGACATGTCGGCCATTAATGTAAACCCTGCAGGTTCGGCCATTTTCAATTACAATACAGCTACCATATCACTTACCAACTATAACATCAGGAACAAATCTGATTATTTTGGGACAGGAACTAAAGATACCGACAGCTCACTGGAATTAAACCAGCTGGGAGCTGTTTTTGTATACAACAATACAAAAGAAAATGCTACACTTAAAAAGTTTGCCATAGCATTTAACTACGAGAATACCGATAATCTGGACAATAGTTTCTTTTCTGCCGGATACAATCCAAACAATTCTATAGACCAGTACTTTTTACGTTACGCTAACGGTATTGGCAATGAAGGCGGAATTTATTTGAGCACCCTTAATAATTCGTACTATGAAGATTTAAGCTTTATAGACCAACAGGCTTTTTTAGGCTATAATGCTTATATATTTAACCCCGACACTTCGTCTCCAGAAAACACTACGTATTCAAGTAACGTACCGGCAGGGCCTTATTACAATGAAAACAGTATCTCTACAAGAGGATATAACGGCAAGGTAGCTTTTAACTTTGCAATGCAAATTGAAAACTGGCTTTACCTTGGTGCCAATCTTAACGCACATTTTACCGATTATATTAAAACATCATCACTATATGAAGATTATGCCAACCCAACCACTGGGCTTGAGGCTGTTCGTTTTAATAACAGACGATATACCTATGGTGGAGGTTTCTCTTTTAACGTAGGTGCTATTGCCAAAGCTACCGAATCACTTCGTTTTGGTTTAGCTTACGAATCGCCAACATGGTACAGACTACAGGATGAGATAACACAAAACATAATTGCACGCTATAACGGAAGTAATGTTGTTACAGACCCGGGAATAACCTTTATTCTTGATGATTACGGATTAAAAACTCCAGGTAAATATACCGGTAGTTTAGCTTACATATTTGGCGGATCGGGATTAATAAGCTTTGACTACTCCCTTAAAGATTACAGCCAAACAAAATACACCAGCAATGGTTATGGCTCAATAAACAGTGAACTGGAAAACAGCCTTGACATGGCAAGCGAATTTCGCGTAGGTGCAGAATACCGCATTAAATTCGTTAGTCTAAGGGGTGGTTACCGCTATGAGCAAAGTCCGTATAAAAACGGCTATACTGTAGGTGACCTTACAGGATGGTCTGCTGGTTTAGGTTTTGCTTTCAACAACTCAAGACTCGACCTTGCTTATTCTTATTTTGAAAGAAAATCAAACGCACCGTTACTAACTGCAGGACTTACCGATTCGGCAAGGATAAACAGCAGTAATAATAATGTAACACTGTCTTACACGCTTGACTTATAATTTTTCATCTTGCTTTATACTGAAAAAACCGTCTCTTTTTAAAAAGGGCGGTTTTTTTATTACTGCCTGCTAATATAAATTTTAACGCTATATACTCCTGTTTATCAATAAAAAGCGTAATTTTGCACTCCAATTTTCAAGTACATGAGAACCAAATCGTTAAAGAAAAATAAAATCAATGTAATAACCCTGGGCTGTTCTAAAAACGTTTATGACAGTGAAGTGCTTATGGGCCAGCTTAAAGCAAGCGGCAAAGATGTTACCCACGAAGCTCCGGCTGAAGAGGAAGGAAACATTATTGTAATAAACACCTGCGGTTTTATTGATAATGCAAAAGAGGAATCGGTTAACATGATCCTTAATTATGCCGATAAGAAGGAACAGGGAATTGTAGACAAAGTTTTTGTTACAGGATGCCTTTCTGAACGATACAAACCTGATTTAATGAAGGAAATCCCTAATATTGATCAGTATTTTGGTACAACCGAACTACCATTACTACTTAAAGCATTAGGAGCCGACTATAAACATGAACTTCTTGGGGAACGCTTAACCACTACCCCAAAAAACTATGCTTACCTTAAAATTGCCGAAGGCTGTGACCGCCCATGCAGTTTTTGCGCCATCCCTTTAATGAGAGGTAAACACGTTTCCCAGCCTATTGAAAAACTGGTTAAAGAAGCCGAAGGTTTAGCTAAAAACGGAGTTAAAGAACTTATACTTATTGCTCAGGATCTTACTTACTATGGTCTTGATCTATATAAAAAACGTAACCTTGCCGAACTACTTGAAAACCTTGCTAAGGTTGAAGGTATAGAATGGATAAGATTACACTATGCCTTCCCTAGCGGATTCCCGATGGATGTATTAGACCTAATGAAACGCGAACCTAAAATATGTAACTATATAGATATTCCGCTTCAGCATATTAGTGACAATGTATTAAAGTCAATGCGCCGTGGTACTACCTATGAAAAGACTACTAAACTACTTAGAGACTTTAGGGAAATGGTACCGGGAATGGCTATTAGAACTACCCTTATTGTAGGGTATCCGGGAGAGACCGAAGAGGACTTCCAGATACTTAAAAACTGGGTAGAGGAAATGCGCTTTGAGCGTTTAGGCTGCTTTACCTACTCTCATGAGGAAAACACCCATGCCTACCTTCTTGAAGATGATGTTCCTGCCAATGTGAAGCAACAGCGTGCTAATGAAATTATGGAACTACAGTCTCAAATTTCATGGGAACTTAACCAGGAAAAAATCGGACAGGTATACCGTTGTATTATTGACCGTAAGGAAGGAAACTATTTTATAGGAAGAACAGAGTTTGACAGCCCTGATGTAGATAACGAAGTACTTATTGATGCTACCGTTACCTACCTTAAAACAGGTGAGTTTGTTGATATAAAAATAACCGACGCTACAGAATTTGACCTGTATGGCATTCCGGCAAATACCTCTGCCGAATAATACCTTAAAAGCTAAAGTTCAATAACTTTAGCTTTTTTGTTTAAAAAATGATTAAGTTTGAATTTCTTTAAAAAGCAATACAGTTATGAAATATTTTAAGCTTTTGGTTTTTGCCTTCCTTCTTTTGTCAGGATATGAGTCTATGGCACAATATGGTTACGGCAGTTACTACGATCCTTATTATGGTTCAGGCTACAGGCCGGGTGTAGACAGAAGGATAGATACCCAAAGAAACAAAAAAAGCATCAGGAAGAATAAGGATGAAAAACCTAAAGACCTATCAGTGCTAATGTCTGACTATTTAGCTAAGGAGCTTAAACTGGATGATTTCCAAAAAGCCGCAGTTAAATCAGTTTATGATGAGCGTAAGGATGAAATACTTGCTCTTTCACAAAATCAGGTCGATACAAGAGATGTTATAACTGATAAATTCAGGATAATAAGTGAAGAAATAGATAAAGAGATTTTCCCTTTACTTTCTGAAGAACAAAAAACAGCTTATCAAAAAATTATAGACGAGCGTGATAAGAAATAATCACTCATTTATAACTTACAATATAAGAAGCCCGTATTCACGTAAAGTGTTTACGGGTTTACTATACCAAAACAGTTCAAAATCGTCCATCCCTTCGGCTTCATAATTTTGTTTTACCTGCTGGAATCCCAGTACCTTATTTTCAGGATTTACAGTAATCTCTCTTAACAACTTCACTAACCACTCTCCCTGCTCACGATTTACCTGTATACTATAACTTTCCTTTTTATCATGAAAGGTCAATGAGGCAGTTTCAAAAGTTCTCCCTTTTTTATTTTTGGTAAAGTAAGACACTGTAGGCTTACCCCCTATCCATACCACTTTTGCAGTAGGCTTAACGGTAAACGTATCATCTTCATGAAGTACATTATGTATATAATCCTCATTTACCTTAGTACGCGGTACCTTAAACTCAAACCAATCCTGCAACGGATAGTCAAAACAGATACCATGCATAAAATTGAACAGTGATTTTTTTAGTCCGTAACTAAATTTATCGTGGTTAGTTCCGGTTTTGTCAATATGTACAATATCGTTATTAGCAAAAGTACCTATTGTTTCGTTTTCCTTTATTACGCCAAACTTTTCGGGATACATCCCTACAGGACTATGAGCCGTCATGGCAAACTGATGCCAAAACCCTGACTGTAATATCCCTAACTCAAACATCTGCCTCACCATTTCTAGCGAATCAATAGTTTCCTGAGCCGTTTGTGTAGGGAAACCGTACATTAAGTAAGCATGTACCATAATGCCGGCCTCGGTAAAGTTTCGTGTAACCCTGGCCACCTGAGCTACGGTTACGCCTTTTTGAATTAGTTCCAGCAATCTGTCGGAAGCCACTTCAAGTCCGCCCGAAACCGCTATACAACCCGATGCTTTTAACAGTCGGCACAAATCAGCCGTAAAGCTTTTTTCAAAACGGATATTGGTCCACCATGTTACTGCCAGTTTCCTTCGGATAATTTCCAGTGCCAGTTCACGCATTAATGCCGGCGGTGCGGCTTCGTCTACAAAATGGAAACCGTTTTGCCCAGTTTGCTTCACCATTTCTTCCATACGGTCTACCAGCAGTTTAGCAGCAATAGGTTCGTATATCTTTATATAGTCTAATGATATATCACAAAATGTACATTTACCCCAATAGCAACCGTGTGCCATGGTAAGTTTATTCCACCTGCCGTCACTCCACATGCGGTGCATAGGGTTTACAATCTCTATAACCGAAATATAATCGTCCAGTAATAAATCAGAATAATCAGGAGTACCTACCTCACTTTGTTTGTAGTCCCTACATCCTGAATTATCTAAATAAGTAACCTCTCCCTCGATTAAAGCAAAAGTACGTTTCAGTTGGTTTACATCTCTTTTCCCTTCAAGATGCTCCACAAGGCATTCCACCGGAGCCTCTCCGTCATCAAGAGTAATGAAGTCAAAAAACTCCATTACACGGGTATCAGTAAGCGAACGCAATTCGGTATTTGGGAAACCGCCTCCCATACTCACTTTTGCATCAGGAAATATTTTTTTGATGTACTGCGCACTCCTAAAAGCCGAATATAGATTCCCCGGGAACGGTACCGAAAAACCAACCAACATAGGGTTAGTATCCCGCATACGCTGGTGCAGTAAATCTATAAGCAGTTCGTCGATATAAGTATAAGGCTGTTGCAGGCTACCGTAAAGTTCATCAAACGAATTAGCCGAACGTCCCAGTCGTTCCGCATAACGGCTAAACCCAAAATGGGGGTCTATACAATCCACAATCAGGTCAGATATATCTTCAAGGTAAAGCGTTGCAAGATGCTTGGCCTTATCCTGAGTTCCCATACTACCAAAAGCCCAATCCAGTTCCTCAAGCTGTGCAAAGCGTGAAGCCTCAGGCAGGAAATCTTCCTGACATATAAGATGGGAAAGCGTAGGGTTTTTCCCTTGCAGAAACAGCATTACCGCATCAATAGTTTTAAGGTACTCGTCCTTAAGTGCAATAATACGTTCTGAATTGGCAGATGGTTGCAGGCTTCCTGTCTCCAGTCCCTCCTCTATACGGGTAAAAAGATTTGCCAGTCCCTGTTTTGAGAAAAGTTTTAATATCACCTCAATACCTAAATCGGCCTGAACACAGCTAATACCTTTAGTATTAAGGAATCCCTTAAGGTATGCGGTAGCCGGATAAGGCGTATTAAGCTGGGTAAAAGGCGGTGTTATTAATAATACTTTAGTACTCAAAACAGTAATGGTTTAGCCTGCAAAAGTAGGAGATATTTTTGGTTTTTTATTTTTATTACACTCCCTAATTTAAGTATATTTACTTAAACCAACCGCAAATGAAAACCATGTTATTACAATCCAGGTTCAAAATACAGTCGTTGCTTATCCTTTTGGCATTAAGCCTGTCGTTTATCTCCTGTAAAGTTCAGCTCGTTGCTCCTTATGATGACGGAATGGTACAACAGATTGAAACCACTGCAAAAGAGATAGACCGCTTTTACCTTATTATGCTTGAAGTTACAGCAGAAGAAGAAAACGGAAGAGCTTACGCAATATTCCAGGAGCAGTACATTAACTTTGAAGTAGAGTTGAACTCACTACTCACAAAAAACAAAGTGAAGCCTGTTAACGAACACTCTGCAAGGATATGTGAAATCACACTACAGCTATGGAGGAAATACAAAGCCGAACACAAAGAGCAGGACTATTTAAGTGACGGCGAAATCAAACTGAACCGTAAAACCTTTGATGACCTGTTCTTCGCTATGCTTTCGGCTGAAAAAGGAAAACAAATTGCAAACAATCCACCCGAATAAAAATGACAAATCTACAAACCAACGACCCTATATTTGACATCAACGAAGTATTGGCTCAAATGCTGGGCACCGTTAAAGATACGGTAACAGACAACTGGGAAGAAGTAAAATCAGTAGCTAACGAGTTTTTAAACCGACGTAAGGAAAGACTGGAACTTTTAGCAGAACTTACCCTTACAGGCGACCTTCCTATAGAAAAGCTTAAATCAAGACTGGAAGATGAAAAACTTGTTTTTGAAGCCGAACTGCATGCTATAGCCATAATATCTAAAGCCATAGCCCAAAAAGCGGCTAATGCTGCACTGGATGTTCTTTACAATGCCATCAAAAAAATATTTGAGATTAAATTGTAATGTAATGAATAGCTTTGACAGCTATGCCTTTAATGGCAGTTATTTTAAAAAGACCTAAAAAATAATGGACAAAGAAACAGTAAATTATATTTTAGAACACTTCTCCAACCTACTTACAGAAAAAGAAGCACTCGCCCTAAAGCATTGTAATTATTTACATACTGTTGATCATAAACCCACCCCTGAAAAAAGAAAAAATTTACTGGAAATGGGTGTTCTAACCGAGGATCCTGAGACTTTAAAACTCCTTAATATCGGGTATGAAAACTTTAGGAGTAAATCAGCCCATAGGATAGTCGATGAAAACAAAGATATTCAGTTTTTCAACAACTGCCCAAAATGCGGAAAAAGGGCACGTACTCCGCGAGCTAAAATATGCCCACATTGCTTTCATAACTGGCATAATCAATAATACAGTTTGTATTCCTTTTTTCCCTAACTTTACAGGAAAATAAATTACTACAATGCCGTCAGACTGTATTAGCTTCCAAAGTTCAGGATATTTCACCCCGCTTATTACCGATTACCTTAACCAAAAAGAAAACCTGAAGCCGTTATACAACCGCTTCCCTACCCTGCAAAACTTTAAGCAGCAATTACAGGAAAAACAGCAAAACTACAGTAGTGATTCACGCAGTGTTTTATTCAATGCTTTAGAAAAACAATATGCAGGCTTCAATACTACCGAAGCTACAAAACATAACCTTGATTTACTAAAACAGGAAAACACCTTTACCATAACCACAGGCCATCAGCTAAACCTGTTTACTGGTCCGCTTTACTTTTTATATAAAATTGTAAGCACTATAAACCTAAGCAAACAGCTTAGCGAAACCTACCCTGAGTACAACTTTGTACCGGTATACTGGATGGCTACCGAAGATCATGACTTTGACGAAATAAATTACTTTAACTTTAAGGATAAAAAAATAAGCTGGAACAGGGAAAGCACTGGTCCGGTAGGGAGATTATCTACCTTGGGACTTGAAGCTGTGTTAGAGGTTTTTGAAAAAGAGCTTGGCCCGGGTAACAATGCTGCATGGCTAAAAGAACTTTTTAGTGAAGCCTATATAAAACACAGCAACCTTGCCGATGCGACCCGCTTTCTGGCAAATGAAATATTCGGTAAAAACGGACTGGTAATTATTGACGGAGACAGCGCTAACCTGAAAAGACTGTTTACCCCGCATGTTAAGGAAGAGCTTTTAAACCAAACATCGCATACTAAAGTAGCCGAAACAGCCGATAACCTTACAGATTATAATATACAGGTAAACCCAAGGGAAATAAACCTCTTTTATATAGAAGATAACATAAGAGAACGTATCATTTTACAGGATGGCGTTTACTATATAAACAATACCGAGATTCAATTTAGCGAAGCAGAAATACTGGCATTACTGGAAACTAACCCGGAGAAGTTTAGCCCTAATGTAATTATGCGTCCGCTTTATGAAGAAGTAATACTGCCTAACCTATGTTATATAGGCGGAGGCGGAGAACTTGCTTACTGGCTGGAACTTAAATCCTATTTTGAGTCGGCAGGAGTTACTTTCCCTATGCTGTTATTGCGTAACTCTGTACTGATTGCCACCGAAAAGCAAGCCGAAAAACTGGACAGGCTTAACCTAAGCTGGGCCGATGTATTTATGAAACAGGATAAGCTTGTAAATAAAAAAACGGTAGAATTTTCAGACCTAAGCCTTGACTTTAGTGAGCAAAGAGAGTTTTTACAGCAACAGTTCGCCAAACTTCATGCTATGGCAACCAAAACAGATGCTACTTTTGGAGGAGCTGTAAAAGCACAGGAAACAAAACAGTTAAAGGGGCTTGACAATTTAGAGAAAAAACTCCGCAGGGCAGAAAAACACAATCATGCCGATAAGCTGGAGCGTATAACCGAAATTCAAAACGAACTGTTCCCGGGCAGGAGCCTGCAGGAACGAAAAGCCAACTTCTCTCAGTTTTACCTGGAGTACGATGGTAAACTTATTGACAAACTGTTTAGTAGCCTTAAACCACTGGAACACGACTTTAATATAGTTGTGCTGTAAAAAAGTAAAAAACATTAATAATTTATTAAAGTTATTAATGTAAAAACTACTACTTTTGCACAAAATTTAAAAAGACTATGGCAACTAACAGGACATTTACAATGATTAAGCCGGATGCTGTTGAAAACGGACACATCGGTGGTATTTTATCTATGATAACTGAAGCTGGTTTCAGAATCGTTTCTCTGAAATTAACTCAACTTACTTTAGCTGATGCTCAGGCATTTTATGCAGTACACAAAGAAAGACCTTTCTTTGGTGAACTAGTTGAATTCATGACAAGAGGACCAATCGTAGCTGCTATCCTTGAGAAAGATAATGCTGTTGAAGATTTCAGAGCATTAATTGGTGCTACTAACCCAGCTGACGCTGCAGAAGGTACTATCCGTAAAAAATATGCTACTTCTGTTGGTGAGAATGCAGTTCACGGTTCAGACAGCGATGAGAACGCTGCTATCGAGAGCAACTTCCATTTTGCAGGAAGAGAGCAGTTCTAATAACTATCCTGAACTGACAACATATAAAAAAAGCCGCTTTATAAGCGGCTTTTTGTTTATCTCAATATTACTTCTTTAATTATTTCCCTTCCCATTTCCTCATTAATCATTTTAACGATTTTTTCCTTACCATAGCTAAGCTCTTCCCTCAACACTGCCGATGTTAACTCTACATAAAGCGTAGTACCCTTTAGCATTATCTCACGGGTATAGTTATTTACACCATTACCCATAAGGTTTTTCCATGCATCCCTAACATCTATCTTATCCATACCCTTTTGCAGATTATTAGACTCAATAAACTGTTTAAGCACATCGCTTACCGAATTGTAATCGTTTAATCGTTTTGCCATTATTTCTTATTAGTAAAAGGTTTCTCTCTTTTATAATGATATTCTATATCCTGTTCATTTTTAACAACAAGCTTCTCCTCATTTACCTCAAGTATCTGCTCCTTCCACTCAGCATGCTCGGTTTTGTAGGCAATATAGGTTTTGTTGTCTTCTTCTGTAATAGTCATTTTCTCACGAAGACCATTAGTCCTGTAGCCCCCCTCTAGCAAAGGCATTACCTTTTGACGAAAACCTTCTTCACCACTCAGCATAAAAAAGTCAATTGTTGGGTTTACTTTATATTCCTTCTTCTCTCCGTCGGGCATTACAACTTCTTCAATTTCCCAGTAACCGTTTAATTTTTTTAAATCGGCCTTCTCAATTTTTTGCGAACATGATATAGCAGCAATCGCTACAAATAAAAAAAGGTATAATTTTTTCATGATTAGTTTTTAGTTATTAACAAGCAAATTTAAGCATTTAAAAATGTCTGCAAATTTTAAAACACGAGTTTAACGAAAACAAGTATTTAATATCTTTAGCATCAGTTACTATAACCGTATGAAAAAATTATCACTTATAGCATTAAGCTCATTTTTGTTTTTTGCCTGTAGCTCATCTGACGATAGTGAAGCCGAATCTGGAGGAACAACTAACCCTCCGGTAGAGGAAGCCATGTATTTCCCTGATAACGGAACCGATAATTGGGAAACCAAGTCACCCGCCACACTGGAGTGGAATGAAAGTAATATTCCGGCACTACTGGAATTTCTGGAAACCAAAAACACCAAATCCTTTATGATACTGGTTAACGGCCGTATTGTAATGGAAAACTATTTTAACGGACATACAGCAACAACTCCTTGGTATTGGGCCAGTGCAGGTAAAACCCTTACGGCAACATTAACAGGCATAGCCGAACAGGAAGGGTTTATTAATACTAATAATAAAGTCTCCGATTATTTAGGCACAGGATGGACGAGTGCAACGTTAGACAAAGAAAATCTTATTACATGCAGGCATTTACTAACCATGACATCCGGACTGGATGATTCATTGGGGGACGATGTTTCTCCCGCCAACCTACAATACATTGCAGATGCCGGTACACGATGGGCTTATCATAATGAATATGTAAAACTACAGGATGTTGTAGCCCAAGCTACCGAACAATCATGGAACACCTATTTTAATAGCAAACTAAGAGATCCTATAGGAATGACAGGTACCTGGTTGGAAAGCGGAGAAGACCTTAGTGTATACTGGAGTACCACCCGTAGCATGGCACGCTTTGGCCTACTGGCACTTAATAATGGTAAATGGAAAGAGACACAAATTATAAACAGCAGCTATTTCAACAGTGCCATAAATACTTCACAGGAAATCAATAAATCCTACGGATATCTATGGTGGTTAAACGGAAAGGAAAGCTACCACCTACCACAAACACAGTTTGAGTTTAACGGTCCGGTTATACCATCGGGACCAACAGATATGTACATGGCACTGGGAAAAAATGACCAGAAAATTTATGTGATTCCGTCTAAAAAAATGGTAGTCATACGAATGGGTAATGCTGCCGATGGTGAAAATTTTGCACTATCGGGCTTTGACAATGAGCTTTGGCAAAAAATAAACGCCGTTATAGAGTAAAAAAAAGAGCCGCTTATAAAGCGGCTCTTTTTCTTTTTATAAAAATGTATATTTAAAATTCAGTCCTAATTTACTGAATTTATAATTACTGTTATAATCTACAACTTCCCTTGGAGTATCGTATCTTACTTCTACACCCATTTTATCTGAAAGAGCATAACCAAACCCAACACTCAGGTAAAAATTATGTGCTAAATCATACTTTGTTATAGACCCCACAAAATACTCTCCTGTTCCATACCTGGTTTTCACTAACTCTCCCGAGGCAAAGCCCATCCCAAAACCTGCATCAAGAAACAATCCTTTATTGTTTTTATTTTCGTTAAAATAATATCTCGGACCTAAAACAATACTAAAATAACTAACATCCAGCTTAGACTCTTCTGCAAGCCTATCTGTACTGGCAGAAGGTGTGATTGTTTCAAGTTCGGATGCCAACATTGCATACTCAAGTCTTAAAAAGCCTCCTAAATTACCTGAAGATGTCACAACAACAACCTCAGCTCCTATGTTAAGTCCGAAACCGCTATCATTACCACTTCCTCCTTGTGTTTTTGTAGAGAGCATATTAAGCGTAGGACCCGCATAACCATTTACTGAGAGTTCAATTTTTGAAGTCACTTTGTTTTCATACACTGCATAAGCTCCTTTATGACATTCATTGTAGGCTACAAATACTTTTTTAAGAGAGCTTTCGGTATAACTTAAAGAATTATAGTTAATATCAGAATCATCACATCTAACATTATTATACAAATCCTGTTTATAAGTAATATTCTCTTTTACATCGCTATTATTAAAAAAGTATTTTTTGTACACTAACTGACTCAGTCTTATTTGTTTTGAATTTATCTCGTAAAAAAATTTATTTTCTCCGTTATAAATACAAGAATACAAAGAAGCATCCCCATCTACTATTACATTAAGGAACAATGTTGCTTTTTGCCAGTCGGGATCTTTGAAATTAGAATAAAATTTTACAGATGAAGATCGTGATCTATCCACTTCAACTGTTTTCTTAATTATTCTGGTGCGATTATCAATACCATACTCTTTTATCGTTTGAAGCTCTAATTTTTCAAAAGACTCTGAATCATCTTTTCTAAATTCAATGTCATTTGGATTTGAAAAATTATCCGACTTAAAATAGCCGTTAATTCTCACATCGCCATTAGTAACATAATAGCCTTTATTTTCTTGGGAATAAGAAGTTACAGTGGCAAAGAAAAATGCCACCAACAGAACGTAAAATTTCATTTGTTTGTAAGGTGATTAATTGATTAATATTGGTTTATTTGGTTTTTATTTAAAGAACGAATCTACAAATTCATATTTATTAAATACCTGTAAATCCTCTATCCCTTCACCAACACCAATATATTTTACAGGTATCTGGAACTGGTCTGATATACCAATTACAACTCCTCCCTTGGCAGTACCGTCAAGTTTAGTAACTGCAAGCGAAGTAACCTCTGTAGCAGCCGTAAACTGCTTAGCCTGTTCAAAAGCATTTTGCCCGGTTGAACCATCCAGCACAAGTAACACATCATGCGGAGCATCGCCCACTACCTTTTGCATTACCCTTTTTACTTTAGAAAGCTCGTTCATTAGGTTTACTTTATTGTGTAACCTTCCGGCTGTATCTATAATTACAACATCGGCACCCTGAGTAACGGCCGACTGTAATGTATCAAAAGCAACAGAAGCAGGATCGCTACCCATTTGCTGCTTTACGATAGGAACACCTACCCTATCTGCCCAAACCTGTAACTGATCTATAGCAGCAGCCCTAAAGGTATCGGCAGCACCAAGTACTACTTTGTGCCCGGCTTTCTTAAACTGATATGCCAGCTTACCAATTGTGGTGGTTTTACCTACTCCATTCACTCCAACTACCATAAGCACATAAGGCTTTTTATTAGCAGGAACTTCAAAATCGGTAGCTTCACCTGTATTGGTTTCAGATAATAGTCCGGCAATCTCTTCCCTTAATATCTGGTTAAGCTCATCTGTACCCAGATATTTGTCTTTGGATACGCGCTCTTCAATACGCTCTATTATTTTTAGGGTAGTATTTACACCAACGTCAGACGATACAAGTATTTCCTCAAGGTTATCAAGTACCTCATCATCAACTTTAGATTTACCTGCAACAGCTTTTGACAGCTTAGAGAAGAAAGAAGTTTTTGTTTTCTCAAGCCCTTTATCTAAAGTCTCCTTCTTTTCAGAAGAAAATATTTTTTTAAAGAAGTTCATATGCTTTTAAGTCTCGTTTTTCCGATGGTAAATATAGAAAATAAAAAAGCTACTCCCGTTACTGAAAGTAGCTTTTCTATATATGTATTGGATTATTATTTCTTCTTTAGAAATTCATCCACAAGTTCTGGTGCCATAACAGCCTCAACAAATGTATAAGCTCCTGATTTTGGAGACTTTACCATTTTTATAGCTTTAGTAAGCCTTTTTGAAGATGTTTGTAACGTTGCTACGGTTTTCTTTGCCATGACGTATAATTATTTGATTTCTTTATGTACGGTTACTCTTTTAAGGATAGGGTTGAATTTTTTAATCTCTAGCCTGTCTGGAGTATTCTTTTTATTTTTAGTAGTAATATACCTAGAAGTTCCTGGTACACCTGAAGCTTTATGCTCAGTACACTCTAAAATTACCTGTATTCTGTTACCTTTCTTTGCCATCTTGCTATATATTTATTAGGTAAGGATATTATTTAATAAATCCATTAGCTTTAGCATCCTTAAGAACTGCAGCTAAACCTTTTTTATTAATCGTCTTGATAGTAGAAGCAGCCACCCTAAGAGTAATCCATCTGTCCTCTTCAGGAAGATAAAAACGCTTCTTCACTAAGTTTACACTAAACTTTCTTTTAGTCTTGTTCATCGCGTGGGAAACGTTATTTCCTACCATCGCTTTTTTACCAGTAAGGGCACAAACTCTTGACATTATTTATCGCTTTTATATCGTTATTCAAAATCAGGGTGCAAAGTAACAAAAAATAAAACTATTACACAAACAATATCAATCAGTTTTTTAAAATTTCCTGATAAATAATTTCCAAAGCTTTGTTTGCAGCACGTTCTATGACCTTTTCACGGGGTTGACCAAAGTCAAACTTCTCACTGTAAACCCCTTTTGGAGTAGCAATACCTATAAAAACAGTACCTACCTCTGCATCAGAATCTCCTTTTGTAGGACCGGCATTTCCGGTAGTGGCAACAGCATAATCAGTACCGAAAATTTTCTTTGCCTGAGATGCCATAGCTTCGGCCACCTTAGGGCTAACCACACTAAATATATCTATAAGCTGCTGGTCTATCTTCAGTATATTCACCTTGGCTTCGGTAGCATAAGCCACGGCACTACCCTTAAAATAGGCCGATGATCCCGGTTGTGTGGTTAACATTTGCGCAATCCTACCACCTGTACAGCTTTCGGCAGCCGATATGGTAAATTTCTTTTCGGTTAAAAGTTTAGCTAAAACTACTTCGAGAGTCTCATCTTCATCATAACCAACTATAATATCGCCTATGATTGCTTTTAGTTTTTCAGCTTCCTCTAAAATACTTTTGCGTAAAAAATCTTCATCTATACCCCTTGCAGTTAAGCGTAGCCTTACCCTACCCGGACTTGGCAGATAAGCCAGCCTGATAAACTCCGGAAGGTTATCTTCCCATTCCTCTATACGCTCGGCAATAAGGCTTTCGCCCTGCCCGTATGTAAGTATGGTTTTATGAACTATAAAAGGGCGTTTGAATTTTGAAATAAGCCTCAGGACAACCTCATTATCCATTAGGTATTTCATTTCATAAGGCACTCCCGGAAGAGATACAAAAACCGTATTTTGGTTTTCCATCCATATACCCGGCGCAGTACCTACCCTGTTAAACAGTACCGTACCTCTTGATGGCACCAACGCCTGATCTTTATTCATTTGTGAAGCCGGGCGCTTCATTACCTTTTCAATAAGCTCTGTTACATGTTCCAGTACAGCTTCATCTACCACCAGCTCATCATTAAAATACTCGCAAAGTGTTTTTTTGGTAATATCATCTTTTGTAGGCCCAAGCCCTCCTGTCATAATAACAAGATCTACGCGGTTTTGGAGTGATGCCAAAGTTTCCAGTATATGCTCGCGGTCATCACTTATGGAAAGCATCTCTATTACTTCTATGCCTATCTTATCTAATGATTTTGCTATAAAGGCCGAGTTAGTATCTACTATCTGCCCTATTAAAATCTCGTCGCCTACGGTAACAACTGCTGCTTTCATACTATATTAAAGGCTGTAATCTTTTTTTATCTCTTTAAGCGCGTGTTCTATTTTATCTTTAAGGCTTTTATATACCTCTTTGATTTCTTTTTTCTTACCCTCGCTCCTGCTCCATGTTTCTATAGCAAGTACGTCTTCATAAGCCAGGTCCATACCCAGCATATCCAGTGTAGGCTTTATTTTGTGTGCAGCGTGGTACACCATTTCATAATCCTTTTCTTTAAGTCCGCGCCTTATGTTTTTCACCTCCGGCGGAACCTCTTCTGTAAATAGTACCATTATTTGTTTTGCAAATTCCACATCGTTATCAGAAATCGCATAAACCTTAGATAAATTATAGTGTAATGCCATTATTTTACCTGTATCCTGAATATTTTTTTTCCTTCTATCGAACCTTCCAGCACATCATCCGGGTTTACTTTACCTACCCCTTCAGGCGTACCTGTAAATATAATATCTCCTTTTTTAAGCGTAAAGTACTGCGAAACATAGGCAATAAGTTCATCTATTTTCCATAGCATATTTTGCGTATTACCTTTTTGCACCACTTCACCGTTTTTAACAAGTTCAAAGTTAATATCATCTACCGAGGTAAACTCCGACTTATTAATAAACTCTTCTCCTATTACTGCCGAACCGTCAAACCCTTTGGCTTTTTCCCAAGGCAATCCTTTTTCCTTTAGTTTCGATTGCAGGTCACGGGCGGTAAAATCTATACCAAGCCCAATCTCGCTATAATACTTGTGGGCAAATTTAGCATCTATATACTTACCTACCTTATTAATTTTTACAAGTATTTCCACTTCATAATGCACATCGTTGCTAAACTCAGGGATAACAAAAGGAAACTTTCTTAGAACAGGTGCTGTATCCGGCTTTAAAAAAATAACCGGCTCTTCCGGCCTTTCGTTTGCAAGCTCCTCTATATGGCGGGCATAATTCCTGCCAATGCAGATTATTTTCATTCTTGTAACGTTATCTAAACGGGGATTATTTTATACTAATTTATTGTTTAATTTTCTCAATTTAATAGCAGTAAGCACTTTTTTTGTATACAGAGGAAAATCGGCGTTTTGTATCCACCCGAAATAACCCGGTTCTTTTTCCAGTATTTCTTCCACTTTTGCCCCCTTATGCTTACCAAAGGTAAATATCTCGTTTCCGTCGTCGTCCAGCGCAATAAAACCGGCAAAATCAACCGCTTTTTTACGCGTGGTAAATTCCGAAAGCAATTTCATATCATTCTCTAAATCGTCATATCTGTCCAGTTGAGACTTAAGTATTTCGTATGTGGCATTCACATCAGCCTCAGCACTATGGGCATTTTCAAGTATTTGTCCGCAGTAAAATTTAAATGCCGCACTAAGGGTACGTTCCTCTTTTTTATGGAAAATGGTTTGCACATCTACCGTTACCCTGTTTTTCATATCAAAGTCTACATCGGCTCTAAGTAACTCTTCTGCCAGTAACGGAATATCAAATCGGTCGGAATTGTACCCTGCCAAATCAGAATCCTTAATCATATTATATACCTGATGTGAAAGCTCCTTGAAGGTAGGTTCGTTTGCCACCTTTGCGTCATCTATACCATGAAACGTGGTAGACTGTGGCGGTATAGGTCTTTCCGGGTTTACCAGCCACGTTTTACTTTCCTTGTTCCCGTTTGGGAATACCTTTAATATTGATATTTCAACTATTCTGTCTTTGGTTATATCTGTCCCTGTTGTTTCCAGATCAAAAAAACAGATAGGCCTGTTCAGTTTTAGTTCCATTTCTTTTATTTATTGTTGTGTTTTGTCGTCGCATTCCCACCTAAAGTCGGAAGTTTCATATCGTTTCTTTCTGTAATCAAAATGCCACCATTCATTATCATAGGGAGTAAATCCCGCTTCCTTCATAATATCACGCAGCTGTTTGCGGTTATTTTGGGCTTTCGCCGATATCTTATCGGAAATATAATAAGAAAGACTCGAAAAATCATCAAATTCATTCCCCATATCCAGTAAATTACCCTGATTATCTGCCAGAGACAAATCTACAGCAGCACCCCTGTTATGGTTTGAACCTTTACCCGGAGGTGCCACATATTTTGGATTGTTTACTATCTCAAACATCTTTTGCTGATACCCGTAAGGACGGTAGCAGTCAAAAATAACCAATTTCATGTTTTTTTGACTAGCCAGTGTGTTAGCTTTTTCTAAAGCTTCGGCTACTTCCGGCCTAAGGAAACATTTGGCACAGGGATAAATTTTCTGTCCCATAAAGTTCGCAGTATCGGCATAAGCCATTTTATTGACCATACCCTTAGCATCCATATTTATTTCCTTCCAGTCGCTGCTGTCTTTCATAACTAATTCCTGATGAAAATCGTTTGTGCGCTTTTGATCTGTAACCGTGCTTGTACCAAGCAGCAACAGCACCAAAACACCTAATATAGCCAAAATAGTTTTCACCGGTTTTTTGTTTTATATCACAAAGATAGGGAATTGAATTAATGACCAAAGACAAATAAAAAAGGGAGACAGAAAAAAACTGTCTCCCTTAGCACCGCATTGTTTAATCTTCCCGACTTCCGTCGTCTGCCATTCTTACCATTTTCGGGGTAAACTTAGCCACAACATCCACCAGGTCTTTTTGAGAGGCCATCACTGTATTGATGTCCTTATAAGCCATTGGCGCTTCATCTTTTCCGGCCCCGATAAGGGTCACGCCATGATCTTTAAGTACCTGCCTCATATCATCTCTTGTAATATTCTTAATGGCCTGCGTTCGGCTCATTAACCTTCCGGCACCGTGTGAGGCCGAATTAATTGCGTTTTCCTCACCTTTTCCTCTAACCAAAAATCCCGGCGCAGTCATACTTCCCGGTATAATACCCATAACACCTTTCCCTGCCGGAGTTGCTCCTTTACGGTGTACAATTACCTCTTCACCGTTTAAAATTTCCTTCCAGGCAAAATTATGATGATTCTCTACCTTAGCAAGCACTTTACCTCCTACAGCCCTCGTCATTTTATCGTGTATCACCTGATGACAGGCCGATGCATAATCTCCGGCAAGGTTCATGGCTATCCAGTATTCCATACCTTCCTGCGATTTCATATCAAGGTAAGCAAGGTTCTCTGCCTCTCTTGGCAGTTTACAAATGCTTTTTGCCAGTTTGGTATAATGCCCCGCAACAATACCTCCCAGTCCTCGCGAACCCGAATGTGTTAACAGGGCAAGGTATCTCCCTTTATCGATATTAAGCACCTCATCCCTTTGTTCAAACTCTATAATACCGAATTCAACAAAGTGGTTACCTCCACCCGATGTACCTAATTGTGACCAGGCCTTATCCTTTAAGCTTTTTAATAACGGATTCATATTGAACTCATCACGGTCAAGCACATCGTGATTTGCTTTTTCCTTACCCTTAAATCCCTGCCCGGCACCAAATTTAGACTGGGCAATAAGCTCCCTTTTAAATTTTGCCTGATTCTCCATAAAGAAACTTTCAGGGATATCATATACAGACAAAGCCATTCTACACCCAATATCTACACCTACACCATAAGGAATAATAGCATTTTTTGCAGCCAGCACACCACCAATCGGTAGTCCGTAACCCTGATGGGCATCGGGCATTAATGAACCTGCTACTGTTACCGGCAGCTTCATAGCCACTTTCATCTGGTCTTTTGCGCCTTCTTCAATATTCTGCTCTCCGTATATGGTATACCCGTTAGCATTTTCAACTAACGGAATCACTTCATCTTTTGGTTTATTGGCTTCTTCAATCATAGCCTGAGCCAGGCTTCCTAACGCTTTATCTTCAAGGAAACTTTCGGGAGTATCATTCAGGTTTTTCAGCAAAACCAATATCTCACCCTTATCCTGTGAAGCATATCTCTCGTTCACAAGGGTAAGAGCTGTCCCTAAAACTGCATTTTCTTTAAAACCGATGTTCAACAAATCGGTTCCGGTAATTAATCGTTCCATAATTTTATTATGTGTGCAAATAGATGCGTTTAAACTAAATTTATAATTTTTAAATAAAAAAAGAGGCAATAAGCGTAAAGTGACTGAATTTTTGGAGAAACGAAGTAACACTTAACAACGGCACTCTTTTATTAGCGGGGCTAAAGGCGTGAAGTGACCTGCGGGACTTGAACCCGCTTTAATCAACCGGACGAAGTAACACTTCCCTACGGTACCCGACAGATTTTAAAAGAACAAAGAAGCAAAAAGCGGCAAGAGAACGGGGCATGTCTAGCCGGAGTCGAACCGGATAACCTTGCCATATTAAAATGACTACGCTATTCCTCACCAAAGTTGTGACGAAGTATCTCTTACCTACGGCATCCTTTTTTCTTAAAACAGGGTTACAAACGAAAAGAGACTATTTTTCTTGCTCTACCGGACTGAGCTACATTTTACAATGACAGGATTCGAACCTGTGACACAGAACTGGACGAAGTAACTCTTATCTACGACACCTGTTATATTATCAATATTTTATGAACTTTTATTAAGCTCCCGCAGCATCCCCGGCTACGGGAGCGGCCTACAATTTGATTTGGCTTATCTTTTCCATAGCAATCGCCGTATCATCTACAGCATTAAGAACATCAAAGATCTTGTCAGACCAGCCTGCAATCAAATACACATCATTTCTTTTTATATCCAGAGGCATGCTACCATGCCCTGCAAGGTCAAATATGTACAGCTTAGCTTTTGGTGCCAGTCGCTTGTACATTTTCCATGAATTCTCAAACGAATTGAATCCATCATTACTATACATCTGTACATCGGTAAACAACATCACCTTATCTACAACCTGCTTTCTTTTTATAAGGTCGTCTATAACCAGATAACCGTATGTAGAATAACCTACTTCACCCTCTCTCCTGTAATACTCCTGTACATTAGCCAGTACATTTCTACGTGGCATGTTTATTATTTTCCATTTGTCGCCAAACATACCGCTAATCACGTTTTTACATTGCGACTGCAGCAACATACCCAGCATAAGCCCCACATCATAAAGCATTACACTACTTCTTGCCGAAACAGGTTGCCGCATGGATCCCGAAACATCGCAGGCAATAACTACCGAAGTATCTGCATCAAAACCCTTTATATTACGCGCGCTGTGCATCACAGCATCTTCAAGAGCTTCCAGTACTACAGAGGCATATTTAGAGTCATGCTTTTTAACCTCCCTGTATGCTGCAAGAAACCTGAAAGGCAATTGTTTTGAATTTGCCACAGCCTGCTCGTTTGCTATATAATCGCAAACCATATATAAATGATTTGCCGAAACATTAGCATCCAGTATATTCCTTAGGTTACGCATAATTGCCATATAACCTACCTTTTTACTTTCTATAAGCTCTTCCCATTTTTGGGCTATAGCTAACTGCTTAACATGTTCGTTTTCAAATTTGGCTTTACCCAGTTCAGATAGTTCTGTTTCCCATGTATAAGGAGTAGCCAGAGTATCGGCAGCAATTTTATTGAATACCGCTTGTTGGCTCTCATCTTTTGCTTTTGGGTGTACCAGGAACAGAGCATCTTTTAGTTTTACTTCTGTTTTCCTGTTGTACTTCGCAAACTGATACTCATCAAACCTGTTAAATGATGATGCAAGTCCTTTTTGCACCTGCTTAGAAAGCCTGTTCAGCTTTTTTACACCATTACGCTGGTTTGCTATTTGATAGTAAGCCAAAAGCTCGGCTATCTCATCTGCACGCTGTACTACACCGTTTATAGCCTGACTCACTATTGATGTGCCCGATGTCTGTTTTGCAAGCTCTACCGAAAGTACCAGTGGTATACTCCTTAAGTACATTTGTGTTCTCACATAAACAGCTAACTTTGCAACAAACTCAGCATCACATTGAGTTATCAGGTTTTTAATCCTTTTAAGTCTGTCATCCCCCGATTCGTAAAATGTATCACTCAGCCCGGTTGTAACCACTGCTGTATACAGTTCCATTTCGGGAGTAACTTTATAAGCCTTTGCTCCTTCATAATTCACCGTTGTGTTTTTTGTTTTGGCTAAAAAATTGAATTTCATAATACAAATCTTTATGGTTAAACTTAAAATTGATAAGGTGTGGTTTTAATGTCTCATCCTGACATTGCAAAGATGGCCACCTATATACGCAATGAATATGCGCAGTTAAATATTTTCTGAAAATTTATACTTAAAAAACTGATTTTAAAACAATTAAAACTTAAAATATTTTTTAAAATCTATCAAAAAATAAAATGTACGCAATTAGAATGCGCAGTAAAATTAATTTTACCTACATTTGAAGTATCACTTTTTGCCTTAAACCGACAAAACCTTAAATATGGCTACAAACAAGCTTGCGCTTTTGCGATACAAAACCATTGACCAATGCCTTAAAAACAGGTTTAGAAAATGGACACTGGAAGATCTTATAGAAAAAGTATCAGATGCTTTGTATGAATATGAAGGCATCACAACAGGAGTAAGCAAACGTACTGTACAGTCAGATATACAAACCATGCGCAGTGATAAACTGGGTTACAATGCACCCATAATAGTTACCGACAAACGCTTTTACACTTATGAAGATGCTGATTACAGCATTACCAACTCTCCTATCAATACTGCCGATATGGACAAAATGAAGGAAATTGTAAGTGTACTCAAACAGCTTAACGGGTTTAATTACTTTGACGAAATGAGCGACCTGATTGCAAAACTGGAGAATAACGTAAACAAATCGGCCGACAGTAATAAGAACTTCATACAGTTTGAAGATAATAAGGAGTTAAAAGGCAGGGAACACATAACCCCTTTGTATCAGGCAATATTTAATAAAACGCCATTGTTTTTAGAATACAAATCGTTTAAAGCATTAAAGCCAAGCAAGGAAATATATTACCCATACCTTTTAAAGGAATACAGAAACCGTTGGTTTTTGGTTTGCAGACCAAAATCTAACCCAAACCTGTTAACCCTGGCTCTCGACAGGGTTATTGAGTTTCACCCATTACCTAAAGAACTGTATGTAGATTATGAAGGGGTAAACTTTGAACGTTATTTTGACGACCTGCTAGGTGTGACCAAATCACACAAGGACAGGCCAAACAAAATAATATTACACGTAAACAAGTACAACGCACCTTATGTTATTACCAAACCCATACATGCTTCCCAACAACTGTTAAGTGAAAATGAAACCGGTATAACAATACGTATAGATGTAGTGCATAATTTTGAACTGGAAAGGGAAATATTAGGATTTGGAGAAACTATAGAAGTGCTGTCACCCAAAAAACTCAGGGATATAATTGCACGCCGTTTGCATAAAGCTTCAGATAGATACAGGGATAATAAGTAAACCTTTTACCTACCATTATAGTATTGTCAACACTATTGTCAACGCGCCATTTATCACTGTAAACGGCTGTAAAATAATTTTGTATGGCTTTGCCAGATAAAATGACAGCCATTAAACTTTAAAGTACAATTTTTATCATTGTTTCTATTGTAACTTTACACTACTTAATAATCATCATCAATCATCATCTAAAAACCAACAATTATGAAAAAAGTGTTCGTTTTTAAAACTTCTGTCCGTACCAGTAAACAAATACGTTTTGCCAGCAGAATACTTGCTGCTATCGATTCGGTTTTAAGGGTCGATTTTGACCCCGAAGACTGCGACCGCATTGTGAGAATTGAAAGCAATAAGGAAATCGCAACAAAGGTTATCAACCTCTTTAAGGCAAACGGATTAAACTGCGAGGAATTAGTTTAACCATTCAACAATCAATCAAAAAACAAACAGTATGATTACCAAACCCGCTACAAACGAGTATCCGCCAAGATTAGAAATGTATATAGGCCTAACCAAAGAAGACGGGCTTATACAACTTATGAGGCAGGACCGCAAACAGACTTACAACTTTTTTAAAGGCATTAGCCCAGATATGGAAAACTATCGCTATACCGAAGGCAAATGGACTATTAAACAGGTATTGATGCATATAAACTATGTAGAAAGAATAATGCAATACCGTGCCCTGGCAGCTTCCAGAGGAGACAACCAAACTCCGTTTGGATTCACTAACCATGAAGCTTACATAAAAAATGCCGAAGTGGAACGCCATGATATTGACGAGCTACTGGAAGAGTTTAATGTAATTCGCAATTACAGTATAGAGTTCTTTTCAGGACTTACAGAAAAGCAGTTACAACTATGCTTAGGAAGCGGAGAGGATGCCGTTTCTGCAAGAGCAGTAGGTTATGCGCTTATAGGGCATGTGCGTCACCACATGAACATTATTAATGAACGCTACCTTAATACTATAACAGAATACAAAGCGCTATAAAGAAGCATTGAAGCAAATAAAGTAATATCATTTAGCTGTAACAGAGTTTTTTTTTTGCAAGAGAATAAACTGAGATAATAAACGAACTTTAATTATGAGAAAAGTAATTTTAGACCTTGCCGTTACGCTTGATGGTTTCATTGAAGGGCCAAACGGAGAAATTGACTGGTGCATTATGGATACCGATATTGGAGCAGGAGAGAAAAGTTTTTTGGAAACCTTTCCTGAAGAAATAGATACTGTTTTTTACGGAAGAAAAAGCTATGAACTATATGGTAACTACCAACCAGAAAAAGAAAGTGGTTTTAAAGACTTTTATGATAAGATAAACCGAATGAAAAAATATATTTTTTCGTCAACCCTTAATAATGCCGGGGAGCATACCGTAATAAGAGATAATATTATCAAAGAAGTAAACCAAATAAAAAACCAGAAAGGAAAAGACATCTGGCTATTTGGAGGTGCCTCACTAATTACAGACTTTATCAATAATAACCTTATTGATGAATACAGACTTGCAGTCCACCCTGTTATATTGGGCGATGGAAAACCATTATTTCAAAGTATCAAACAACGATTAAACCTGGAACTCATTGAAGCAAAACCTTCTAAATCAGGAGTCACAAGCTTATATTACAAACCTATTTCGGTTAAATAAAAAAAGCGGCTTAAAGCCGCTTTTTTTATTATAATATACTGTTTTTATATATCTCTGTTTGGATCAAATGCTTCAAGGTATTCAGCAACACGTTTAACGAATGAACCTCCCAGAGCTCCGTCTACCACACGGTGGTCGTAACTGTGTGAAAGGAACATTTTCTGACGGATACCTATAAAGTCACCATCAGGAGTTTCGATAACCGCAGGCACTTTCCTAATCGCTCCAAGAGCAAGGATACCTACCTGAGGCTGGTTGATGATTGGCGTACCAAATACACTACCAAATGTACCTACGTTAGTTACTGTATAAGTACCTCCCTGAGTATCATCCGGCTTAAGTTTACCAGCCTTAGCACGGTTACCTAAATCGTTAACCGCTTTTGCCATACCTACAAGGTTAAGCTGATCTGCATTTTTAATTACCGGAACGATAAGGTTACCGTTTGGTAATGCAGCAGCCATACCAAGGTTAATATTTTTCTTCTTGATGATGTATTCACCATCAACAGATATATTCATTAATGGGAAATCTTTAAGTGCTTTTGCCACAGCCTCCATAAATATAGGAGTAAATGTAAGCTTCTCACCTTCTCTCTTCTCAAATGCACCTTTTACCTTATCTCTCCATTTTACAATGTTGGTAACATCTACTTCGATGAACGACTGTACGTGTGCCGAAGTTTGTACCGACTGTACCATGTAACCTGAGATAAGTTTTCTCATCCTGTCCATCTCAACAATCTCATCCTGACCGTTTACAGATACCGGAGCAGCTTTAGCAGCCTGCGCCGGTTGTGCTACAGGAGCAGCCTTAGCGGCTGGTGCAGCAGTTTGAACCGGTTGTTCAGCTGGCTGAGAGCCTCTGTTCTTAATATAATCTAAGATATCGTTTTTGGTTACCCTTCCGTCTTTACCTGTACCGTTAATAGCTTCAAGTTCAGCTAAGGATATACCTTCTTCTTTTGCAATGTTTTTTACTAACGGAGAGAAAAACTTGTCAGACTCAGAGAAGTCTACCTGAGCAGTAGCAGCAGTTTCCTGAGCCACCTCAACAGTTTTGGCAATAGCCTCTGCAGCAGCAGGAGCAGCTTCGGTTGCTTTTGGAGCTTCGGTTGCAGCACCGCCTTCAGTTTCGATATAAGCGATAGTTTGCCCCACCTGAACCACATCATCCACTTGGAATAAAATTTCGGTAAGTACTCCCGAAACTTCAGACGGAACTTCTGAGTCCACTTTATCTGTGGCAATTTCTAAAACCGCTTCATCAGCTTCAATGCGGTCTCCCACATTTTTTAACCAATTTGTAATCGTTGCCTCAGCAACACTTTCACCCATTTTGGGTAATGTTAATTCAAATTTTGCCATATCGTTAACCTAAAGGTAAAATTAATCTTTCCGCTTGCGAAATTACTAAAAAAAATCAGTTTTTGCCCGTTTTACAATAGGTTTGTGAGCACTTTTACAATTATTTAAGCTTTAATTGCAATACCTGCCCCCTGTCGTTACTATCGTTACTGCCAATAATAAAACGGCTGCCTTCCGGCCTGATCTTAAAGGTAAATCCTGATTTGCTGAATTTCTCCATAAATTTAATTATCTCAAAAAAATCAACCGAATTATTATCAAAAATCACCTCAACTTGTCCGTACCCGGAAAACGATTGCGAATTTAATAATTTTTCATCAGGTTTAGCATAACGCGTTACTTTTTTTTCAAGGCTGTCTTCCAGAGCAATACGTAAATTCTCATCACCCGAGAAAAGCACATACTCTTCCGGAACAACTACCTCTCCTTTTCTACTGCGCTTTACTACAGCAAAAAACAAAGTACCCGCACGCATAAACAAATCAAAAAAAGGAGAGCTCCTAAAGTGTTTTTTATAAAAAAACTGCATCGCTTCCCTAAAACGCTTCATATAAGTACCATCTTTAACCGTACTCTCTCCTTTATAATGTATAACTGTAGTTTCGTGAAAGTAGTAGTTAACCTTACACATTTGTTGTATAGTATACGACAAATCAATATCATCACTATACATAAAACACCCTTCATCAAAACCACCTGCCTGCAGGTACAGTTCACGCTTCATAACCATAAAGGCACCCACCAGTATATCTACCACGCCCGTTTCATTTTGAGTAATGTGCTGGGCATAGTATTTATTAAACATTGATGACTTAGAAAAAAACTTATACATTCCGGCTATTTTAGTAAAAGCCACCCAGGGAGTAGGCACCCCCCTTTTGCTTTCGGGCAAAAAGTTACCGCGACCGTCTACCAGTTTAACTCCGGCAATCCCCATATCAGGTTTCCCTTCGGCAAACTGTAATACTTTTTTAAAAGTATCTTCTGCCACCACGGTATCCGGATTCAGTATACATATATACTCACCCTTAGCTGCAGCTACACCTATATTATTACCTTTTGGAAACCCCGAATTCTCTTTGCTTTCAATAAGGGTAATATCAGGAAAGCGCTGTTTCATCATTGCACAGCTATCATCCGGAGAATTATTATCTACCACAATTATCTCTCCGTCAATATCTTTAAGAGCCTTTTGTACACTAAGCACACACTGCTCCAAAAAATAGCGGACATTGTAATTAAGAATAATAACCGATAACTGCATAGCGCAAATATAATTATTATGTTGAATTGGTTATTTACCTAATACACCAAAATAAAAAAGCGTCCTTAATCAGGACGCTTTTCAAACCAACTAACTCAAATCATTATGAAATACTAATCACTTTTTTCTCTTTTGGAAGCGCTTCCTCTTTTTTCGGAAGCATTATTTTTAATATTCCACCTTCATACTGAGCTTCAATACCTTCCTGATTTACTGTTTCTGGCAAAGTGAACGATCTTTTGAAAGATGTGTAACTAAACTCCTTACGAGTAAACTTACCTTCTTCCTCTTCTGTTTTTTCCGTTTTCACTTCGTTTGAAATAGTCAGGATATCATTATCCAGCTCAATATTAAAATCTTCTTTTTTAAATCCCGGAGCCATAAGCTCAACAAGGAAATTATTTTCTGTCTCTTTAATATTAACAGGCGCCGTTTTATTTACATACTGTGTACCACCCATTAAATCTTTAAATAATTCGTCCATTACAAATGGAAAGCTGTTTGTGTTGTTACGTTTTACTAAGTTCATATCGTTTAATTTTTTAGTTTCAAATATTTGCTTAGTAATAGTCAACTTCTGTTCCAATATAAAAAATAATGTCATTTTGTCGGTTTACATGACTTTTTGTCTGTATTGCATATAAAAAAAGCGTTCACATTTGAACGCTTCTGCCAAAACACCAGTAATATAACTGGATTATGCTTCACTATCGCAACCTTTTAAAACATTATCAACACGTTTTTGTGCTTCTTCTTTAGAAATACCATTATAATATTCCTCAACAAAAGGATGGGAAAAACTTTTATGCGGTATAATTTCAGGCCTGTTGGCACCTCCATTATATACCACATTAACAGGAACACTCAAAGTATCATCATACCCCTCTAAAATATTACTTATCCAACCAAAATACACAGCTTCATAATCATTTGAATCAAAATGAGATTTATAATCTAAAAAACTCTTTTCACTAAGAGACACCCATAATCCGTAATGTAAATCTTCACAGCTACCAACCACCTTTTGAAAAAGCACTACACGAATAAACCTATCTATTTGATCAGAATGCTCTATAACACAAAAATCACTATTCAAAGAAGCTATATTCTCCTTATCATAATCAGATAGTTGTGAATAATAAATAGGAGCATTATAGCCCAATGCGGGCCAGTTTTCATGATATTCACCACATTCTGCGCATTTATATTTTACCCTCTCCCTTTTATTAAAGAAAATATTTTTTAACCTGTTGAACATATAGTATAAATTAAACACTTAAATGTAAAGATAAGAGCGAAAACATGTTTCAGAAACAAAACATGACACAAAAAGACTATTTTTGCACAAAATCATACAGCAGTGAACTATCTTTCAGTTGAAAACATATCCAAATCATTTGGCGAACGCACACTTTTTGAGAACATCTCTTTCGGGATCAATAAAGACCAGAAAATTGCCTTTGTTGCCAAAAACGGAACCGGTAAAACAAGCATACTTAAAATAATTACCGGAGAAGATACTCCAGACAGCGGACAGGTGGTAATACGCAAGGAAATCAAAATGGCTTTCCTGTCACAGGAACCCAACCTTGACCCCGAACTTACTATTGAGGAAAGCATATTCGCATCAGATAACGATACACTGAAGGTAATTGAACAGTACGAAAAAGCACTGGAAAACCCCGAAGATGAAGAAGCTTACCAAAAAGCATTTGAGCGCATGGACGCCAATAATGCCTGGGATTTTGAAACACAGTACAAGCAAATACTATTCAAACTAAAGCTGGAAGACCTGAAACTGAAAGTTAAAAGCCTTTCGGGAGGACAAAAAAAGCGTTTAGCTCTGGCTATCATCCTTATTAATAAGCCCGACCTTTTAATACTGGATGAACCTACCAACCACCTTGACCTTGAAATGATAGAGTGGCTGGAAAATTATTTCGCCAAAGAGAACATGACACTGTTTATGGTTACTCACGACCGCTTTTTCCTGGAACGTGTATGTAACGAAATAATAGAACTTGAAAACGGAAACCTATACCAATACAAAGGCAACTACTCATACTACCTAAACAAAAAAGAGGAACGTGTAGCTGCTGAAAACGCAAGTATTGACAAAGCAAAAAACCTTTTTGTAAAAGAGCTTGACTGGATGCGACGTCAGCCAAAAGCACGTACAACCAAGTCAAAATCCCGTCAGGATGACTTTTATGTAATTAAGGAAAAAGCACACAGCCGCCGCAAGGAGCACCAAGTTGAGCTCGAAATAAACATGGAGCGCATGGGGAGCAAAGTGGTTGAGTTACATAATGTATCTAAAAAATTTAAGGACAAAACCATACTGGATAACTTCAGTTACAACTTTAAGCGTGGCGAGCGTATAGGGATTATAGGTAAAAACGGAACCGGAAAATCTACCTTCCTTAATATACTCACCCAAAGCATGCAGCCCGATAACGGTAAGGTTGTTATTGGAGAAACCATAAAACTGGGCTACTATACACAGTCGGGCATTAACCCGAAACCGGAACAAAAGGTCATTGATATTATTAAGGAGTTTGGCGAGTACATTCCGCTTACAAAAGGCAGAACCATTTCGGCAGCACAACTATTAGAGCGTTTTTTATTCGACCGTAAAAAACAATATGATTTTGTAGAGAAACTTAGTGGTGGCGAATTAAAACGTCTTTACCTGTGTACCGTACTGATACAAAACCCAAACTTCCTTATACTGGATGAGCCTACAAACGATCTTGACATTGTTACACTAAACGTACTGGAAGCTTTCCTGTTGGACTATCCTGGATGTTTACTTGTAGTATCGCACGACCGTTACTTTATGGATAAGATTGTAGACCACCTGTTTGTTTTCCGTGGCGAAGGAGTTATTGAAGACTTTCCTGGTAACTATAGTGACTTCCGTGCTTATGAAGACAGTGCCGAACCTGTTAAGGAAGAAACAAAACCTGCTACCGATAAAAAAGCCTGGAAACAAAATCAGGTAAAAGCCGGACTTACTTTTAACGAACAGAAGGAATACCAAAAAATAGAAAAGGAAATTAAAGATTTGGAAAAACAGAAAGAAGCTATCGAACAGCTTTTCTCTGAAGGTAAAGTAGCCGATGATGCGATTGCCGGAAAGGCTGACGAACTACAAAAGATACTTGATAAAATAGACGAAAAAACAGAGCGTTGGTTTGAGTTAAGCGCTAAAATGGAAGAATAATCCTAAGCAAACTTTTTAAGACTATGTCATACCTAACATTTATTTTAAAATCAAGCAATGCACACAGCATACATTCGCCTTTTGTATATGAGTTGGTAACCGAAGGATTTTATTCCGGAAAGAAAATATCAGGAAATGACAAAAACGGTCTCAGCAGTAAAGTGCTTACAATTTTATTTAAAACCATTAACCACTGCAAGTCGTTTAAACTGGTGGTATATGGAGAAAACTCTAACGAGGTTACCGAAACCATTCGTGAAGTAGGTGAAAGAACCAAAACAAAACTATGGTTCTTTTCTCCTATGGCACCTGTACCGGGCGGACTCGACCTTGGTTTTATTTGCGGAAGCAACACTCAAAGTATTATGAAAGCCTTTGAACAACTCCGTAAAGACGTAACCGACCAAAACCTGTTTGTACTACCTGATATCCATAAAACACCAGAAATGGAAAAGGCGTGGGAAACCATAAAAAAAGACCCGAATGTTACCGTCACTATAGACACGTACCATTTAGGCCTTATCTTTTTCCGTAAAGGACAGGCAAAACAAGATTTTATTATCCGACCTTACCGCTCCTTTTTCCTCGATGCCGTTTTAGGCATCCGTAACCTATGGGGATTACTCGCTTAATTGTGTCGCAAAGCATAAGCCAGTTGCGCTTTGGTCATTTTGCTACTCCCTTCAATACCTACTTTTTTAGCTTCATCATATAGGCTTTGCTTTGTGCGGTCTTCATACTTTTTAGCTTTACCGCCCCTGTGTTCAGCACCTTCACTGTTAGCTATACGTGCCGATTTCTCTTTACTGTAACCTTTGTCTCTTAACGCCTCATACTGCTCTTCATTTTTTATTTGAGGTCTAGTATCTTTTCCTGTTGGCATAACATATATTTTTAATCGGTTTTACTACATAAAGTTAGCAAACCATTAAACAACAACACGTTAAACACCGGTTAAAACAAACATAATAAAATTAAAAAAGCCGGCATATAGCCGGCTTTTTTCCACAAACACAAATTTATATAAAACCTTATACTTACTCTGTTGCTTCTTCTTTAGCTTCCTGGTTTTCTTCACCTTTAGCTGTCATACGCTCCCATTTAAATTTAGGAGCAAACTCTAACTTAAGAGCCGCAATTTTACGGTTATCTTCTGAAGACAGACCTTCTTTCTCTACTGTGTTTTTTCTGGCATCAAGTGCCTCATACCAAGCTTTGATTTTATCAAAATCCTGTCTTGTGTAGCTATCTTTATTTTTATTAAAGGTATCTACAAAGTTTTGGTACACACTAAGAATGTTATCCTTGTTCACCCAGTTAAAGTTTAGATCATCTCCAACCATGTTATCAGGACCGAAGTATGAAACTACAAGTGCATCAGCAGCTGTTTCTTTAGCTTCCTTCTCTGTTTCAGTTTTTACGTTCTCATACTTGGTTTTCGTATCATTAATACGAGTTTCTGCATTTTGGCTTTCTTTAGCCTCGCTTAGTGCTGCTTCAGCTTCTGCAAGTCTTGCCTGATATTCAGCCTCAATCTGCGCCCAGTTAGCCGACCTTTCGGTAGCATCAAGGTTTCCAATTGAGTCTACATACGACTCATAACGGTCAATATTCTGTTCTGCCATTTGCTCGGTATCAGTCTTACAAGACGTTACACCCGCTGCTACTAACACTGCTCCTAATAATAAATTTAATCTTTTCATAGTCATTTAATTATTTGTTACTTGATGAATCAAAGGTAACATCATGATTACGACATTTCAAAGTTTTGGTTAAATTATTAAGAATAGTTTAATACACTTAAAGAATATATTAAGATTTTTAAGAAATACTTAACGGAATTAAAAACAGATATTGAAGATTAGAAAGCCATAAAGCACATAAACCCTATTACCATCATAACGACTTGAGGACTTTAGACTTTAAGACTTAAGAAAGATTATTTACCTGCTTAGGTACATGGTTTCAGCAAGATCCTTGTGTGTTTTTACATCCCTGCCGTAAAAGTCAATTTGAGAAACATTTGTACCAAGGGCATTGCAGTGTAAAAACATACGCTCCAGTTCCATTTCCTTACCGTTAATGTTTACGGTAACCACAGGCTTGCCCGATTGCATAGCAAGGGTAAGTGTTTTTTCGGGATAGGCAGCAAGGGTAAACTCAAACTTGTTTTCCCCTACTTTATTAAATGTAATCCCGTAAGCCATTTTACGTTGTAATCCGGTAAGTTCTTCACGGGTACCGTCCTTTTTATAATCTATTTGGTACACATCAATGGGATCACTGTCCTTTATGTTGGTATTGCTAATAATATTAGCATCATAAACATAGGTATTGTGATTTTTGCTGTGCTGAATATAAAAAAGGCGTTTGTGGCTATCGGGAGGTTCAGGATAACCATGTTGTGCCAGGCATGCCGGCATGCTGATAATAAAAAGCATGAGTAGGAAATGATTTTTCATATACTGACTATCAACATTATAAATATAGTAAAAAAAATGTTCGAAAGCAGTTTTATGTAAAGAAATTGTAAAGTTAGAATATCTAAATAATAAATAATATTTATTATTTTTATAAAAACTTAACACACACCGAACCAATTATGATATATAAAAACTTTAAAATTGAAAACTTCAAAGGAATACAAGACGTAACAATAAACCTAATTAAGGATGACTTGGTACTTCTCTTAGGACTAAATGAGTCCGGAAAAACTACAATATTAAAAGCAATAGAAACATTCGACTATCTAAATGACTCTGAAACAGATAGCGACAATAGTTTTTTTAAAGCAATAAGAAACAAAGCTGACGTCAACTCTAATTCACCTGCGAAAATTACAGCAACAATACAGTTAATCCAAGAACTAACATCCAATTGGTTTGAAAACGACCTTATAAAATCTTTAGAGACTCAAAAACCATTATTTGATGAATTTCTAAAAGACTTAAATAATAGTAAAAAAATAATCATATCTAGAGTAATACCATTTAAAAACGGAAACCCTCAACAATACTATTATGAATTTATATCAGACCATTCGTTTGTAAAAAACAAACTATCCAGAGAATTCGCTAAAGCAATTGTAAAAAAATGCCCATATATAATCTATTTTGAAGATTTTAAAGACAGAATACCTGAAAGGATAATCACTACTAAAACAAATGAAAATTTCAATCCTGACTGGTATGATATTATTGATGGTCTTTTCTATAATACTGATAAAGATTTTTCCATTGAAGGCTTCAAAAAATACTATTCAAAGAAAAATCTTAGATCAAATGATGCACAAACCGTTTTAAAAAGAGTAAATAAAACCCTAAATAAATCTTTTTCTGAAAAGTGGAAAGAATTTCTGGAGTAAAAGATATTGAACAAACAGAACTAACTTATAACTCTACTAAACACTATTTTGAAATTTCAATAACTGATACTGACGGTACAACATTTAAAGTCGATGAAAGAAGTAAAGGAGCTCTTTGGTATTTATCATTTTTGATGAAAACTGAATTCAGACGAAAAAAATTGAGACTTAATTCAGGAAAACCAATTTTTTTAATTGATGAACCGGCTTCAAATTTACATTCAACCGCCCAACAAAATATGATAGCTGATTTTCAAAAACTTGTTGAAGACACTTCAGTAATCTATAGTACTCATAGCCAATACTTAATTTCTATAGAAAACATTAAAACAACCTATATTATTGAGCGAAATGAAGGAAAGGTAAGCAGTACACTTTGGTCTGATTACATCAAAAAAGACACCTCAAATGAGACATATTATCAACCCTTAGCAAACTTATTAAACATAATCCCAAACTCTTTTGACATACCTTGGACAAAAGCCATAATAACTGAGGGACCCTCTGATTTAAAAGTATTATTAGTTATGTTTGAAGTCCTTCATCCAAAAGCTAAGAGAAAATTCACAATTTATCCAGGCACTTCAGCACAAAACCTTTCTTCACTAATCTCACTAAACATTGGTTGGAGTGCTGATTTTAAAGTTCTTTTAGATTCTGACAAAGAAGGTAAATCGGCTCAAAAAAAATATATTGAAGAATATAATTTAGATGATTCAATAATTAAGATACTTCCTATTGATAATAAAAAAATTGAAGGCTATTTTACAGAAGAAGAAAAAGAAAAACTTTATTTTTTAGCATTAAATGTTGAAAAGAAAAAAATCAGCAAAAAAGATTTTGCTACTGTTTTTTCAATACTTAATTCAACTAAAGAAAAAAAGAAAAAGGTTAAGCAATTATTATCTGAAAAAACAATAACTAATTTCCATAATCTAATTAATGAATTAGTGTAACAGTCAAAACTATTCATTCCAACAAAAATTCCTTACTTTTAAGCCTCAAAATAAAAGTATGGCACAACCAATTATCGATATAAAAGGCATAACCAGAAACTTTCCGCTGGGCAATGAGGTGGTAAAAGTTTTAAAAGGCATTGACCTAACTATAAACAAAGGCGAATATGTGGCATTAATGGGCCCGTCGGGATCCGGTAAATCTACCCTTATGAACCTGTTAGGCTGCCTGGACACCCCTACCGGAGGTACTTACATTCTTAACGGAAAGGACGTGAGCAAAATGAGCGATAATGAGTTGGCCGAAATACGTAACAAAGAAATAGGTTTCGTTTTCCAAACTTTTAACCTGCTGCCGCGCACCACCGCACTGGATAATGTAGCCTTGCCTATGGTATATGCAGGCCACAAAAAACCCGAGCGTAACGAGCGAGCCTCACAGGTGCTAACACAGGTAGGACTGGAAGACCGCATGGATCACAAACCCAACCAGCTTTCGGGAGGGCAGCGCCAAAGGGTTGCTGTAGCCCGTGCACTGGTTAATCACCCATCTATTATCCTTGCCGATGAACCTACAGGTAACCTTGACAGTAAAACATCGGTTGAAATTATGAAACTTTTCAATGAGATACACGCAAACGGTAATACCGTTATACTGGTAACCCACGAGGAAGACATTGCGGCTTATGCCCACAGGGTTATCCGGCTTAGGGACGGTGTTATAGAAAGCGACAAAGTTAACCCTAATCCGCACAGGTAGTATTCAGTGAACATTTGACAATATTCCGCAAACAGGCTGTCATTCTGAACGAAATACAAACGGAGTGAAGAATCTAAATCAGGAAAAAAGATCCTTCTTTCGTCAGGATGATAACCATGCATAATTTTTTTAATCATTAAATTTCCAATCTTTCAATAGCATAACAAAATGAAAGTATATACTAAAACAGGAGATAAAGGTACTACCGCCCTTTTTGGCGGAACCCGTGTACCAAAACACCATATACGCATAGAGAGCTACGGTACTGTAGACGAACTTAACTCACACATTGGGCTTATCCGTGATCAGGATATGAACCCGCATTACAAAAAAGTACTGGAGCATATTCAGGACCGCCTGTTTACTTTGGGTGCCATATTGGCAACAGACCCCGAAAAACTAACCCTGAAAAACGGAAAAGATAGGCTTAACATCCCTAAAATCTCTGAAGAGAATATCCAACATCTTGAAAATGAGATTGACGCTATGGATTCTGAACTACCACCTATGACGCACTTTGTGCTTCCGGGAGGCCATACAACTGTGTCATATTGTCACATAGCACGTTGTGTTTGCCGTCGTGCAGAGCGTTTATCGGTACATTTACATGAGCTTGAGCCTACAGATGAAAGGGTTTTGACATACTTAAACCGACTTTCTGACTACCTTTTTGTGTTGGCACGAAAGTTGTCCCATGATCTTAAGGCTGACGAAGTGAAGTGGATACCGGAAAAGTATTAGTTGGCAAACCTTTATGGTTAACAGTAAAATCGGGGAATCTAAGCAGTCTTAAACTGCCCGTGAACACCGCATATGGGACACCAAAAAAACGTTCTTAACTTTTTACAGAAAATAAACAAAATTTTACTTGACTATTTCAGTATAAAATTTATTTTTGCATAAAATTAAATCGTTTATAAGATGTATTGGACATTAGAACTAGCATCCTATTTGAGTGATGCCCCATGGCCGGCTACAAAAGATGAGCTGATTGACTATGCCATCAGAACAGGAGCACCACTTGAGGTAGTAGAAAACCTACAATCTATTGAAGATGAAGGAGAAATCTACGAATCAATGGAAGAAATATGGCCTGACTATCCTACAGACGAAGACTATCTTTGGAATGAGGATGAATATTAGGAAAATAAAATCAACTGAAAAGTCTCTTCAATGAGGCTTTTTTTTTGGTTAAATTTGTACCTATCAGAGAAAAACAAACAAAAGTAATTATATAATAATGAGTTTAATAAACAGCATTCTAAAAGCTTTTGTAGGTGACAAATCGCAAAAGGATATAAAGGCCATCCAGCCTTTAATCAATAAGGTTAAAACCTACGAGGAAGCTTTAGCGCAACTTTCTAACGATGAGCTTAGAGCTAAAACTATCTACTTTAAGGAGAAGATACGTGATGCCCGTGCCGATAAAGATGCTAAAATAGCCTCTTACCAGCAGGAAGTTGAACAAACAGAAGACATTGATGCAAGAGAAGATATTTATGCATCTATCGATGCTCTTGAAAAAGAGGCATATGAGATAAGTGAGAAAGTATTAATGGATATACTACCGGAAGCATTTGCGGTAGTTAAGGAAACAGCCCGCCGATTTAAAGAGAACAGCTCTATTACGGTTAAGGCTACTCCTAAGGATATTGAACTTTCTGCAACTAAACCTTATATTACCATTGAGGGCGACAACGCCTCGTGGGCTAACACGTGGAATGCCGCAGGTAAGGAAATTACCTGGGATATGATTCACTACGATGTTCAGCTTATTGGTGGTATAGTACTTCACCAGGGTAAAATTGCCGAGATGCAAACGGGTGAAGGTAAAACCCTTGTGGCTACACTTCCGCTTTACCTTAACGCCCTTACAGGAAACGGAGTTCACCTTGTAACGGTGAACGACTACCTTGCACGAAGGGATAGTACATGGAAAGCTCCTTTATTTGAGTTCCACGGTATGACGGTTGACTGTATTGACAACCACCAGCCTAACTCTGACGCCAGAAGAAAAGCATATGCTGCAGATATTACTTATGGTACAAACAACGAGTTTGGTTTTGACTACCTAAGGGATAATATGGCTCACTCTCCTAGCGACCTCGTACAGAAAAAGCATAACTATGCAATTGTCGATGAGGTTGACTCGGTATTGATTGACGACGCCCGTACGCCGCTTATCATATCCGGTCCGGTTCCGCAGGGAGACCGCCACGAGTTCAACGAACTTAAGCCAAAAGTAGACAACCTTTACAACATGCAGAAAACACTTATTAACGGTGTACTTGCAGAGGCTAAAAAATTAATCAAAGAAGGTAATACTAAAGAAGGCGGCTTCCTGTTATTAAGAGCACACCGTGGTTTACCTAAAAATAAAGCACTTATCAAATTCTTGAGTGAAGAAGGTGTGAAGCAACTGCTTCAAAAAACCGAAAATCACTATATGCAGGACAACAACCGTGAAATGCATAAAATTGATGAGGCTCTTTACTTTGTAATCGAAGAGAAAAACAATCAGGTAGAACTTACCGATAACGGTATTCAGTTCCTTTCTCAGGATACAGACAAAGAATTCTTTGTACTTCCGGATATTGGTACCGAAATTGCCAACATTGAAAAGAAAAAATTAAGCAAAGAAGAAGAGGCAGAAGAGAAAGAAGTATTATTTAAAGACTTCTCTGTTAAAAGTGAGCGTATCCATACCCTTACTCAGCTGTTAAAAGCTTATACCCTGTTTGAAAAAGACGTTGAGTATGTAATCATGGACAATAAGATCATGATTGTAGACGAGCAAACAGGTCGTATTATGGATGGTAGACGTTATTCAGACGGTTTACACCAGGCAATTGAGGCAAAAGAGAACGTTAAGATTGAAGCTGCTACTCAAACCTTTGCTACCATTACCCTGCAAAACTACTTCAGGATGTACAACAAACTGAGCGGTATGACGGGTACAGCTGTTACAGAAGCAGGTGAGTTTTGGGAAATTTATAAATTGGATGTTGTTGAAATTCCAACTAACAGACCAATTGCACGTAAAGACAAACACGATCTTATATACCGCACAATGCGTGAGAAATTCAACGCTGTTATTGAAGATGTAACAGAACTTTCTCAGGCAGGAAGACCGGTACTTATCGGTACTACATCGGTAGATATTTCAGAGTTATTAAGCCGTATGCTTAAAATGAGAAATGTACCGCACAATGTACTGAACGCGAAACTTCACAAAAAAGAGGCAGAAATTGTTGCCGAAGCAGGTAAACCGGGTATCGTAACCATTGCTACAAACATGGCAGGTCGTGGTACCGATATTAAGCTTACCCCAGAGGTTAAGGCTGCAGGAGGTTTAGCAATCATCGGTACAGAACGTCACGATTCAAGACGTGTGGACAGACAGCTTCGTGGTCGTGCCGGTCGTCAGGGAGACCCGGGAAGTTCTCAATTCTATGTATCTCTTGAAGATAACCTGATGCGTTTATTCGGTTCTGAAAGAGTAGCCAAGATAATGGACAGAATGGGACTTAAAGAGGGTGAGGTTATCCAACACTCTATGATGACCAAGTCTATTGAGCGTGCACAGAAAAAAGTGGAAGAAAATAACTTTGGTGTACGTAAACGTCTTCTTGAATATGATGACGTAATGAATGCACAACGTGAGGTGGTTTACAAACGTAGAAAGCACGCATTATTCGGGGAGCGTCTTAAAGTGGATATCGCTAACATGATGTACGATACTGCCGAAGTTATTGCCGAAAACAACAAAGCCATAAATGACTTTAAAAACTTTGAGTTTGAACTTATCCGTAATTTTGCTATAAGTTCTCCAATTAGCGAAGCCGAATTTGGTAAACTAAGCTCTATAGAAATTGCAGGTAAAGTTTACAAAGTTGTAAGCCAAACTTACCATGATAAAACAGAACGTACTGCTGCCGAGGCATTTATCGTAATCAAAAACGTTTACGAAAATAATCAGGGACAGTATGAGCGTATAGTAGTACCGTTTACCGATGGTGTAAAATCACTTAACGTAGTTACTAACCTTGAAAAAGCGTACCAAAGCGAAGGTAAATCACTTATCACTGATTTTGAGAAGAACATTACCCTTGCCATTGTTGATGAGGCCTGGAAGAAGCACCTTCGCAAAATGGATGAGCTGAAACAATCGGTACAGCTTGCAGTGCACGAGCAAAAAGATCCGCTGCTTATCTATAAGTTTGAAGCGTTCGAACTGTTTAAAAAGACGGTAGACGGTATTAACAAAGATGTAATCTCATTCCTGTTTAAAGGAGAGCTTCCGTCTCAAAATGCTCAGCAAATTCAGGATGCGGGACAACAGGTCCAGCAAAAAGAAGAGTATACTGAAACTAAGGAAGAAGTTTTAAATACTGAGGAAATGGCCGAAAAAGCACGCCAAGTGTCACAACAAAGCCAAAGCCGACCTCAGGTTACTGAAACCATTGTAAGGGATGCTCCAAAAATTAACCGTAATGACAATGTTACTATTAAACATGTTATGAGCGGTAAAACCGAAACCATGAAATTCAAAAAGGCTGAAAGCATGATTTCAACCGGTGAATGGGTTATTGTAAACGAGTAATTATATTCAGCTCATAAATAAAAATCCCGACTTAACAGTCGGGATTTTTTTATACCATCTGTTTTAAGATAAAAAATTCATCTTTACCAAAAATCAAACAACCCTGAAAAAACGCCTAATTACCTTCATTTTATTGTTCACAGTCTTTTCTGGTTTTTCGCAGGATGTAAAAGCTTTAAAAAATTTAACACAAGAGTCCTCCAATTAAACGACTTTTGTGTTTTAAAAGAATAGGTAAATCATCTGGATTTCTGTATTTTTGGAAAACCCGCATTTATTACTCTTATACTTTTAAATACCTATGGAATTATACTATTCTCTCTCTGTACTGATAGTATTAGCATCTTTTTTTGCCTATTTTAATGTACGCTTCCTTAAACTGCCTTCCACTATTGGCATCATGGTTATAGCAATGGCTGTATCTATATTTTTGGTAGTCTTTGGTCATGTAGTTCCCGATACGCTACATAGAATATCGTCACTTATCTCCCAGTTTGATTTTACCGAGCTCCTAATGGGTGCTATGCTTAACTTCATGCTTTTTGCAGGGGCTATTCACATTAACTTAAAAGACCTCAGGGAGCAGCGACTTCCTATAATTATATTCTCTACCGTAAGCGTTGTTATATCAACGTTTGCCGTAGGCACATTCCTTTATTATCTTACGCCCTTTTTACACCTTAATATTCCATACATGTACTGCCTGCTTTTTGGGGCGCTTATATCCCCTACAGATCCTGTAGCAGTACTAAGTATATTAAAGGAAGTTAAAGTGCGTAAATCACTCGAGACAAAAATCGCCGGGGAATCTCTTTTTAACGATGGTATGGCAATTGTTGCTTTTGCCGTTATACTTAACATTGCCCAGGACAACGAATACACCCCTACCGTTTTTAATGTGGTTTGGTTATTTTTAAGAGAAGCAGGCGGTGGCTTTTTACTTGGTGTACTGTTAGGTGTAGTTGCTGCAACTGCCATACGAAAAATTGATGACTATAAAGTGACCGTATTAATAACACTGGCTGTTGTTATGGGAGGTTATTTAATTGCTTCGGCAATGCATATCTCGGGTCCGCTTACCATGGTATTTGCCGGTTTAATTATAGGTAATTTCAAAAAGAAATCGACGATGTCAGCAGAAACAAAAGATTACCTCGAGAAGTTTTGGGAACTTAACGACGAAATACTCAATGCCGTATTATTCCTTTTTATAGGTTTCAACCTGCTTATGGTAAATAACATAAATAGTTACTGGCTACCGGGACTTACCTGTGTCGTTGTTGTATTACTGGCTCGCTATGTATCTATATGGCTGCCTACACTTATAGTTCCCTTCAAAAAGAAATTCAACTCCAGTACCATAAAAATACTGGTATGGGGCGGACTAAGAGGCGGGGTATCTATAGCACTGGCATTATCTATAGACGACGTACCTTATAAAAATGATATAATTGCCATTACCTACTTTGTGGTGGTATTCTCTATTTTGGTACAGGGACTATCTATTGCTAAGATTGCAGGAAAATTGCTATCCAAAAAGTAATTAAATCAAATTATCAGGAAGCACCTTACCCGGATTCAGTATGTTATTAGGATCAAATATCTTTTTAATGCTTTTCATTAATTGAAGCTGGGTGTTGTTAAAAGCAATATCCATATAGTTTTTCTGTACATAGCCAATACCGTGCTCCCCCGAAAGCGTTCCTTTTAATGATACCGTAAGTTCAAAAATTTCACGTATCCCTTTAGGCACTTTGGTTTTCCAGTTCTCATCGGTCATATCCCCTTTTATGATATTCACATGCAGGTTACCATCTCCGGCGTGTCCGTAGCAAACCGAATGAAAACCATACTTTTTACCTATTGTTTTTATTCCTTCCAAAAGTGTAGGAAGTTCATATCGTGGCACTACGGTATCTTCCTCCTTATAAACCGAGTTCGATTTTACAGCCTCGCCAACAGCCCTGCGGAGTTTCCAAAGTGCATTTTTCTGGTCTTCGCTATCGGCAAATAAAATCTCGTCAATATCAAACTGTTCCAGTACTTGGGTAATCTTTTCTGCTTCGGCAAAAAGCACATCAGGATAATTACCGTCTACTTCAATAAGCAAATGAGCTTCAACCTCATCCTTAATATCAAGGCTTACACCATCTACATATTTAAGCGTCCAGTCAATCGCATCACGCTCCATAAACTCAAGCGCACTTGGAACTACCCCGGCCCTGAATATTTGTGCTACAGCTTCACAAGCCTGTCCTGCATTAAAGAAAGGTACTAACATCAATATATTATGGGAATTGTCAGGCAATAGTTTCATTACAATTTTGGTAATGATACCAAGTGTTCCTTCGCTACCCACCATAAGCTGGGTTAAATTATATCCGGTTGAGTTTTTAAGTGTATTGGCGCCTGTCCATATAATTTCGCCGTTAGGTAATACTACTTCCATGTTAAGTACATAATCTTTAGTAACACCATATTTAACAGCACGGGCACCTCCGGCATTTTCGGCTACATTACCTCCTATGGTACAACTACCCTGACTACTTGGATCTGGCGGATAAAAAAGTCCTTTTTCCTTAGCTGCTTCCCTAAATACCTGAGTAATTACCGCAGGCTCAACAGTTGCCTGAAGATTTTTTTCATCTATGTCAATCTTATTAAAGCGCTCCATAGAAAGCCCGATCCCCTCATAAATACTAAGCGCACCACCACTAAGACCTGTACGCCCGCCAATAGGCACTACAGGTACACCATACTCGTTTGCCAGTTTCATTACAGCAGCCACCTCTTGGGTACTGCCGGGTTTAAGCACAACCGAGGGCGGAAAAATATAATCCTCGGTTTCATCATGTCCGTAATGGTTTCGGGTATCTGTATCTAAAAAAAGAAATGACTGCCCTACTATCGTTTCAAGTGAGGCAATCATTTCTTGTGTTAGCGGCTTAGTCATCATAGTATTAATGTAAGTTTACATCAAAAGTACTACAAAAAACCAGCCTGAAAAATATAAAAGTACTAATAAAACATCTTCCTTTTTTTCCTGCATATCAAATGGTCCAGTGAATATTTCCCGCTACCTGTAATGAGTAACAGCACATAAACCATTAAGTATATACCTCCCAACTCCTGTCGTTCAAAACCATCAGAACCATGAATCATAAACACTGCCACTACCATAGTTATTATTAACGGTAATACCGCAAGCCTGGTTGCCAGGCCTATTATTAACAGTGCAGAACACACTACCTCTGCAAATACCGTTAGCATAAGGGAAGCGGTTGCTCCTATACCAAAGGGATCGGCAAACTGTACGGGCTCATCACTAAGTAGTAGGTCTATTTTTTTTAGCCCATGCGTAAGCATAAAAAGAGCTATTGTAATCCTGATTAAAAAAAGAACGAAATTGTATAATCTTTTATCTCTTGTAGTATCAAAAATCCACATAATTAAAAATTCCTTTAAATGTTAAGTGGGGAGTTACTTTGTACATTGTGGGGGAAACTTTTTATTCGCTACAGGTATAGGTACCATAGCAGGTGTTTTTTTGGGGAGATACTTACTGCCGATAATTTCAAAAATCACCAGCCTTGCAGCCCTTAATACCTTAAGCACAGGGACTGCCGTTAACTTTAATGCAGACATATTGTTTTGAGTTTAGATGGATTTCATAAACTTAGTCAAAATACTACAAAAAAGAACAAAAAGCCGATAATAAAACAATATCACCGGCTCTTGTTAAAATTATAACTGATTTTATTTATTTCTTTTTCAGATTCGGAAGGAAATAAGCTATAACACCTATTAATGGAAGGTAGGCACAAATGTTATATACATGCTCAATACTGGTTTTATCAGCAAGGTAGCCCAATAATGCAGAGCCCAGTCCACCCATACCAAAAGCAAAACCATAAAAAAGTCCCGATACCATTCCCAGTTTTTTAGGGAGTAGTTCCTGCGCATATACTAATATTGCCGGGAAAGCCGACGAGATTATAACACCTATTATTACAATTAGTATGGCTGTCCAAAACAAACTAGCAAACGGTAACAGTAACGTAAACGGAGCTGCACCCAGTACAGAGAACCATATTACATATTTACGGCCAAACTTATCTCCCAATGGCCCGCCAAGCAGTGTACCCGCAGCTACCGATATAAGAAACATGAATAAGTAGAACTGTGCATCCTGTACCGAAAGGTAAAACTTATCCATTAGATAAAAGGTAAAGTAGCTGGAAATACTCGCTACATAAAAGTATTTTGAGAATATAAGCACCAACAATATGACTACCGAAATTACTACCTGAGTTTGCGTTAAGTCGGGTAATTTTTCTATCTTTTTCTTTCTGGCAGTAAGATTTAAATGCTCCTGATACCATCTCCCAATATGGGTTAGTACCATGATAGCCAGTATAGCTACAATGGCAAACCAAACAATGTAACGCTGTCCGTTTGGCACTACTACCCATGCTATAAGTAAGGGACCAATCGCCGTACCTGTATTACCCCCTATCTGGAAAATGGATTGTGCCAGTCCCCTTTTACCTCCGGATGCCAAATAAGCAACTCTGGATGCTTCAGGATGGAATATTGAAGAACCAATACCCACCATAATTACCGAAAGTAATATAACAGGAAAAGATCCCGCATAAGAAAGCGTGATGATACCCGAAAGGGTAAACAGCATACCTATAACTTTAGAGAATGGTTTTGGGTTTTTATCGGTAAAAAAGCCTACAAAAGGCTGTAGTATCGATGCTGCTACCTGATAGGAAAAGGTAATAAGTCCTACCTGAGTAAAATTAAGATTGTAATTTTCTTTAAGTATAGGGTAAGATGCCGGAATAACCGATTGTAACAAATCGTTTAACAAATGGGCAAAACTTATGGAAAAGAGAATTGAATAAACGGTTTTAGAAGCAATTTCTTTTTGCTTCTCTGTAAGAACATTATCCATAAAAAAACAACGGACTTAAAAATTAGTAATTCAGTATTAACCAATACCAAAAGTCCAGTGTTATAAAAGAAACAGGGATTCCCACCCCTATCATCATACCGGCAAGTTTAGGCTTTAAACCATATGCCGATGCCAACACTGCCGCGGTTACCATGGGGCCCATGGAAGCCTCTATCAAAGAGACATTGGTTTCAAGGCCTTTCCCCCCAAGTATTACCTTATAAAGGGTAAATATTACAGCCGGCATCAAAATTAGTTTAAAAAACAATCCGATGTATAGTGAATTCCAATATTTGCTTTTTCTGTCAATTTTTAACTGCATTCCTACAGCAACCAATGCCACAGGTGCCGTAGTACGGCATATATTCATAATAACTTCCTGAATATCTTCCGTAAAATCAAATCCGCTAACATTCATTGTTGCGGCGATAAGAAAGGCGATAAACGGTGGAAACGTAAAAACCCGCTTTAAAATCACGCTCGCCCCACTGTCTTTCATACTGGCAGAATGTGTGGTTGCCACCAATATCCCCAGTGTAGCCATTACCACAAAGGTCCCTGCCTGATCCAGCACTATAGCTGTTTTAAGCCCCTGCTTGCCAAAAAGGGCCTCCACTACAGGAAATCCAATAAATGCCGTATTACCTAAGCCTCCGGTTAAAATAAGGCAGCCTATTAGTTTTTTAGACCAGCCCAGCCATCTTCCCAATAAAGTAAAAAAGACATAAGCAAGAATAAACCCTATCCACGAAGTACATAGAGGAAATAGCAGTTCACTGCGTATTACTACTTTAGGTATAAAGTAAAGTGTTAATGCCGGCAATGATATATAAATAATAAACTGGTTTAATGTTACATGGCCATTTTTAGGAAAAACCTTAATTTTTTGTAACACTACACCCAGCACAAGGCATATAAAAATCAATATAACATTATCCATTACAATCAGTATTACTTAGAGAGGTAAAACTTATTTTCCTGGCTGATTTGTTACAGAAATGTGATATAAAAAGTATGGAAACAAAAAAGGGAAATAACCCGAATAACAGAAAATACACAGAATTTTCAGGTAAACTTACAGTCATATAAAAACTAATAATTAAAATAATCTGTAAGGTGATATCCGGCAAACCAAAACGGAATCCGGACACAAAAACCGGGGCTACTTCTTGTGTTCCTTTCATTCTTGTAGGTGGTAGTGTTTGTACAATTATGCTAAAAGCAAATATAAACTTTAATTTTTTTTTACCTATTTTTTAAATAAAAACATTCAATTATGTTTATTTCAAATAATATCGTACATTTGTAATATATTTTATTACAGTATGATTTCAGGTAAGTTTGCCATAACATTACATATACTCACGCTCCTTTCAAAATTTCCGGACGAATACCTATCGTCAGATTTTTTGGCTGGTAGCATGAATATAAATCCTGTATTGGTACGAAAAGAAATTGCCAACCTGAAAAAGCATAATATGGTAGAAAGCCGCGAAGGAAAAAACGGCGGTACACGACTGGCAAAATCAGTGAAGGATATTAGCCTTGATGATATTTTTAAAATGACTTTTGAGAAAGTAAGTCTCGGCTATGCCAAAAATGACCCTAACCCTGCCTGCCCGGTAGGAAAAAAAATAAACCAGAATCTAGACGCATTATATGATGACATAAACAATAAAATCAGCGTTCAGTTAAAGGACATTAGCCTTTTGGAGTTTACTGATAAGTTTTGATTTTTTTTACCCTAAACTGTAACATTTTTAATTACATATAAAATTATGAAAATAGCAATTATAGGAGCCACCGGATTTGTAGGCTCAAACCTTGTAAAAGAGTTTACTTCAAGAAAACACGAAGTAACTGCCATTGTACGTAATCCAAAAGAAGACGTTAGTGGTGTTACCTGGAAAAAAACAGACATTTTTGATACTGAAGCTCTAGCCGAGGCATTAAAAGGAAACGATGTTGTTGTAAACGCTTATAACCCGGGATGGACCAACCCTAACATTTATGACGATTTCATTAAAGGATCACAATCCATACAGGAAGCTGTTAAGAAATCAGGTGTAAAAAGATTCATCACTATTGGGGGTGCCGGAAGCCTTTACATTGCTCCTAACCTACAGCTTGTAGATACTCCTGAATTCCCTGAAGACTACAAAGCAGGCGCTACTGCTGCAAGAGACTACCTTAATATACTTAGAGATGAAAAAGAGCTTGACTGGGCTTTCTTTAGTCCTGCCATAGAAATGCATCAGGGTATTGATACAGGTCGTACAGGTAACTACCGCTTAGGACTGGAAAACCCTGTATTTAATGATGATAAAAGAAGTATACTTTCGGGCGAGGACCTTGCTGTTGTTATTGCCGATGAGGCCGAAAACCCAAAACACCACCAGCAACGTTTTACCGCAGCATACTAACCCCCCATCATACCTAGTATATATTAAAAAGGAATGCAGTTGCATTCCTTTTTATGTTTAGCGCTGCAACTATGGCGTTTTGCACAAAAAAACGTAATTTTACCCTACTAAGAAATTACACGTGAATAACCCGAAAGCCCATAAAACTGCCCTGCACGAAAAAGAAGGTGTTAACCAGCCGGAAAGCATCAGTAAATCTTCCATTGAGCATATTACCAATCTTAGGAGAAAACAGCCTTCTGCCAAAGAACTGTCTGACGGTATACTTAACGGAGATAAAATTGCGCTTAGCCGTGCCATTACACTTATAGAAAGCACAAACCCATCGCATCTTGAAAAAGCTAACGAGGTTATTGCTACCTGCCTTCCACATGCAAATAAGTCGGTTAGAATAGGGATTACGGGTGTACCGGGTGTAGGAAAAAGCACCTTTATAGAGGCTTTTGGCAAACACCTTACCGCACATGGACACAAGGTTGCTGTACTGGCTGTAGACCCCAGCAGTTCGTTATCACACGGTAGTATACTGGGCGATAAAACCCGTATGGAAGAGTTAGTAAAAGATGAAAATGCCTATATACGTCCGTCAGCATCGGGCGATACTCTGGGTGGTGTAGCCCGCAAAACACGCGAAGCGATTATACTTTGTGAGGCATGTGGCTTTGATACTATTATAATAGAAACCGTAGGAGTTGGGCAAAGTGAAACTGCCGTACACAGTATGGTTGATTTTTTCCTGCTGCTTAAAATTGCCGGAGCCGGAGACGAACTTCAGGGTATTAAACGCGGGATTATGGAAATGGCCGATTTAATTGTAATCAATAAAGCCGATGGTGATAACATTAAAAAGGCAAAACTTGCCAAAACCGAATTCAACAGAGCTTTACACCTATTCCCTGCAAAAACATCAGGGTGGCAACCAAAGGTTACTACCTGTAGTGCCGTTACCCATGATGGTATAGATGATGTTTGGCAGATAATGAACGAATATTTCTCTCTTACTAAAGAGAACAACTACTTTGAAGACAGACGCAGCGAGCAGAACAGCCACTGGCTTACCGAAACTATAAACGAACAGCTTAAAAACCGTTTTTACAACAGGCCTGATATTGCCGAACTGCTTAACCAAAATAAAAAAGCGGTGCAAAACAATGAAATATCACCGTTTGCAGCCGCTCATATATTGTTGGAAAAATATTTTGGTAAATAGGTTACCTATTCACTTTCATAACGTTCCATTTCCCTGTCGTAAAAATTATTAGCCATTTCAATAAGGCCTTCCATTTCACTGTTCAGTTCATTTTCGTCAAGGTCTTCCGGCTCTTCCAGGAACTCTACCTCATCATCTTTTAAATTGATAATGAATCGAGGATAGTCAAGGTGAATAATGTAAATATCTTCCGGATGATCGGTATTATCTCCCAATAAAAATTTAGGTAGTTCCATAGTATAATTTATAAAATATAAGTCTTACAATAAATCCGTTTTACGCTACTTCGGCTTTGCTAACGGGATTAGCAATAAGCCTTTTGGTAAGTACGTGAAAGCGAATATACAAAAATATTGCGGCAGCTGTTAACCCTGCCAGCAGTCCTATCCATATTCCGGTCGCTTTTAAAGGCGTATGTAACCCTAAATAATAAGATACAGGGAAACCAATAACCCAGTAGGCTACAAAGGTAATATAGGTAGGTATCTTAACATCCTGTAGTCCGCGGAGTGCTCCCAGCACCACCACCTGAATACCATCGGTAATCTGGAAAACGGCTGCCACCAGTAATAAGGTAGATGCAATACTTATAACCTCGCTGTTTTCAAGCGCCAGTTCGGGGTTCTTCATATTAAGGAAGAACATTGGCAGGTAATCATGGAAAAGCACAAAGAACAAAGCGAACACTATTTCCAGTATAATAGCCAGCAGGAATATGGAACGTGCAACCAGTTGCAGCTTCTTGTAATCCTGAAGTCCTTTTTGATTCCCTACCCTAATCATGGCCGTAACGCTAAGCCCCATGGCAAACATAAACGTCATGGAAGCAAGGCTCAGTGCAATTTGGTTTGCCGCCTGGCTGTTTGCCCCAATAGAGCCCGAAAGCCATACCGCACCCGTAAACAAGGCTACTTCAAACAACATTTGCATAGACGACGGCACGCCAAGCGAAGTAATCTTTTTTAGTATAGGTTTTGTAATTTCCTTAAAAGTAAAGCCTTTAAAATAGGTTTCGAGTTTTGAGTTTTTGTACAGGCTTATATGCATATAAATAAGCATAAATATCCTTGAAACCACAGTACCCAGTGCCGCACCTATAATCCCCATTTTAGGGAATATCCAAATACCATATATAAGCAGGTAGTTTACCACAACATTAATAATGTTTGAGGCTATAACAGCATACATGGCATATTTGGTAAGCGAAAGTCCGTCGGCAAACTGTTTGTATCCCTGGAATATAACCATAGGCAGTAGCGAGAAAGCTACCCAATCCACATAAGGAGCCGCAAGAGTAACCACCTCATCCGGCTGTCCCATTAAATGCATAAGCGGTTTGGCAAACCATACTACTGCAAACAGCATTATTCCAAGCATGGTACATAAAAACAGACCATGATGGAAAACCGTTCTTACCTTAGCGGTGTCCTTTTCGGCATCACCTTCTGCAATAATAGGTGTAATTGCTGTGGAGAAGCCAATCCCTACAGACATAGCCACAAACACCATACTGTTGCCCAGTGAGGCAGCAGCAAGTTCGGCAGCACCCAGCTGCCCTACCATTATATTATCTATAATACCTGTAATGGTATGCCCCAGCATACCCAGTATTACCGGATAGGCCAGCCTTATATTATAAGAGAATTCCTTTGTGTATTGCGCTAAGTTCACCGCTTTAAATTTTCTGCAAAAGTAAGAAGAACACCTAATACACTAAAAATCAACATAAAAACAATTTAGCGTTAAAAAAATAAAAATAATAACAGTTTTTAACCTTATATTAAAAATATTTTTATATTTGAAGCGTTAATTTTGCTTCATAATCGTAACAAAATGATATATGAAGTTGAAGAAACATTTTTTAATGGCTGTCATTCTGCTAATTACAGGAGCGAGCCATGCACAACAGGTAAATGAGAATACAAATTACGACCAGGGATTCCGTTTAGGATTTGGTCTTAACGCCGGGGCAGTAACCGGAGATTATTTCAATTTTGCCTTGGGAGGCGATGCAAGATTACAATATGATCTTTCTCAAAAAACCTCTCTAACCCTTACAACGGGTTATACGCATCTTTTTGGAGAGGATGAAATAAAAGATCTTGGATTTATTCCTGCTAAAGCCGGTTTTAAAGCCTTTGTGTGGGGCGACCGATTTTATGTATTAGGTGAGGCAGGTGCCGGGTTTGCTGTAACAAACGATTACAACGAAACCACCTTTTTATGGTCGCCGGGTATAGGTTATGCCAACAGTTTTATTGACCTTAGCCTGAGATATGAAGGAATGAACGATTTTCATGCCGACCAGATTGCCTTTAGGGTAGCCTACGGATTTAAACTTTGAAACACCAAAATAATTAATAAATAACCTAAGTAGACCAAATTAAGGCCTGTAATGTAAAAGTTACAGGCTTTAATGTTTTTAAGGCTTTTCGTTAAGTAACTTTACCCTGTATAAGGCAATATTATCCAGTACATCATCACTTACTTCGGGTTCTTTAAAATCATATTTTTTAAGTTCGTTTAATATTGTTTTTGCTACAAGCAGCCTCGCCGTTTCTTTATCATCTGCAGGAATAGCAAACCAAGGTGCATGAGGCTTACTGGTTTTACTTATTGCTTCCTCATAATAGGTTTGATAAGTATCCCACAATTCCCTTTCGTCAAGGTCTCCTGCAGAAAATTTCCAAAGGTGATCTTCCTTTTCCAGCCTGCGCAGTAGTCTTTGTCTTTGCTCTTCTTTCCCTAAGTGCAGGAAAAATTTAAGTACTATGGTTCCGTTTTCGGCCAAATGCTGCTCAAAATTATTAATCTGTTCAAAACGGCTTTCCCAAAAGGCATCAGTTATATCTTCTTCTTTATCCACGCCGGGAAGGTTTTCGTTTAAAATATAGTTGGGATGCACACGGGTTACCAGTACATTCTCATAATGAGAACGGTTAAAAACAGCAAACTTTCCTCTTTGTGGCAGGGCAATATAATGCCTCCATAAATAATCATGTTTTAATTCGTTTGATGTTGGCGTTTTAAAGCTGTGCACCACCACTCCCCTTGCATTAAAGTTTTTGAATACCTCACGTATAAGGCTGTCCTTACCGGCAGTATCCATACCCTGTAGGCATATTAAAACACTATAGCGGTTATTGGCATACATCTTATCCTGAAGCTTACCCAGTTTTTTACCGGTTTTCTCAATTTTCTTTATTTTCTTTTTAGCTGAGAGTTCCAGTTCTATATTTGTAGGCGCTTTACTTATGGAAAAAGTTTCGGTTACTTTAAAATCGTCGGTATTGATATCCATGCGAAGAAATATTTATCTTTATAAATGTAAGAAATTAAACAACAATACGTTTACAACAAAAACACAAGTTTATGCAAAAATTTAAGCTGGAACTGCTGTTACACATTATGGGAATAGGCTCTGCATCAGGGTTGTTTTTTAACGACAATTCGCTATTCCTTATTTCAGACAACAGCAACATGCTGTATGAATACAACATGACCGACAAAACCACCAGCAAGATATCCCTTGCCGACAGCACTTATACTGGTCCGCTTGAAAACATCCCTAAAAAAGACAAGCAGGACTTTGAAGCTATCACTAAACTTGATAACACCTTATATATATTTGGTTCGGGTTCGGGGCTAAAGGAAAACCGAAACAGCCTTGCCCATTACAACTTTAAAACCAAGACCACACAAGCACCTACAGATCTGACCGACCTTTACCTTGGTATGCAGAGCTTTGGAGAGATTAGTCCGGAAGACTTTAATATAGAAGCTGCGGTTAACGACGGAACTATATGGTACCTGTTTCAGCGTGGTAATGGACCTGCACAGCAAAACGGACTGTTTACACTGGATGGTGATATTAACGAAATTTATTTCCAGATTATATACAACCCTATTACCCTGCCTAAAATAAACGGTGCTCAGGCCAGTTTTACCGATGCCGTTAAAGTAGGTGATAAACTATACTTTATTGCTGCTGCTGAAAAGTCGGGCTCTACTTATCTTGATGGTGAAGTGGCTGGTTCACTTATAGGTTGTATTGATATCGAGACTGTAAAGGTGGAGTTTACCCAAATAATATCGAACAAGAATAAGTTTGAGGGTATTACCCTATACAAGGACAAGGGCAAATCACTGGAATTCCTTTTATGTGAAGATACCGATAGTGATGCAACCGAATCTGACATATATAAACTTACTATTGATAAATAGTTTTATGTTACGGGCTATTAGTTACGTGTTTAACTACAACATGAAACTTGAAACCTTAAACAAAAAATTACCTCTCTCCCAACCTTTAACTGTTTTTTCTGCTCTATATAAACAAAGAGACATATTGTGATAGACGAAAAACTCATAACAGCATGCAGGAACATGCACCGAAATGCCCAAAGGCAGGTGTATGAACTTATGGCACCCAAGCTATACCACACCTGCAAAAGGTATTTAAAGAGTGAAGAGGAAATAGAAGAGGCAGTGGCCGATGCCTTTTATACCATTTTCACAAAACTCAATCAGTTAAAAGAAGTTAAGGCTTTTGAGGCCTGGGCAAGGCGTATAACCATAAACCAGTGTCTTTTAACTTTAAAAAGGAAGGTAAACTTTAATATTTATATTGAAGACATGAGCACAGCGGCAGAGCCTTCGCAAAACGAACCGGCCAGTCTCGAAGAGGAAGACCTGCTAAAACTGCTTGACTACATTCCTGAAGGTTGCCGTACGGTATTTAACCTTTTTGCCATAGAAGGTTACTCTCATAAAGAAATAGCTGCAATGCTGAATATTACAGAAGGGACTTCGAAATCACAATTAAATGTCTCCCGCAGTAAATTAAAAGATTTAATAAACAGTGTTTATTATCAAAATGAAAACAGCTATGGAAAATCAAAATAAATTAGATAATCAGTTTAAAAACGCTGCCGGAAAAGTCGAGAACAAAGGCTTTGACCGAATGGAAGCGATATGGGACAGGGTTGAAGAAAAACTGGACCACAAAAAGAAACCAAGAGGCCTTGTTTTTTGGAGATATGGCGGGATTGCTGCCATGTTGCTAATATTATTAGCTATAGGTGGTCAGTTCTTTAAAAAACACGCTAACCCTACAGAACCCGAACTAAACCCCGAAACACAGGTTACCGCTATAGACCACAATAAAGTAGAGGAAACATTTAACCCAACAACAGTAAGGGATACTCAAAAAATTGAAGTGGTTGTAGGGGAAGGAAACAATACAACTTATACAATAGAAGCCGATTCCATACACTTTGACCCTGTAACGAAAAAAGCAATAGTTTGGAATACCAGAACCGACAAAGGAGAATTTCGGGTAAAAGGAGAAATAACACCTAAAAAGGATGATAGTTCTTATTCTGCCACCGCCTATAGTAACGTAGCCCTACAGGATCCTGAAAACGAGAATTTAAATGAATTTATAGTTCCTTCAAAGGATAAGTACACCCACCTTAACAGCCTTTATTTTGGTAAAGACACTATAACGGGAATTGTAAGTGATGAAACGGGACCGCTTCCTTCTGTAAATGTGTATATAAAAGGCACCAATCAGGTAGTTCAAACCGATTTAGACGGTAAATATACCATCGTTGCTAAAGTTGGAGACACTTTAGACTTCGCCTTTGTTGGGTACAGCAGCCAAACTGTAGCTCTTAAAGAGAACAATAAAGAAGTAAATGTACAGCTAAACGAAGGTATACAGCTTAATGAAGTTGTTAAAGATGTATACCGTGTTACTACTGTAGCTAAATCTGCAATGGCTGTAGCAAACATAGAAGAGCAGAATATAAACACTAACATATCACAAAGTTTACAGGGAAGAGTGGCAGGTGTAAAAATTGAAGACAGTAATTCAATAGACAATATAAGTATGCAAAGTGGGTATGTAGATATGAATTCCCAACAAAACAAAGTCTATACCCGTAAAAACAGAGAAAGTCAAGCCAATTCAAAACGTATTTTCAGAGACGGGGACAAGCAGTCTACAAGTTATGTAAGCGTTCTAACAAGTAAAGCTGACAAGGGTTCTCAAAACAATCAGGACTATTTACGTAAAAATATGTATAAAGAAGAGGCTTCAGTAGTAACCTCTAACGATATAGAATATGACACCTTATCTAACGGAAGAATTCAGTTTCGTGAGTTACCGGGACAAATTTCTGAAACAGATCAGCAAACATATACAGCTATTTTAAATATAGCTGATAAAACCAGTATAGCACCTCTGTATGTAGTAGATGGAGTAGCGGTTAACGAAGATACCTTCAGGAATTTAAATCAAAATGATATTGCTACAATTAGAATACTTAAAGACCAGGATGCAATATCGGCTTACGGAGACAAAGGTGTTAACGGTGTACTTGTTATAACTACAGTAAAAGGTACAACTATAGAGCTGAACACAGCCGCTTTAGACAATCAGTCAGACTCAGAGAAAAGGGCGTTGCTACAGGGCGTTGTTACAACCCGCGGAAACAGCACTCCCCTTTACATCCTTGACGGCATGCCGGTAGATGAGGAGACCGTAAAGAATATGAATGTAAATGATGTGGCTAACATCAGGGTTTTAAAAGATGCCGGTGCAACTTCGTTATACGGTATGAGAGGAAGTAACGGTGTTGTGGTTATCAAAACAAAACAGGGAGAATATGCCCGCGAAATTATTGAAGAGGACGAAGAGGAAAACGAACCTTTAGATCCGTCTAAAATACAGGTAGACCGCGAGAGCTATAATATGTTTGAGGAAAATCAGTTTGAAAATCCTACTACAAATCCGCTTTCTACTTTCTCTATTGATGTTGATAATGCTTCCTATACTAATATAAGACGCTTTTTAAACAACGGACAAAAAGTACCTAAAGATGCGGTTCGTGTTGAGGAAATGATAAACTTCTTTAAATACGATTATCCTCAGCCTAAAGGCAAACAACCGTTCTCTATCAATACAGAATATAGTGACGCCCCTTGGAATCCTGACCACAAGCTGCTTAAAATAGGACTTAAAGGTAAAGATATACCAATGGACGAATTACCGGCTTCTAACTTTGTATTCCTTATAGATGTAAGTGGTTCTATGAGTGATGACAATAAGTTACCATTGCTTAAACAGTCTATGAAACTACTGGTTAACCAAATGCGCCCTGAAGATAAAATTGCAATAGTGGTCTATGCAGGTGCTGCCGGACTGGTATTGCCTTCAACTAACGGAAGTGAAAAAACAAAAATAATTGATGCCCTTGATGAGCTATCGGCAGGTGGCAGTACTGCCGGTGGGGAGGGTATTGAACTGGCTTACAAAACGGCACAGGAAAACTTTATTAAAGGCGGAAACAATCGTGTAATACTGGCTACCGACGGTGATTTTAATGTAGGAGACTCTTCCGACAGGGAGATGCAAACCCTAATTGAAGAAAAAAGAGAAAGCGGTGTGTTCCTTACCTGCCTTGGTTACGGAATGGGTAACTACAAGGACTCCAAAATGGAAATATTGGCAGATAAGGGGAATGGTAACTATGCCTATATAGACAACATGCAGGAAGCCGATCGTTTTCTTCAAAAAGAATTTAAAGGCTCTATGTATGCTATAGCTAAGGATGTTAAAATACAAATTGAATTTAATCCTAAACATGTACAGTCGTACAGGCTTATAGGTTATGAAAACCGTAAATTAAGGGATCAGGATTTTGAAAATGATGCTATAGATGCCGGCGAACTGGGTAGCGGACATACCGTTACGGCTTTATATGAAATAATCCCGGTTGGTGTGGAAAGTGATTACTTTACCCCTGATTCAAAACTGAAGTATACCCAACAGGCAAAAGAGAAAAGCAAATATGAAGATGAACTCGCAACAGTTAAATTAAGGCACAAAAAACCGGATGGCAATAAGAGTACCGAAACAGAACTGGTTATAGAAAACGAACCTGTTGAACTCGATAAAGCTTCTGCCGACTTTAAGTTTGCCGCATCAGTAGCGTGGTTTGGGCTTAAACTAAGGGACTCTGAGCTTATACCAAGTAAATCGTCTAAAAAGATTGAGAAACTCGCAAAAGAAGGTATTAAAAATGATACCGATGGCTATAAAGTCGAGTTTATACGACTCGTAAATATGGTACAATAACCAAAAAGGCAGGATTAAATCCTGCCTTTGTTATATAATGTAATAGAAATATTATTTCTCTATCTCCCTTAGGTTTTCCATCTTCTTAAGTTCAAGGAAACCTTTAATATCTTCAAAGTGTTCTTTAACACGTTTGTTACCAAACTCAAATACTTTAGTCACCAGTCCGTCAAGGAAATCCCTGTCGTGCGATACTAATATCAATGTACCGTCAAAAGCTTTAAGAGCATCCTTAATAATATCCTTAGTACGCATATCAAGGTGGTTGGTAGGCTCATCCAGAATAAGTACGTTAACCGGTTCAAGTAATAGCTTAATCATAGCCAAACGTGTTTTCTCTCCACCCGATAGTACTTTTACTTTTTTGGTTGTATCATCCCCACTGAACATAAACGCACCAAGCAGGTTTTTTATCTGGGTACGAATATCACCTTCAGCAATACGGTCTATCGTTTCAAAAACAGTTAGGTTCTCATCTAAAAGCGATGCCTGATTTTGCGCAAAGTATCCTATTTGTACATTGTGCCCTACCTCAAGGCTTCCTTCAAACTCAAGCTCTCCCATAATGGCTTTAATCATGGTCGATTTACCTTCACCGTTCTTACCTACAAAGGCTAGTTTTTGTCCACGTTCAATAACCATCGAAGCATCTTTAAACACTACATGATCACCGTATGATTTTGAAAGCTCATTTACCACCACAGGATACTGACCCGAACGTGGTGATGGCGGAAACTTAAGCCTTAGTGCCGATGTATCTACCTCATCAACTTCTACAAGCTCCAGTTTTTCCAGCATTTTAACGCGCGACTGTACCTGTAAGGTTTTAGAATAAGTCCCTTTAAAACGCTCAATGAACTCCATGTTTTCGGCAATCATCTTCTGCTGTTCATCATACGCCTTTTGCTGTTGTGCACGGCGGTCTTTTCTAAGCTCAAGGTAATGTGAATATTTCGCTTTATAATCGTATATCCTTCCCATAGTAACCTCTATGGTACGGTTAGTAATATTATCAACAAAAGCCCTGTCGTGAGAAATTACGATAACCGCTTTAGCACTGTTTAAAAGGAAATCCTCCAGCCACTGTATACTCTCAATATCCATGTGGTTAGTAGGCTCATCCAGCAGGATAAGGTCCGGTTTTTGAAGCAGTATTTTAGCAAGCTCAATACGCATTCTCCATCCACCGCTAAATTCAGATGTAGGTCTTGTAAAGTCGGTACGGCTAAAGCCCATACCAATAAGCACCTTCTCTACCTCAGCCTCATAGTTCACCTCTTCAATAGAGTAGAACTTCTCACTAAGCTCAGATACCCTTTCAATAATCTTATAGTACTCGTCTGACTCATAATCGGTACGAACGGTAAGTTCCTCATTTAAGGCATCAATCTCTTCCTTCATCTTAAAGATAGTAGCAAAAGCCTTTGATGTTTCTTCAAAAACCGTAGCATTATCCTCTGTAAGTAAATGCTGCGGAAGATAAGCTATAACAGTCCCTTTTGGTGCCGATATAGCTCCGGTTGAAGGCTTGTTAACTCCTGCTATTATTTTTAGCAATGTTGATTTTCCTGCCCCGTTTTTACCCATAAGGGCAATCTTATCTGTCTCATTTATAGAAAAAGAAACATCGCTGAATAATGTGGTACCGCCAAATTGTACCGAAAGCGCATCTACAGTTATCATAGAGGTATTTTTTTGAAGCCGCAAAGATAGGATAATTAGGCAATTACACAATCAACACACATTTTGTTTAGATTAAGAAGTTTACATATATTTGGCTATTGTCACAAATACACTTTACAATGAATAAAAAAATTATAGCAGGACTTATATTTTTTGTACTTATGTTCTCTATATCCACTTTTCTTTTCCCTCTTATTGGCATAAATGATGAAGTACCTTTACAAACTAGGGTTATTGTAGGCATACCGGTATGGATAGCTGCCAGCTTTTTTTGGGTAAAGTATTCGTTAAAAAAACAAAACACTAAAACTCCAAACTAATAACTTATGAAAAACTGGATAGTACAGGGTTTTACATGGGCATTAATAATGAGCCTTTTATTAGATATAGTCTTCCCTTTAATGAGTGAAGAAACCCTTAAGCCTTTAAGAATTATAATAGGCTTTGTTGTATGGTGTATTTTTGGCTTAGGTTTTAGTTATTACAATCACAGAAAAAACAAAGGTCCTAAAAAACAAATAGACGGATAAGCATGAAAAGTTGGATGAAATTTGGGATAGGCTGGGGAATATTTATGTTCTTTTTAATGAACATAGGTTTTCCGCTATATGACGGTGTAGAAATTGACATTAAAAAATGCATTTTCATGTTTCCCTTATGGATAATATTCGGGTTACTGTTTGGCTATTTTTCAAGAAAAAAAGGACCTAAAAAACAAATAGATGAATAAATCAAAAAACTGGTTAACAGGAATATTATGCCTTTTTGTATGGATAGGGTTGTGGAAATTTATTCTGTTGCCGTTTTTAGTAAAAGTATTTGAGCTTAATGACTTCCTTGCATTATATAATTTAACCGATTTGTTAGGATACCTTATGGGAGGATTTCTTTTTTCATTTATCTCGATAAAAGCCAAAAAGACTACAGTAAAGAAAAAAACTACCCTCTAAATTTACATTTAACTATTTCTTTTCCAGCCCATCATTGCTTAGTTAAAGGAATAATCGTACCTTTCTTAGTAAATTAATCCTGCAAAAATAAGAAGTCATGAAAAGATGGTTAAGATCCGGACTCGTATGGGGCGGAGTGCTTTACATTATAGCCATGATTATTTTCCCTATAATTGACGGCGAAACACTCTCTTACCACAAAATACTATTGGGCATCCCCTTTTGGATAGTAGTAGGCCTTATTATAGGCTACCTGTTTGAAAAAAGAAAAAAACATCAAAAAACAAAACATTAGTCTGCCAATATCTCTGCAAGCTTTGCTTTATAAACACTATTATCGCCATTAATCAAATGGTCAGTTCCCTGTAATGTAGTTAGTTCTATTTTATTTGGAAATGCTTCTTTTAACTTTTCTGAATTGGAAAAAGGTATCACCTTGTCCTTAGTACCATGAAAAGTATATACAGGGCATTTTACATCCTCCAAAAACTTATAGGTTTCAAATTTATACTTCCTTAAAAATTCTGGCATAAAAGGCACTCTGCCGTCTATTACATTACTAAGGCTGTAATAAGGTGCTTTTAATATAAGTAATTTTGGGTTGTTAAGTGATGCCAGCATGGCTGCCGATCCGGTGCCTATACTGTACCCCATAATAATTACATTATCCTCGTTATATCTTTTAAGGAGTTCGGCATATGATCTTTTCACATCGTTAAAAAACTGATCTTCGCTTTCTATATAGCCTTCGCTTTTACCATAACCTCTGTAATCCAGTATAAAAATATCATAACCCAAATTGGTATAGGTAGATGCAATATCTCCCCATGAATCTAATGCACCTCCATTACCGTGTAGGTAGAAAATAAGTCCTTTGGAATTTTCGGCTTTGAACAGGAGGCCGTTAAGCTTTATATTATCACTCATCGAAATATAAAGTTCCTCAAATTTTCCTTCAAACTTAAACTCATACTCCTGCAACAGCCTTTCGGCAGGAAATATAATTTTCTCCTGATTAAAATATAGCAGTGTTACAGCCAGCAAATAAAGTAATGTGAAAAAAGAAAGTAATGTAATCATTATAAGTTTAAGACTTTTCAGCATAAATATTTGGGTTTAGCATTTCATACCATACCTCTTCAACACCATCAAGATCAAAAGTTTCTATATATTGCAAACCTGCCTTTTCAAGTACCTTGCGTGAAGCGGTATGCGCAGCATCAGCATAGGCATTTATCTTTTCCAGTTTCATTTCATTAAAGCCGTGTTCCACAAAGGCTTTAGCCGATTCACCGGCATATCCCTTACCCCAGTGTTTTTTAAGAAAACGATAACCCAAATCGCAAAAAACCTCATGTCCGTTTACATTACGTTCTCTTTTAAACCCTGCCCAACCTATAAACTCATTTGTCTCCTTAAGTACAACTGCCATACGCCCCATACCAAAGGTTTTGTATTGCCATTGTAGGTTCTCTATAACGAATTTTACCTCATCAATATTTTTAACGGGATTGTTACCCAAATACAAATGCACATCAGGATCAGAGTCCATTTCAAACATGGCTTCTGCATCTGTAAGCTCTAATTCCCTAAATAGTAATCTTTGGGTTTCTTTTACCGGAAGCATTCTTTTTATTTAATATAGTTTGTTATAAGTGTTTTGGCTTTATCGGCCTCGTAGGCCTCTACATAGAGTTCCATAGCCTGACCAAATGAACCAAACCCTGCAAGGGTAGCCGACTGTACATTGTTTTTAACAACAGGGTTAATACCTGCCTCCTCTAATACTGCTTTTACCGGGGCTACCTCTATCTCACTACCGGAATATACTTTTACTAATGCCATAGCTTTATGTTTTTACTTAAAGATACGGCATTTTAGGCAATAAGCTTTTCTTCCTGCATTATTTTAACGGCGCCCTCTGCAGCTTCATATCCTCCCGACATAGACCCCGGTAACATGATTATTCTTTTTTTAAGTTTGCCTTTCTCATCTTCAAAATCAATTAAAAAATAGGCCCTGGTTAAAGCTGTTGCTTTTTTAAACGTAACTGCTTTTATTTTATTTCTTGGTATTACAGGAGTAGCAGAGTTATTCACCCTTTTAAGCAACGCAAAAAACAATAACACCGCAACTGCTAAATGAAATATAGCCCTTACCATATCGCCTATTGCGTATAGCGTTACTACTTTATAAATAAGATAAACTAAAAAAAGTGAATATATAATCATACTCCTTGTCATTGTATTGCCAACGGCAATTTTTGATATTTCACCTAAAACTCCATCTCTTGTAAGGACTATATTGTCTGGAAGCACATGACAATAACCTGTTTTCGTTTTAAACTTCTTATCCATTTTAAGTTAAATTATTACTAGTAAGACTTCTCTTAAAATTAAGTACGGCATTATAATCTTCAAGTCCTAAAACCAGGGTAAGGTTATCAAACTCAAACTTCCCTGCTTTATAGTAAGTTATGAGTTGGTCTTTTATACTGCGTACTTCATAACGCTCACTCAAAGCAAAGTAATACGTCTCTTTATTTCCGCCCATCAACAGCAACTCTATCAAATTATTATCACCCTGAGAAGTGTTACCTCTATCATTTCTACCGTAATAATCATGAAATACAGGAATACGTATTTGTTGTAATTCAGCAAGAAGAATCTCCTTACCGGCTACTACTATTTTATCATTATGAAAAACGATTTCCCCAAGCGGAGCTTTTTGGCCTTTCCGCCTTAAAAAACCGAAAAGGCCCGAAGCCTTTTCTGTATATTCATAAATCTTAAATGTATTCATCTTTTCTAATTCTCATCAGCCTCTTCCTCCTCATCATCAAACTCAAAGAAATAAGGCTCAACCATAATCCTGTCGGCCAGTATCTCTACCCTTTCGGTAATCACATCGGTAAAAAAGATACGTTGTACCTTGGCTATACTATTAGAAATCCTGCTAATTTTCGGCTCCTGTCGGTTTTTAAGCAATGTCTCGGTATCATCAACTATAAACATTTTAAGCTGGTTTACATCAAAACCGGCACCACCAAACATATCGTTAAGCTTATTTGGTGTACCAATAAGCACATCAATACCTACAGATATCTGGTTTTTATCTTCGTCAATGTCGCTCTTGTCATACACGCCATAAACCCTTAAATTGGTATACTTGCCCAGTACCTCAAACATCTCCTTCATTTCCTGAACCTTTTCCTTATCCTGTACCACAATAAGGGCACGCGGAGACTGTTCAAATGCTTTTTGAAGCTTTTGGATTACGTTAATAACAATAGTTGTGGATTTACTTCCGCCATTAGGCATGGCCAGCACACAGTCGGCACCACTTTTAATAGTACCAAAGCTTTCTTTTTGCAGTTCGGTAGGCTCGGTAAAACCTGCCTGCTCCACTCCCTGCGCGAGTTTTTCGTATATCTTCTTTAAAAACATAATATCGTTGACCAGCAATTATGGTCCGTCATTTATTTACTAGCAAAAAGTTTTACATCATTTTCAGAGATTTCCCCACCGCCCAAAATAATAAGGCGCTCTACCACATTACGGAGCTCACGGATGTTACCCGTCCAGTCGTACTCCTGTAGCAGTTTTACAGCAGAATCCGAAAATAATTTTGGAGCCGTACCCTGCTCTGCAGCAATTTTACCGGAGAAATGGCTTATTAGTTCAGGAATATCGTCCCTCCTGTCATTAAGTGCCGGAACCTTAATTAAAATTACAGCCAAACGGTGGTATAAATCCTCACGGAAGCGTCCTTCTTCAATTTCCTTTTTAAGATCTTTATTCGTGGCCGCTATTACACGAACATCCACTTTAATATCTTTTTCGGCACCTACCCTTTGTATCATGTTTTCCTGAAGGGCACGTAGTACCTTTGCCTGTGCAGGCAGACTCATATCCCCTATCTCATCAAGAAAAATAGTTCCTTTATCAGCAGCTTCAAACTTACCTGCCCTGTCTTTCACAGCACTGGTAAATGCTCCTTTAACATGACCAAAAAGTTCGCTTTCAATAAGCTCGCTTGGTATAGCCGCACAGTTCACCTCAATAAAGGGAGAAGCACTACGCTCGCTCTTTTCATGCAGCCAGTGTGCCACAAGCTCCTTACCTGTACCGTTTGGCCCTGTAATAAGTACGCGGGCATCTGTTGGGGCAACTTTCTCTATAATATCCTTAATAAGGTTTATAGGTTCGCTGTTCCCTATCATTTCATAGTTTTTGCTTACTTTCTTTTTAAGTCTTTTATTCTCTACTACCAGTGTTTTCCTGTCTAGCGCATTACGTACGGTATTAAGTAAACGATTTAAATCAGGTGGTTTTGAAATGTAATCAAACGCTCCTAAACGCATAGTTTGAACAGCCGTCTCCAAATCACCATGACCGGATATCATTACAAACGGAATTTCAGGCTTTATTTTTTTTATCTCTTCCAGTACTTCAACACCGTCCATTTTAGGCATTTTTATATCACAAAGTACAAGATCAAAATCGTTTTCCTTGATTTTCTCTATACCCTGCTGCCCGTCTTCGGCTTCTTCAATTTTATACGAATCGTTCTCCTCTGCCAGTATTTTTGACAATACCCTGCGGATAGCCGCTTCGTCTTCTATAATAAGTATTTTAGACATACTCTCGTTGATTGTTTGATTTTAAAATTAATATTTAAGCCACTTAAATATTTCTTTATAGCTTGGTTTCTTGCCATACATAAGTATACCGATGCGGTATATTTTTGAGGCGAACCACACCACTGCAAAAAAGGTTCCAAAAAGAATAAGTAGTGAAACTATTATTTGCCACATAGGTACTCCAAAAGGTATACGCATAAGCATTACAATAGGCGATGTTAACGGTATCATGGAGAATACGGTTGCCACAGTACCATGCGGGTCGCTTATAACCGTAAATATTCCCACATAAACCCCAAGCATTAACGGCATTATTATAGGCAGTAAAAACTGCTGAGAATCGGTCTCACTATCTACAGCAGCACCAATTGCAGCATAAAAACTACTGTAGAGGAAGTACCCTCCTATAAAATACAGTAAAAACGAAATAAATATGGTAGCCAGAGGAAGTTTTGCAAACTCCGACAGGTATATTTGTACACTACTCATTGCTTCCTGTGTTGCAGCAGCAGCTTCAGGTTGGGCTGCTGCGCCTCCCATTTGCACTCCAAATACCATGTTAAGTACAAAAAACAGGGTTAGACCCAATATGGCCCATATTAAAAATTGTAATATTCCTGCAAGTGATGTACCTATAATTTTACCCATCATTAGCTGGAATGGCTTAACCGATGATATAATGATTTCTATAATACGATTGGTTTTCTCTTCGATAACGCTTCGCATTACCATATTACCATATATAATAACGAACATCATGATAAGATAGCCCGATAAACCTCCCAAAGCTATTTTAAGAATACTTCCTTCCTTAAATGTCTCTTCACCACTAAACTTACTCAGGTGAATATTCGATTTGGTTTTAGCCTTATCTATTTTGTCAGAATCAAACCCAAGCTGCTTCAAATTGTATTTGGTAAGCTTACTATTTACCACACCTTCAATCTCCGAAACATATTCAAGGTTTGGTGTTTCGTTAGTAATATACTCCACCTTATTGGCCAGTTGTGGCAAGCTGTCTACTTCTGGGACATAAATAAGTCCCAAATAACCTTCAGATGCTTTTTCTTTGGCTTTCTCAAGCGACATGCCAGACAGGTCAGTATATTCAGTATAATCCGTATTTTCAAAATCCGACTTCAGTAAACCTGCTTTATCATAAACGGCTACTTTATTAACTTCGTCACCATTTACACTTGCCAGGTAACCAACAAGGCACCCCATTGCCACAACAAGCAACGGACTCAAAAAAGTCATTACTATAAACGACTTATTTCGCACCTTGGCATTAAATTCTCTTTTTATAATAAGGGATAGGCTCATACTATTTCTGACTTACGGTTTGAATAAAAATATCGTTAACACTAGGTATCTTCTCTACAAAATAGGTTACCTCACCGTGCTGCATTAAATACTGCATCAAATCACGTGGAGAGCCTCCCTGTGGCAGGGTAACAGCCAGTTTAAGTTCGTCGTCAAGCGTTTTAAAATCGGCTTTCTCTGTTTTAAATTTCGTATTGATATCGGCCAGTAACTGCTGGAAATTATAGGGTGCAATCCCCACATCAAAAGTATTGGTTCTGTACTGTTTTTTCACATCGTGCAGTTTACCCTCAATAAGTTTATTGGATTTATGGATAAGCGCAATATGATCACACATCTCCTCCACGCTTTCCATCCTGTGGGTAGAAAATATAACTGTTGCCCCCTTGTCACGAAGCTCCAATATCTCATCTTTAATAAGGTTAGCATTAACAGGGTCAAAACCGCTAAACGGCTCATCAAATATTAACAGTTTAGGTTGGTGCAGCACCGTAACCACAAACTGAATTTTTTGTGCCATACCTTTAGAAAGTTCCTGAATTTTTTTATTCCACCAGCCTTTTATTTCCAGTTTATCAAACCAGTATTCCAGCTGTTTTTTTGCTTCCTCTTTGGAAATCCCTTTAAGCTGTGCCAGGTATAGTGCCTGCTCACCCACTTTCATGGTTTTGTATAGCCCTCTTTCTTCAGGCATGTAACCTATATGGGCAACATGTTCCGGCTTTAGTTTTTCTCCGTCGAGTAAAATCTCACCGCTATCGGGCATTGTAATTTGGTTAATAATTCTTATAAGTGAGGTTTTCCCGGCGCCATTAGGACCTAAAAGTCCGTAAATACTACCTCTGGGAACATCAAGGGAAACGCTGTTTAAAGCTGTATAATCACCATACTGCTTAACAACATTATTTACTTTTAAAATTGAATCCATCTGATTTGATTGTGATGACGTAAAAGTAAAAATTATATAGCGGATACCGAAAAAAATAAAACAGATACCGAAATAGGAAACAATTTAACCCGTAAAGAGCGTTAATAACAACGAAACTATTATAAAAACTACCACTACTATAATCGACACTTTTATATAAAATCGGGTTAGTCGTATAGGCTTGGAAACACTTACCAACCCTTTATCTGCCGAAACAACCCTTATCCGGCAACTGCGGTAAGCATCTTCAACACGGCCTGAATCTTCTTCCCTAAAAAAATACCTTATGTCATTTTCGGGCATCGAATAACTCTCATCAAAATGAAACTCTATTTCCATTGCCAGCAGTTTGGATTCAAACCTTATTTTATCCCTCAACGGGATGCACAACCAGAAATAATCATTATTACTTTTAATATGAGCTATCCTCATTGAAAATTATTTTTTACTTACTAATACAAAAAACAAAGGCTTACATCAAACTAACCCTCTGCAATCATTTCAATAGCCATTCTTGGAGACGGAACCGAAGTACACACCCTTGGATCCATTATGTTTCCGCCAAATCCTGTTTCCTCATCACTCACCTTGTCTTTTATATTTATCAGTTGCTTTATATATTTTTTATCGCCCGAAGCTATAAGCCCCTCTATACCCATAACTTTTGAAAAAGAACTCTTATCTTCCTGCTGAATATAAGTGATAATATATTTTTTTGCTTCAGAAGTGTTTTGCACCCCCATACAACGCATTGCTGATATTTGGGAATGATAATTTTCAGACTCGGCAAACTTTTTAAGCGTATCAAAATCAACCGGAATATTTAACAGATAAGCCGTTTCCAAAGCTACATGCTGATTAAAAAACAAATCAAGTTCATCCTCCTCAAAGCCGGCAACCGGTTTTGAAAGATATTCCTCTATAAACTTTTTAACTTCAACATCATTTACTTTTTTGTTATGATAATAGTTCCAAATTTGGGAATAAGTCATTTCATACACTTTAGGATCAACCGCTGCCTGATGATAGGTATGCCTGTAAGTTGCATGTACAGAACCATCGACAATTATATCAAAACCTGACGATGGAGTTGGTATCATATAATTACCGTTATCACCTTTCTTTAAAAAGAAATACCCTTCATCACCTTCTTTAAAATGAAGTTCAGGCCCATGCCCTCCGCTCATACTACATAACTCCAACATAAAAAAGCCGTCTATTTTAATCTGACCTGTCAAAACCCTCCCAAAAGACTTCACAACATTTACAGTAACAACGGTATCGTTAACCTTAATAACACTCCCGTAAACAAAACAGTCAGACTTTTGGATAATCTCTTTTTGCCATGGTTCATCCCATGTGGTTGCATTAACAATAAACGAGGTAAAAAGAACAAGTAAAAAGGTAAGATGATTTTTCATAATTAAATTAAGTTAGTTACACACAAGTATACTCAATTTTACCATGGTTTGCAATTCCGTTTTATATAAAATACCTTTGCAGCCAATTAGCTAATCTCTTGGAAAAAGACACCTACAAAACACTCGCAGCCCCATCGGAAGAAACACTTTTCAAGGAAAAGAACAGTAAGTTCTTCGGTTACGCTTTTCCCGTAACCAGTGAAGACGAGGTAAAATCCATACTGGAAAACATTAAAAAGCAACACCATTCGGCACGCCACTGGTGTTATGCCTTCCAACTGGGTACTGATGAGAAAAAACTATACTATCGCGCTAACGACGACGGCGAACCTAACAATAGCGCCGGAATGCCCATATACGGACAGATACAATCGTTTGATGTTACGAATGTACTGGTTATATCAGTCAGATACTTTGGCGGAGTAAAACTTGGAGTGGGCGGACTGATAACAGCTTACCGTACTTCGGCACAAATGGCACTGGAAGCATCGGAGATAATAGAGAAAACAATCGATGTTCATTACCAAATTAAATTCGGTTACCATAATATGAACAAGGTTATGCGCGTTATTAAAGAAAAGAACCTAAACATAGTCGCTCAAAAAATGGAGATGGACTGTGAAGTAACGATTAGTACCCGAAAGAAAAATGCCCCAATGGTATTTGAGGCATTTAACAGTTTATACGAGATAGAAATCAAGGAAGTCTGACTTAGGTTTTGCAGTTTGTGTGTAATTTAACAATCTGTTAAATTTAATTAATTTTTAACTAATTGCATTTTCTCGGCAACATAGCCGGGAGGAGTAACAGGACGACCTGTTTTCATGTCTACAAACACCAAAACTGAGTTGCCGGTTGTTAATAACTCACCTGCCTCATTTAGGATTTCGTAGTCAAATTCTATCTTCACAGATTCCTGTTTTTTGAAGATAGTACGAACTGTTAACAAATCATCATATCGGGCTGGTTTTTTGTAATTCATTAACAAGGAGACAACAGGTAACATAACACCGTTTTGCTCCATAAACTTATACGTAAGTCCCAGATTTCTAAGCCATTCTACACGCCCCATTTCAAAGTACTGAGCGTAGTTACCGTGGTAAACAACCCCCATCTGATCGGTTTCAGCATATCTGACCCTTACACTAAATTCATGAATTTTCATATTTTTTTACTGTTAATTTTGTTTTAATTTTTATTTAAATTCGCTTACAATATTTTTTTAAAAAAATCAATATGCAAACCATTTTTTTTTAAAAAAAATTGTTTACATATTTGTTCTCCCGTAGAGGAGTAAAATTCTCTGTTTTTTCTTTTGCAAAACAACCAATAATAAACATTTAATTTTCAGATATATGACTAAAACTGCGCAATCGGTATGGGAGAACTGTCTGGCATTCATAAAGGACAATATTCAGGAGCAGGCCTACAAGACCTGGTTTGAGCCGATTAGAGCAGTAGAACTGGCTGATAATTCTCTTTACATACAGGTGCCCAGTAAATTCTTTTATGAATGGCTGGAAGAACACTATGTAAAACTGCTTAAGGTTGCCCTTACAAAAGAACTTGGAAACGGTGCAAAGTTACTCTATAAAATTAAAATGGAGAACACTTACGGTAACAAACAACCGTTCACCGAACAACTACCAAGTGCTAACCGTATTCCTGTTAAACCACAGGAAGTAGATGTACCGTTACAAAACAAAAACCCGGAACTTAAAAACCCATTTGTTATACCGGGAATCAGAAACGTAAAAATCGAATCCCAGCTTAACTCTAACTACAGCTTTGACAACTTCCTTGAAGGTGACTCAAACAGGTTGGCACGTTCGGCAGGTATGGCCGTAGCAAACAAACCCGGTGGAACTTCATTCAATCCGCTACTTATATTTGGTGGTGTAGGTTTGGGTAAAACCCACCTTGCACACGCTATTGGTGTGGAGATAAAAGAGAAATTCCCTGAGAAAACGGTTTTATACATTTCTGCAGAGATTTTCACACAACAGTATATAGACTCTGTTAAACGAAACACAAGAAACGACTTTATCCATTTTTACCAATTGATAGATGTACTTATTATAGATGATGTACAATTCCTATCTGGTAAAACAGGAACACAGGACGTTTTCTTCCACATATTTAATCACCTGCACCAAAACGGAAAACAGGTTATCCTTACTTCAGATAAGGCTCCTGTAGATATGCAGGATATTGAACAAAGGCTTTTATCCCGTTTTAAATGGGGCCTTTCTGCCGAGCTTCACCAACCGGATTATGAAACAAGGATTTCCATCCTTAAAAACATACTATACCGTGACGGTGTAGATATGCCGGAAGAAATTGTGGAATATGTAGCCAAAAACATCAAATCAAACGTTCGCGAACTTGAAGGCGCTATCATATCATTAATAGCACAATCATCTTTCAATAAGCGTGAAGTAACCATAGACCTTGCAAAACAGGTAGTGGAAAAGTTTGTAAAAAATGTAAAACGAGAAATATCTATAGACTACATTCAAAAAGTAGTTTCAGATTATTTCCAGTTGGATATAGACACATTACAGTCAAAAACCAGAAAACGTCACGTAGTACAGGCGCGTCAGTTAGCTATGTTCTTTGCTAAAAAGTTCACTAAGGCTTCACTGGCAAACATCGGCTCCCAAATTGGAGACCGTGACCACGCCACTGTATTACACGCATGTAAAACGGTTGACAACCTGGTTTCTACAGACAAGCAATTCCGTAAATTTGTTGACGATATCAACAAAAAATTATCGATATAATGCCCGTTAAAGTTTTAATGGTGTGCCTGGGAAACATTTGCCGTTCTCCCCTGGCTGAAGGTATTTTACAATCTAAGCTTCCATCTGATAAGTTTAGGGTAGATTCTGCCGGAACAGGCGGATGGCACGTAGGTCAATTGCCGGACAAACGTTCGGTAACAACTGCGAGAGAACGCGGATTAGACATTACACACCAAAGGGCCCGACAGTTTAAGGTTAGCGACTTTACCGAATTTGATCATATTTTTGTTATGGACACCTCTAACCTTAAAGATGTTTTAAAACTTGCCCCAAATGATAAGGCTAAAACCAAAGTAAGCCTTATGATGGATGCATTACATCCGGGAGAAAGCATTAATGTACCCGACCCTTATTACGGAGGTCCTGAAGGTTTTAACAATGTATATGATATGCTTGATGAAGCCTGCCAGATTGTAGCCAGCAAACTTATTAACGATAACGCCTAATGAAAACAATAGGAAAACTATACCTGTTACCCGTACCTCTTGGTCCTGATGCCAATCCAAAAGAAGTGCTTCCGGAAACGGTAGAGCGATCTGTTGAATTTATCGACCATTATATCGTGGAAAACGAAAAAACGGCCCGCCGTTTTATCAAAGCCATACTACCTACTAAAAAACAGCCTGATCTAAAGTTATCTGTACTTAACAAACGTACCGAAGCTCATGAATATGATGATTTCCTAAAACCTTGCTTTGAAGGTTTTAACGTAGGCTTAATGAGTGAAGCCGGATGCCCCGGTGTAGCCGATCCCGGCGCTGCCGTTGTTAAACTGGCACACGAAAAAGGGATACAGGTAGTACCACTTGTAGGTCCGTCATCCATACTACTTGCCATGATGACATCGGGCATGAACGGGCAAAGCTTTGCCTTTAATGGCTATCTCCCTATTGATAAGGGTGAAAAGAAAAATGCTCTTAAAAACTATGAAAGGCTTTCTAACGAGAAAAGTCAGTCACAGCTTTTTATAGAAACACCATACAGAAACAATAAACTTATTGAAGATATACTTCAAATACTGCAACCTTCTACTCATTTATGTATCGCCTGCGATATTACACTACCTACAGAGTACATAAAAACAAAAACGGTAGCACAATGGAAAAAAGAAAAGCCCGACCTGCATAACAGACCGAGCATTTTTATAATTCATAAGTTTTAGACTAATAGTCGTTTTCTTCCCTTCGTTTTTGTTCGGCAAGGATTAACTCCTCGTCAACATCAAAAACATATTTATTTAAAACCGCAACCACATCTTCAAAAGAGAAACAGATACTTATTTCCTTTTGGATTATATCAGCCTCCTCATATTGGGTAATTATACCTTCATCATAATCTATACATCTTAAAACCTCATCTTTAAGGTCTTCAATATGATATTCTCCGGCATGTTCCCAAACAGGTTCTACTTCAAAGTCCGGATTGTATAAGGTATGTGCCACTACCCTGTTTACCAGTGTATCTTCAAAAAATTCTGATTTCAGGAAATAGCGCCATATATTACCATCCTTATCATATAAAAGGGAATGATTATCTTTTATAAGAAGTTCTGTAGCAGGAGCTTTTTTTAAGTTCTCCTCCTCAGGAATCAAATCTACATGATGAGAGTCGTATATATCAACTAACGGAAATTCGGGTTTCTCCATAAATAAGGTACTTTATCATAAAAATAAACTTATTTATTTAACGCAGAAACTCCAAAATATTTTTTCTTTATCCAAAAAGCTAAGTTAACTAATGCTATAAGAGCAGGTACTTCTACTAACGGACCAATAACTCCAGCAAAAGCCTGACCGCTGTTTATTCCAAATACTCCAATCGCTACAGCTATAGCCAACTCAAAGTTATTACCTGCCGCTGTAAATGATATGGCTGCAGACTGACTATAGTCTGCCCCTGTTTTTTTAGCGACAAAAAAGCTAACCACAAACATTATCACAAAGTATATGGATAACGGTATTGCTATTCGCAGTACGTCCATTGGGATTTCAACAATAAGTTTACCTTTAAGACTAAACATTACTACTATAGTAAACAATAAAGCTATAAGGGTAAACGGAGATATAAACGGAATGTATTTATTATTGAACCACTCTTCACCCTTCAACTTAATTAATATATAACGCGATGCTATACCCGCCACAAACGGAATACCCAAATATATAGCAACACTCTCGGCAATATCACCCATTGTTACAGCAACCTCAAGTCCGGTTATACCAAACAGCGGAGGTAAAAGCGTAATGAACACATAAGCATATATACTATACAATAGCACCTGAAAAATACTGTTTAAAGCCACAAGCCCCGCAGCATATTCCCTGTTACCTTCGGCAAGTTCGTTCCAAACCATTACCATAGCAATACAGCGGGCAATACCAATCAAAATAAGTCCCGACATATACTCAGGATAACCTTTTAAAAATAAAATCGCCAGTACAAACATAACTACAGGCCCAATTACCCAGTTAAGCAAAAGGGAAGCCCCTAGCACTTTTGTATTTCTGAAAACCTTACCTATATTTTCATATTTCACTTTAGCAAGCGGAGGATACATCATAACAATTAACCCCGCTGCAAGCGGAATATTTGTTGTACCACTTGAAAACGAATTGATAAAACTTTCAACATTAGGAGAAAAGTAGCCTATAGCTACACCAAGGACCATTGCAGTAAAAATCCAAAGAGTAAGATAACGGTCTAAAAAACCTAATTTTTTCCTTTCGGCAGCCGGAGCACAATTATTCACACTCATACATCATAGTATTATAGAATAATATTTCCTGCCTCTACCATTTGTAGACCCTAAACGACACTTAAAAGTTTACCGGCAAAGGACAGAAAATATCACTCTTTATATGGCCATCATATTTATAAAATCTTCGCAGTAAGTTTTAATCATACCACGCACCCTCCTAAACTCGGCAGCTATCTCCTCTTCAGTTCCCTCATATTTTGACGGATCGGGGAAATTATAGTGAAAACGCTGTGCCTTTGAGGGGAAGAACGGACAATTCTCCTTAGCATTATCACAAACCGTGATAATAAAATCAAAGTCTATATTACTATACTCCTCCACGTTATTAGACGTATGCCCGGATATGTCAATACCATCCTCCTTCATAAAAGCAATTGCCTTTGGATTAACACCATGTGTTTCCACACCCGCACTATAAACCTCTGCCCTACCTTCGGCAAAATATTTTAAATAACCATGCGCCATCTGGCTACGGCAGCTATTGCCCGTACATAATACTAAAATTTTTTTCATCTTATTTTAATTAACAGCAACCTCCTCCCGGTGTACAGCAGGACTGCTCGTTTTTAACTTCATTTTCTTTTTGGGCTTCGATAATACCACAGGCATCTTCTGCTAGGCAGGCCGTATTTTTAACGATAAGAACAAAATCCTTCCCGTCAAAATCAAGTCCGTACTTATTAATAGTCACTCCTTGGTATTCCACTTCAATCTCACTGTCTTCCATCCCGAGTACTCGTTCTGAAAGCGCAATTATATTACGTAGTTTTTTAGGTTTAAGCCTGTGTTCAAAATCGTTAGCATCCCATAGCTGGAAATTAGCCACAACCTCTTTCCTTACTGTTCCGCCACAGTCTATAAAATTGCGGGTTACAACACCCACTTCTGTTACATGAAAATGTTCGGGTACATAGCCTCCGTCCGGGAAACGGAAATTTACAGTTTCGACCGTTTCAAGTATTGTTTTGATTTCAGACAACCTCATATGCATTCATTTTAATTAACAACAATCAAATTTCTTTTTGGAAAGCGACACTGTAATATGGTCAAAAAACGATTTTATTTTTTTAAATCCTTTTTCATCTATACAGTAACAAATCGCTGTCCCTTCAATATTTCCTTTTATAAGTCCGGCATTTTTAAGCTCTTTTAAATGCTGAGATACCGTTGGCTGTGCCAGTGGCAATACTCCTACTATATCACCGCATATACAGGAATCAACCTTTAGTAGGTATTCTATAATGGCAATACGTGCCGGATGCCCTAAAGCTTTTGCCAAAGAAGCCAGCTCGTTCTGCTCTTTTGTAAACTGATCTGATTTAGTAGCTCCCATATTATTATATTTATATATTGCAATATTACGATTAAAGAGATTACAAAAAACGATTTCAACGTTAATTTTTGATTAAGAAAACCTGTAATACTACCCCATAAAAACGGTTTGCAAAAAAAGCCCTATTTTTGCGCCTTCTAAAACCGCAGCCTGCGCTAATCTATTAAAATACAACACTTTTATAATGAACAAAATTTTCAACCTGTTTGATTTTTCACAGAAAGTAAATTATAAAAACGAAATACTTGCCGGACTTACCGTTGCCATGACCATGATACCCGAATCGCTTTCATTTGCGATACTGGCAGGCTTTCCTCCCCTTGTAGGACTGTATGCTGCCTTTATTATGGGGCTTATCACCTCGGTTTTTGGCGGACGCCCGGGACTGGTATCGGGTGGTGCCGGTGCAACAGTAGTAGTACTTATCGCCCTAATGCAATCGCATGGAATTGAATATGTTTTTGGAGCAGTTGCCCTCGCCGGAGTATTACAGATAACGGTTGGGCTTTTTAAACTAGGAAAGTTTATCAGGCTGGTACCACAACCTGTTATGTATGGTTTTGTAAACGGGCTTGCTGTTATTATTTTTATGTCTCAGCTGGAACAGTTTAAAAACGGAGAAAGCTGGCTTAACGGAACTCCGCTATTTATCATGGGGGCACTTGTGGCACTTACCGTCGCCGTAGTACTTTTATTCCCTAAAATCACTAAAGCAGTACCGGCATCTCTGGCCGCTATTATAGTGGTATTTTTAGTTGTTATAGGTTTTGGTATCGAAACAAAAACTGTTGAAGATATAGCATCGGTACAGGGAGGTTTCCCACCATTTCACATACCGGAAATACCTTTTACCCTTGAAGCTCTTAAAATAATATTTCCTTATTCTCTTATTATGGCAGCAGTAGGTCTTACCGAAGGACTGCTAACCCTTAATCTTGTAGATGAGATTACTAAAACAAGAGGAAACAGCAACAGGGAATGTTTAGCACAGGGAGCTGCAAACATTACTAACGGATTCTTTTTCGGGATGGGTGGATGCCCTATGATTGCTCAAACACTAGTAAACCTTTCGGCAGGATCAAGAGCCAGATTATCAGGAATCATAGCATCATTAACCATATTGGTTATTATACTTGTTGGTGCCCCTGTTATAGGTAAACTCCCAATGGCAGCACTTACCGGAGTAATGATCATGGTAGCAATAGGTACTTTTGAGTGGGCCAGTTTCAGTATCATCAACAAAATGCCGAAATCAGATATTATTACCGGTATACTGGTAGCTCTTATTACCATTTTTATGCACAACCTTGCCCTTGCCGTATTAATAGGAGTTATCATATCGGCACTGGTATTCGCATGGGAAAGTGCCAAGCGCATACGCGCAAGGCACTATATAGATGAAAATGGCATTAAACATTATGAAATTTACGGACCACTTTTCTTTGGCTCCACAACCGTGTTTGCCGAAAAGTTTGACATAGATAACGATCCGCAGGAAGTGATTATCGACTTTAAGGAAAGTCGAGTGTCAGACATGTCGGCAATAGAAGCCCTTAACGGTATCACTAAAAAGTATCATGAAGCAGGAAAAACTGTTCATTTAAGACACCTTAGTGAAGACTGTAAAAGACTATTAAAAAATGCCGAAGCCGTTATTGATGTAAACATTATGGAAGATCCTACTTATAAAGTAGTGACCGATATCCATAATTAAACAATACGTTTTTCAATATACTTAGAGTTCATTATGCGCACGATACCCATGTAGTCCATAGTGAACTCTACTAAATCTCCTACTTTATACCCTTTAGGATTCTCTCCTAAATCAAGCACCACCATATCAGATGTAGCACCGGCATATTTAATATCGGTATCAGTAGTATCAAGATGCTTCATATCTATATCCAGAAGCCCTATATCTATAATGGCACGTATTGAGGTCTTACCTTGATTGTTTTCGTCAAAATCAAAAGTATCCCCTTCAAGATTCGTTCCCATTTCACCACTGGGAATCATAGGTTTTTCATACAGCTCAATAACTTCAGCATAAAGCTTAAAGATATCATTTTCCATGTGGTCAAACTGCTCACCGTTGTAAACATCTGTACCCATAAAAAGAGTTTCACCTACTCTAAAGTGATTTATACCAACCGGCATAAGCCCCTGCTTAACCAATGGTATCGTTACCGAGGAACCTCCTGAAATAAAAGGGATTTTTACATTGAACTTAACTTCTACCAACTGCTTATAAAGGCTAAGCTGTATAAGTTTATCGTTATTAGGAAGAACACCATAAAGGCAGGATAGGTTTGTACCCAAGCCAATAATCTCAATATTCTTCATTTGGAAAACCTGCGAATAGAAACCTACAAAGTCTTCACGCATTACACCCTCACGCAGTTCCCCCAAGTCAATCATAATAATAATTTTATGGGTAACACCCTGCTTCTGGGCTTCTTTAGAAAGCATTTCAATAGTCCTGAAATCAGTATTCATACTGATGTCGGCATATTTTATCACATCCTTAATAGCGCCTTTTGCAGGTGGCTTAATGTAAATAGTCTCTACATTCCCATCAATTGCCTTGATTGTTTTAAGGTTGCTTATCCTGGAATCAGAATACTGACTGATTCCCATTTTAAGAAGTTCGGTAAGGTAGTCTTTGTTACCACATAGTATTTTTGTAACAACCGACCAGTATATGTTGTTTTCTTTAAAAAACGAGTTTAAATAGTTAAAGTTCTTTTTTAATTTTTTTGTATCTAGTGTTATAAAAGCCATTAGATTGTTTTTTTGTATCTCATTTCAAGATACTTATTTGTAAATCCAAGATTCTCATAAAGTCTTTTCGCAGGATTATCGGGTTCAACATGCAATGCCACATCTCCGTTACTGGATTCAAGTGCCTCCTGCATTAGTTTCTTACCAATACCTTTACCTCTCTGGTTTGGATCTGTTGCGATGTATACCAAAATATTTTCCGGTATATAACCGCCCATTCCGGTTTCATTTATCACCACAGCACCTACTATAGCGTTGTTTTCTTCAAGCCTGGCCGTAAGCACAAGTCCGCCTGTGGTTTTATTCTTCTCATTATTCTTATTTAAAGCATAATTAACTGCTTTGTTAATATCATCCTCAGGGTCTCCATACTGTTCTAGGCTTTTGTACAAAAAGTTAACAACTTCTTTTTGTAATTCATTATTCATAGATTCATTTGGATGATATTTTTGAATTTTTATCATTCTTTTTTGTTTAAAATTAGAAAAAACGCAAGATAACTCTTTAAAAAGCCAATTAAAAACTATTCCTGTTAAAAAATGTTAATATTAGTTTTTATACCATTAAAATTACCTGCCAAAATTCAACGATTTTGTATTTTTGCAATATGGCAAAACTCATTAACCTAAAGACATTTAAAGAATTTTTTAATTCTTCATCAGGAGGGGGTATTATCCTCCTTATTTGTGTAGTAATATCACTGGCAATCGCAAATAGCCCTTTAGCTTGGGGCTTTGAAAAATTCCTGCACACCGTAGTAGGGTTTAAAACCGAAAGTATAGATCTGGATTTCTCGGTTATCCACTGGATAAACGACGGACTTATGGCTATATTCTTCCTTTTGGTAGGACTTGAAATCAAAAGGGAAATTATAGAGGGAGAACTTTCTTCCATCCGCCACGCTTCGTTACCTGTACTTGCAGCCATTGGTGGTGTAGTTGTACCGGCAACAATATATTCGTTATTTAACGCTGGCACCCCTGCTGTTCACGGATGGGGTATACCTATGGCTACCGATATTGCTTTTGCTTTAGGTATTGTTTCATTACTGGGAGATAAAGTACCTAGCGGACTAAAAGTTTTCCTTGCTGCACTAGCAATTGTAGACGACCTTATGGCTATTTTGGTTATTGCCATTTTCTATACCTCTAACCTACACTTAGACTACCTTATATATGCAGCAGGTGTTTATGCTATTATGATAGGCTTTAACCGCATGCGACTTCATAATATATTCTTTTACATCATTCCGGGTATGGTAATGTGGTACCTAATACACCACTCAGGCATCCATGCAACTATTGCAGGGGTTCTTACAGCATTAACACTACCTACTACTCCTGATGACAAAGAATCTCCGCTTGAAAAACTGGAGCACGCACTGGCTAAACCGGTAAACTTTTTAATCATGCCTATTTTTGCCATCGCTAATACCAATATCACTTTTGTAGACGGAATGGTAGAAGGGCTTACAGGTAATGTAGGTTTAGGTATTGTATTAGGACTGTTTTTAGGTAAGCCGATAGGGATTTTCCTTATGTCCTTCATTTCGGTTAAAGCTAAGATCGCCGAACTCCCTGAAAAAACAACCTGGACTCACGTACTGGGATTAGGAATGCTGGGAGGTATTGGCTTCACCATGTCTATATTTATTGCCCTACTATCATTTAAGGATAGCGTACCACTGCAAACCGAAGCTAAGTTTGCCGTATTAGTAGCATCTGTATGCTCTGGTATAATAGGATTTGCATTACTTAACTTCTACAGTAAAAAGAAAAAGAAAGAGGCTATACCTCAACAGGCATAAATAAAAAAGGAGAGTTTTAAAACTCTCCTTTTTTATTTTTTATTTCTTCCTGAATATCTCAACATTCTTGACCGACAATCGTTCATTTAACCAGTTTCTGAGTTTTACTTTCTCCTCATCACTCAGGTCCTCCTCCGGTGTTTCATACAATACTGCTGTTATACCTACAATACTGTCTTTTGCAGTAGCCATATCATGATGCGAAACCGAGAATGACTTTATGTTAGGAAATAGCGATTTGGCTTCCCTTAAAAACCTCTTATTATCAAAAGTATTAGCGGCAATTTGTTTTTCCAGCTGAACAATTTTTAAATCCTTTTGGCTCACCTCATTCTCATTGCTTTTAATCTGTTTAAGAATATCCCCTTTCAAAACATTAAACCTATCGGTACTGTCCTGCCTTATAATAAGCTCTGTACCTTTTATATACTTATTATTATCTATCCTTTCCTGTAAACCTGTTATTTCTTTCTTTTCAAATCTTTTATCCAAAAAAGCCAACTCCAGTTTTTTTGGTGTAGTGCTAAATCGGGTTTTTTTATACACAACAGTATACCCCCTATCGGAAAATTCGTTTTCAATAAAATTATCTATACTCTTTTTAAACTGCTGCTCCATATATAAAGAATAAGCCAGATAACTTGCCGGAAGAAGCATTATAAAGGTTAATATAGATATAATCATCTTTACCCTTTTTTGTTGTTTCTCGTCTACCTGCTTTTTTGGTTGATACTTTAGATATTTAATAATCGAAAAAGTAGCTATACCAATAAACACACAATTAATGCAATACAAATAGAAAGCCCCAAGAAAAAACGACCATTGGAAAGTCGCTAAACCATACCCTGCAGTACATAATGGCGGCATTAACGCTGTTGCGATTGCTACACCCGGTATTGGATTACCCTTCTCTACCCTTGTTACCGCTATCACACCTACTAAACCACCAAAAAAGGCTATTATAATATCGTAAATGGTAGGTGCTGTTCTTGCTAAAAGCTCTGACTGTCCGTCTTTAAAAGGGGTTATTAAAAAGTATATAGCCGAAAAAACTAAACCTACAGCTGTAGCATTTAATAAGTTTCTTAATGATCTTTTTAAAAGCGTAAAGTCATAAACCCCCAGTGCAAAACCAGCCCCTACTATAGGACCCATTAACGGAGATATTAACATGGCTCCAATCACTACTGCGGTGGAGTTTACATTTAATCCTACCGAAGCTATAATAATAGCACAGGCTAAAATCCAAAGATTTGCTCCTTTAAACTCAATATTCTTTTTAATGCTTTCAAGAATTTTTTCCCTGTTATCCTCTCCTTCATGAAGATTTAGTATTGCCGATATTCTTCTCATTAATTGTAGTTAGTTTTGCTAAAAGTAAAATAACCATTACTTATATCATAGATAAATAATGGTTATTGCAATTTATTACTTATTGTAGAATAAAAGCAGGCTATTTATGAAAAAAGCATCCCTTTTATTCTTTTGCTTAAAGTTTGCATCACATCTGTAGGATAGGATCTTTTACCCATAAATACATCGGTCATAGCTTCAAATGATCTTTGTCCGTACTTTTTCATAAACAGGTTTCTTATTTTAGGCTGACTGTATAAAAATTTAGAAAGCATTAAACCGGTTTTTATCTCAGGTAACATCTTCTCATTAAGCTTAGCCAAATAAAGCTCTTCGGCCGTTTTACTATCAAAATCACTTTCAATTATAGCCTCTGCAACCAGCAAACCACTATAAATCGAATTAGAGATACCTTCGGCTGTAACCGGATCAGCAAAACCGGCAGCATCACCCACTAAAAATACATTATTCTTTACAAAACCATCTGTTCGTGGTGATACAGGTATTTGAAATCCATGTTGGGACTCTGTAATTACCTGTTCTATACCTAATGTTACAAGATAATCCTGATACCACTGCTTAAGGTTTATTTTTGTCCTTTTACTGGAAGCTACCCCGATAGATAAATGATTTTTTTTAGGAAAGCTCCATGCATACCCTCCCGGAATAGCATCAATGTCAAATCGTACCGTTTTAGACAGTCTTTCAAAATCAGCTTCATAAACCTCTACCTCATATTCCAGCGCCGGTATTAACTTCCTAGTATCTTTATCCCATCCCGCCATTTTTGCGGTAGGACTCAAAGCACCATCAGCAGCTATAACAAACCTCGCAGTAATTTCTTCTACTGTAGTAGACAAAACCACCTTATCATCTTCGTTTCTTAACCCGTTAAGCTTACAGTTATCAATAACTATCCCTCCTTTTTCTGTAACTTTTTTTACAAGAAACTCATCAAAAGTATCACGCATTACCATACTTATAACTGGTTCATCCCTGTTGGTTATAAGATGGAATTCATTACCGATTAAAATATCTACCTGAGAGAACTCCTTTTCTACCACCTCACTAATATCAAATGGCAACATTTTACGCCCCCTGTACACAAAGCCTCCTCCACAGGTTTTATATCGTGGTAATTTTTCTTTTTCAATAACAGCCACCGACAATCCTTTTTCTGCCAGTTTAAACGCCGCACCGGCTCCCGCAGGCCCACTACCTACCACTACAACATCAAAATATTTCATTAACAAGAAATTATATGTAAGTTTAATCTTATTTTTACTGTAAAATTACTACTTTTATTTTTTCACAAAAATACCAACTATATTACAGAGAAATGATATTATTTTGAATAGTTGTTTAACTTTTTAAAAAAATATCTGAAATTTAAATATTAATTTTTTCTTAAAAAAAAATGTTTCACTATATTAGCAACTGCTAACCAGTAAGTTATATGAACACCCCACTTGAAATAGTAGCAGGAGCTCTGCTCCTAATGATCTTTCTTATATACATCATAAATAAAATACCGATGTATAGACAGGAAAGGCTTGAACTGCTCACTAAATACAGGAGAACACAAAATACTTTTCTTAAAGTACAGGACTCCTTAAGCGATTACATACTTACACATGACGCTATTGAAGAGCCTATACTTCCCGGCATTAGCTGTGGCGAGTACCTGCATCAAATGAAAAAAGAATATTCCCAAAACCTTTCAAAACCCTTATTGCTTAAAATAAGAAGGTGTAACAACAGGAGAGTGATTAACAAAATCAACTCCATGTTAAACGAACAGAGTAACAAGATTAAAAGAACTAACGATTTAATAAGTGAGTTGCAAAAAAAAAGCTCTGATAACTCAGAGCTTTGTGTGGTGTAATTTTACTTCTTAATCCAGTTTTACTTTAGGATTTGGATTTGCAATGATGTTTGAGGTATCATAACCTCCAAACTTTTTCATGTAGCTTCTTAACGAAGTTCCAAAACCATCTTTAAAACCTTGTGTACCGTTACTTCTAAGGTATTTTTTAACCGATCCTGCCCCTCCTAAATGAGCTGCGGCAAGTAATCCTGATTCGGTAATTTTAACCCCGTTGATTACTTTTCCTTCGTAACGTTTAATCTCTTTTCTCAACTCCCACTTATTTTTAGAAAGTAATGCTTTGAAAGCTCGTTCCTGTAGTTGGGGGCTGTTCAGGAACTTTTTAGTATCTCTAATCCCTACAGCTCTAAGGGCACTTTTACCAAACTGGTATTTTCCCATATAGCCAAAAGGGTTTACTAATTTATAAAGTCCCTGCGACTCTTTAATGGCTATCGCCTGTTTAAAGCCAATATACGACTTCCCTGTGAACGGAAAGTTATAATTTATCTTGGCTGTCTCATCAACCGTTGGCACGGTATAGTTAGTAATTTCATCTTCGGCAAGGTGAAAACCTTCTATTCTGCCAAATTGTTTTGCATCGTTAGTTTTAAATCCAGAACTTACTACTGCAATAAAAAGGGATAACCCTAAAAAATAACTCCATTTTTTTATCATAAATGTTGATTTCTCACAGTCTGTCACCCCGTGAAATTTCTCGGCGGCAAAGATAACAAAAATTATTAGATTGATTTACAATAATTTAACCCTTTGCTTTAAATTTAACATTAGATTTGCTGGTTTGATTAAGACAGAATTTTCTGTAACACCTGCAAACACTAGTGTTAAGGAAAAACCATACCAAACTGTTTTTAAGAGAATATTTTTTTTGATTTTTAACTAATAATTAACCCCGAAAACGTTTTATTGCTTTCGGGGTTTTATGTTTTAAACCGATAAAGTATGGTTATTTAATTCCCATTTTGTTTACCCAGGCTACATATTTTTGTCTGTTTTTGGCATGTTGCGCACCTGTAACCGCAAATTCATGATAACCAAAATTAGTTACACTTGCACAAAAATAAATGTAATTATGTTGTTCCGGGTTTAGTACCGCATCTATAGCAGATATATCGGGCATAGCTATAGGCCCCGGTGGTATACCGGCATACATATAAGTATTATATGGAGAATCGGTCTCAAGGTGTTTAAAATACACGCGCTTAATAACCTGCTCATAATCGCCTGATTCTCTTTTCACAGCATAAATAACCGTAGGATCAGCCTCCAGTTTCATCCCTTTTTTAAGTCTGTTTAAGTAAACTCCCGCTACTCTTGGTCTTTCATCTGCCTTTACAGTTTCTTTATGCACTATTGAAGCCAGTGCCGAAACCTCCAGCGGTGTAAGCCCTAAAGCTTCTGCTTTTGCGAGTCTGTCCTTATTCCAAAACTTCCTGTACTCCTTTGCCATCCTTTCGCGGAACTTGTTCGGGCTAACATCCCAAAAGAATTCATAGGTATTAGGAATAAACATGCTTAACACATTGTCTTCATTAAAACCGTTATCTTCTAAAAATTTCTTATCAGTAAAGGCATTATATAAGGCAAGACTATCAGGCTCTATCTGTTGTGCTATCCTTCCCACTACATCAGGAAGTGTTTCCTGATTATTAAACGATAACTTTACAGGAACCGGCTGGCGTAATGAGTTTATTATCTCATTACTGTTCATACCTCTTCTAAAAAAAAACTTACCTGCTCTAACATTCCTTACGTAGGATTTCTTTTCGGCCACCATCCTAAAGCGCTCCATATCTTCAATATAAGGCTTTACAATTGCTTCAACCTCTTCATAAGTAGAATTGGTTGGTACGTATATCGCTACGCTGTTTTCGGAGAAAGCGGTATTAGGCGAAAAAATATCCTTATAAATAGAATAGGCATATATACTGGCTGCGGTAATAGCCACAAGGGAGAATATCCCTATTATTTTTCTTAGTTTCAATGTAAATAACTTATTATTGTTTGTTTATTAACTGATACAGGGCTTCGTCTTTAAACTGATTATTTATTCTGTTCCAGTCTTTTTTAACCCCTATCTGTTTGAAGCCAAAATTAGTAAAAAGAGAAATACTTGCTGTATTATCTGTATCAATATTTGCATATAACTGATGCAATTGCAATTTACTGAATGCATAGTTAATAAGTAAACCTAACGCTTCCTTACCCACGCCTTTATTTCGGTTTTCGGCATCTCGTATTATAATACCAATACCTGCCCTTTGGTTCACTGGGTCAAAATCAAACAAATCTATAAGTCCTAAAGCTGTAAAACCTTCTTTCTCACAAATGGCAAGCCTTAGCTGTTTTGCCTCATAAATGTCCTGATGGGCATTTTCAAGATACTGGCGTATCAAAAAACGACTGTATGGGGTTTGGGTATTACTTACTTCCCAAACTTCTTCATTATTCTCAATACTGTATATAAACTCAAGGTCCTCCGGTTCGAGAGCCCTTAAAAATACATTATCTCCCTGAAGTGTTACCATTCTATCTCTCCTTTAAATACAAATGTTGCAGGCCCGGTAAGGAACACATCATTAAAACGATCTCCCTCGTGCTTAAATGAAACCTTAAGCTCACCACCCTGGGTGTTAAGGGTTACTTCGTTAGCATTTGTTTTCCCTGTTACATTCATAGCTATTGCTACTGCCGTTACTCCGGTTCCGCAGGAAAGTGTTTCATCTTCCACTCCCCTTTCGTAAGTACGAACGTCAAAAGTGTTTTCTCCAACCGGACTAACAAAGTTTACGTTAGATCCCTTATCACCATAAAGTCCGCTGTAACGAATGGATGAACCTACTTTTTTCACATCAAAAGTATCAAGTCCCTCTACAATTTCCACATGGTGTGGCGATCCTGTATCCATAAATACATAATGCTCGTATATAGATACCGAATTAACATCCTTCATTTGTAATGAAACAATACCTTTATCATTAACCGTTGCATAGTGTAAACCATCGGTTGCTATAAAGTTGGCCTCATCGTCAATTACGCCCAGCATTTTTGCAAATGCTACAAGGCACCTTCCTCCGTTACCACACATAGAGCTTTCATTTCCGTCGGAGTTATAATACACCATACGAAAATCAACATCTTTATCGTTCTCTAATAAAATGAGGCCATCGGCCCCAATGCCAAATTTGCGGTCACACAGTCTGGCAACGAGTTTGGTATCATTTTTGGGAAATAAATTATTGCGATTATCAATCATCACAAAGTCATTACCGGTTCCCTGATATTTGTAAAAGGTGTATTGCATTTTTTACAGGTATTTTGACAAAAATACGAATATTAACGACAACAGGAAAGGCTGATTCTCGCTTATGTAACACAATAAATTTTTACCACAAAAATTAAAAAAACTGTTAAGGATTATGAAAAGAATTTCAGGTTTATTCCTTATGGCACTTTTAAGTGGTGCCATAACCTTAGGAGCTTACAAACTGGTGTTTGACAAAAATGCACCGGTTGGTTCTGAATTATCTGTAGCTCCTTCGCAAACAAATTTTGCTAAAAATGTTAATTACCTGCCGGAAACAGGCGACTTTACCGCTGCGGCAGACAAAGCTGTACACACTGTTGTACACGTCAAGAATGTTTCCTACAGCACAGCCCCGTCTAATCCATATAGCTATTTCTTTGGCTACGGGCAAAGGGAAGCACAACCACAGATAGGTACGGGATCGGGTGTTATTATTACCGAAGACGGTTATATTGTTACCAATAATCACGTAGTTCAAAATGCCAGTGAGCTTGAGGTAACACTAAACAATAATAAGTCATACAAGGCTAAACTGGTAGGAACCGACTCAAATATGGATATTGCCCTACTTAAAATTGATGCCGACGAGAAACTGCCTTTTGCCACTTTTGGCAATTCAGATGATATTAAGGTAGGCGAATGGGTATTGGCCGTAGGTAACCCCTACAATCTTACCTCTACCGTTACTGCCGGTATTGTTTCAGCAAAGGCACGTAACCTTAGTAACGACGGTATACAGTCGTTCATACAAACCGATGCTGCCGTAAACCCGGGTAACAGCGGTGGGGCACTGGTAAATACCAGAGGCGAACTTGTAGGCATTAACACCATGATTTCATCAATGACGGGATCGTATGTAGGATACTCTTTTGCTGTACCTTCAAACATCACCCGTAAGATTATTGAAGATATTATGGAGTACGGTAATGTACAGCGTGGTGTACTGGGTGTAAAAGGTGGCGAACTGAACAGCTATGCGTCAAAAGAACTTGGTGTTAGGGAAACACAGGGCTTTTACATTAATGATGTTATTAAAGATTCGGGCGCTGAAAAGGCCGGACTTAAAAAAGGTGACATTATTGTGAAGGTAGATGAACGCACTATAAATAGCTTTGCCGATTTAAACAACGCTATCGGAACAAAACGCCCTAATGACGTGGTGAATGTAGGCATTCATCGTGACGGAGAATTACTTACCCTCCCGGTTAAGCTTTCTAAAAATGACATCAATACGTTTAAATACAACGGTCTTGAGCTGGAAGATATAAGCAATGGCGAAAAACAACAGTATAAAATAAACTATGGTGTTAAGGTTAAGGAAATTAACGACGAAAGCCTTATGCCATACTACAATGAACTTAAAGACGGAATTATTTTAAGCATTGGTAACTACAAAGCAAAAGATATTGAAACCGTTTCTAAAATTCTTTCTTCTAAAAAAGCTAACGAAAGGGTTCGTGTAGAAATGATTACTAAAAGCGGAGAACTGGTTAGGTTCCTGATTTAATTATCTCCCAACTAAATAAAAATCAGCCTCTGTTTATTACAGGGGCTTTTTTTTGTTTACTTAAATACAACCCTCACATAACAGTAATCAAACAACACCTGAGTTAATTTTGTACAAACCAAAAACATGAAGAAAAAAGTACTCAGGAAAACAGAAACATTCCTTCACTTTCTAACAACTGCCATAATCTTAGTTAAAGGATATGACCAGCTAACAAAACAAATTTTCTTCCCTGCTTTTATACTTCTTAGTTTCGGCCTTCTGGTTTTGGTAATAATGTTGTTATGGCGTCCGCTACGAATAAAGCCAAAAGAAGCCAGAAGATCCTGCTACTTTATAGAAGCTCCGGCCCTGCTGGTAATATCTTATGTAGTTTATCTTGAAGGACGACACACGGTTCCCTATATTTTTTTGATTGCCGCATTTCTCTATCCGGCTATGGGATTTATCTCTTCAAAAAAATGGAAAAAAATCAACAAACAGCATTTTTAGGCTTTTGTCATAAAAATCAAATCTTTCATCATAAAAATCCACTTTTACGATAAAAGTTTAACATCATAGTTTATTTTTGTTTTAACTATTTAAAAACTACTAAACTATGATAAAAAAATACGCTGCTGTTTTATGCTGTTTTGTTGCGCTTACCGTTTGCCATAATGCAAACTCTCAGGACAAAAAAAACAGGCAAAAAGCTTATTTTGGCAAAACCTTGCCGGCAGACACAAACGGACACATACCGTGTGTAGCCGACGAGTACCAAAACTATTTAAAGAAAACACACACTACCCTGCAATCGCGAGAGGAGTTTGAAATTAATATGGCTGCTAAAATTGACGCTTCCAAAAATAATTTTCAGTTAAAAAACACTAATACGGTAATCACACTACCTGTTGTTGTACACGTTATTCACAACGGGGATGCTATAGGAACTGATGAAAATATTACCGATGATCAGATAATTACGCAAATACAGGTGCTTAACGAGGACTTCAGGAAAATGCTGGACACACCCGGGTATAATGACCACCCAGATGGTGCCGACATGGAAATAGAGTTTTGCCTTGCACAAAGAGATCCCGGAGGAAGCCCAACCACAGGTATTGAACATATCAACCTTGGCAGAGCAAGCTGGAACAACTTTGAGGATATTGATTTAATACTTAAAGCCGAAACTCAATGGGACCCTGAACGTTATCTTAATATATGGGTTTGCAAAATGGGAGGCGAAATGAGTGGCGTTGGCGGTTATGCTTACTACCCTGAACTATCAGGTCTTGAAGGCCTTGAAGGAGCTGAAGGTTTTGCAGAAATTGATGGTGTTATCCTTTCTTATCAGTGCATGGGGAGCAACGACCTTTATCCCGAAGGTGATTACATTTTCGGGCGTGATAAAGGCAGGAGCGCTACCCACGAGGTAGGGCACTTTTTCGGACTTATACATATATGGGGAAATGAAGACAGTTGTGATGCAACTGATTTTTGTGATGATACTCCTCCGGTAGTTGGGCTTCACTTCTCCTGTGCAGAAGTAGACACCTGTACAGAAGATGTAAAGAGTGACATGATTGAAAATCATATGGATTATACACTGGATGAGTGTAAAAATGTTTTTACTAACGACCAGAAAACACGTGTATGGACCGTACTCGAAAATTCACCAAGACGTATGTCGCTCGCAACCTCAAACAGCTGCATTTATCCTGAAGATGTTGAATTTGACGGCTCTCTTAATATAGACAATATAGAAATGGCATGTTCGGGTCCGTTTAGCATCCAACTGACATTAACCAATATAGGTAGCGCTACAATGACCGAAGCTACTATAAGCTATACTATTGATAGCGAAACAACTCAAACGTACACATGGACAGGTGAACTGGCAACAAATGAATCTGAACAGGTTACCATAACCGGATTAAACTCAACTGCTGGTTCTCATACCCTCTTTGCCGATGTGGCTACGGTTAACGGTAATGCCGATGTTTATGAATTTAACGACACCAAAGACAAAGACTTTGTTGTTGCAGACAACCAAAGCTATGTAACCGAAACCGTAACCCTTACACTACAAAATGATATATGGGGAAGCGAAGTTAGCTGGGAACTTAAAAACGGAGAGGGAGATATACTTTACAGTGGAGGGCCTTATGAAGATACCGATGAAATGCCGGGAGCAATTATTCAGTCATTTAATGTAAACACCGACGAATGCTACCTGTTTACTATTAAAGATGCTTTTGGTGATGGAATTTGCTGCTTATCCGGCGACGGGTACTACACTCTTACAATAGATGACAATAACGAAATAGCATCAAACGGAGATTATGGCTTCAGTGAATCTGTTGGCTTTACTATTGCAGAAGAACTTAACACAAATGATTTTGTTCTACAGGGAATAGGCATATACCCTAACCCAACGAGCGACAAGCTTTATATCACATCAAAACAATCTCTTGATGCTGAATACACTATTTACAACAACCTGGGTCAGATAATTAATAAAGGTAGCGTTTACCTAAACGGACAAGTCGAGATCAATACAGGCAGCTTGAGTGAGGGCATATATTTTATAAAAATAACATCTGGCGAACAGTCCAAAACATTTAAACTGATAAAGCAATAAATACGAAAGGGACGCTAATGCGTCCCTTTCTCCTTAAACATTAATCAACTATATTTATTGCTTCACCACTTTAATAGTAGATGAAGCGTCTACAGTGATCACTTTAACCATATAAGTACCGGCTGTTAATTGAGACATATCTAACTGTACCTCATTTTGAGCGTACGATTTCTCAATTACCCTTTGCCCTACCAGGTTATACACCTCTATACCTGTAATAGTATTAGTGTAAGACATGTTAAGCACATTGCTTACCGGGTTAGGATAGTACTTAAATGTTCCAAAAGCAAAACTTTCGTTACCTAAAATTACACCTACTGCAAACGGCGCACTTTCACAACCATCTACAGTTTGTGTTATATAATATGTTGCATCAGCATCTATAATCGTTTCTCCTGCAAGAGCATTTTCTCCTGCAAGAGCATCTTCTTCAGAAGCATACCAATTAATCACAGCTCCTTCTTCAGTTTCAACTTCAATTTCAGTCAGTGTTGGGTATAATAAATCAGGATCTGCTTCAAAAGACTGCTCTGACACACCTGTAGGTGCAGATACCACAGTAACCATAGCCATAACAGCGGTTCTCATTTCACTTTCACAACCACCATCAGGAACTTGTGCCGCATAATAAGTAGCTCCATCCACAAGAGCATCTGTTTCGGCAAGCATATCACCATCTTCAGCGGCGTTATACCATACTACTGTATCGCCTTCGGCCATTAGATCGGCCACTACACCCGATGAGCAGAAATACTGCACAACATCAGCAACAGGCGCTTCAGTACCACAGGTAATATTTAGCAGGTAATCTTCAACCTGCCCGTAACCCACTGCATCTTCACTTGAACAAGGATCTGAAGTATAAGCACCATATGATTTAAAAACTCTCATAACAGCTATTCCGGTCATAGCATCAGCCGGGATTGCAATAGTCCCTGTAACCTGCTGTCCGTCTTCACCGGTAGAAGTATCTAAAAATCCTATTTCAAAGCTTTCACCTTCATCAGTAAAGTCTCCGTTATGATTAAAATCAATAAATACGGTTAAATAGTTTTCATAAGATCCGTTTGTATTTCCCTCTACAACAACACTATACTCTTCCCCTAAAGAAACTTCTCCGGGAGCCATACCTGTAAAGTCCTCCATACCCGGGCTACTTGTGTCTACTGAGGATGAGTTTTCTATACCTGCAAACTCTACATAAGTTATAGGCTCTGTACCATTATAAAAATCTACATCACAATAGCACGGCATACCACTTTGAACCACCTGTACAGGAGTACTGGTCGCCGACTCATCACTATCAGTACATGTAACTACAGCACGATACCATGTAGTCTCTGTTTGTGTAGCACTATAGGTTGCCATATCACCTCCTTCAGCCACATCAGTAAATGTTTCGCCATCGGTAGAGTACTGCCACTGATAAGCCAAACCTGAAGCCGAATAAGCAGGAGACAGTGACAGGCTAATATCAGCTGTATCACAAGCATAAACTGTTGAAGAAACAGTATCAGCAGCATCTGGAGTTCCTGTACAAACAGGTAAATCCTGTATTACAGAAAAACTGTCAATAATAATATAGAAATCGTTTGAAGTATCTCCAATCTGAGCAAGGATTTTCACAAAAACCTCTTCACCCTCATCAGGAGTAAATGTTACTGTTTGTGTAGCACAATCGGCAGATTCTATATGATTATCAGGATCAATGGTGTGTATTAGTGTAAAAGGTCCGGTTTCAGAAGTAGAATAATAAAATTCTATACTACCCCAGTTGTCCGCGTTTGCTGTAGGAATTGTAGGATCTACAAAGCCAGCATAATCCATAATTTTATATTCGAAAGACAGAGTTGTTTCATAACCATTTGAAACCCCTAAAGATGGTGAAACAATTTCAGCCTCGGTAAAATCACTATAAAGGTTTGTCACAAAAGAGAGATCTCCTTCACAGGGAACAAGACTGTAGTAGTCAAAATCATAACTATCCCAGTCATAAAGATAATCTTCAAAATTGTCATTATAATCTATTTGGGCATATGTCTTACCGGAATAAGAAAGCATTGCACAAAAAGAAAAAACATAAAAAATTAAGTGTAGGTGTGTTTTCATATTAATTATTTTAATGTTAGTACCTAAATATACTACAAAAATTAATTAAAAAGTTATGAAAATACCATTATTAGACGATTAGCATTCATTTTTCACGATTTGACAAAAAATTCTCACTAACACAAAATCACTTTTTAACTATTACTTAACACAAACTGGACAAATACATCGTTTTCGTAACAATAGTTATAGTATAATATTTATAATTTCAATAATTATCATCGTTTTAACTCAATTATTGATTTTTTAAAAATAAATGAAAAACATTGAAAAAAATTTTTACGAAAACGTTTGAAATATATATTTTTGCAATCAAATAACACACTAAACTATTTTCTATCTTCATGAACAATAATGTTTTATACGAGAAAGAATTATCCTTCCAGGCAGACAGACGCAGGGCAGGTGTAGAATTTATCAAAATCGTTAGCGACCTTTGGTACGACAAGTCAATAGAACTGGTACTTTTCAGAAACCAGCTTATTGACCGTAACGTTAGCGACATTATTAACCTGCATGAATATGCCGGAGAATTTGTACAGAAACCAATAAATATTTTTGATTCTGTTGAGATAGCAAGGGCGATACAGTCGCTAGACCTTCCTCCTTCACGTATTGACATTGGGAAACTTACATACGAGTACCATATTGAAGACAATAAGTATAACGATGCAAAAGCATTTGTTATAGACAAACTAAAAGATGCTAAACAAAGTAAAAACATCCAACCTAAAGATGTTGTTCTTTATGGTTTCGGACGTATAGGCCGTCTTTTAGCAAGAGAAATGATGTCTAAAATAGGTAAAGGAAACCAACTTCGCCTAAGAGCCATTGTTACCAGAGATAAAAACGATGCAGTACTTTTAGAAAAGAGAGCTTCTCTTTTACGTTGTGACTCTATCCACGGTGATTTCCAGGGATCGGTTATAGCAGATCATGAAAATAACGCCCTTATCATAAACGGCACTACCGTTCACATGATTACGGCAAACGCACCGGAAGATATTGATTATACTGAATATGGTATTGAAAGTGCATTAGTAATTGACAATACAGGTGCATTTACAAACGAAGAAGCCCTTAAGCGTCACTTAACCTCTAAAGGGGTAGAGAAAGTATTATTAACCGCTCCGGGTAAAGGTGTTCCAAACATTGTTTATGGTGTTAACCACAATGAGTATAACCCTGAAGAAGTAGATATTTACTCTGCCGCTTCATGTACTACTAACGCCATTACACCTATCCTTAAAGCTGTAGAAGATACTTTAGGAGTAGTAAAAGGCCACCTTGAAACTATTCATGCTTACACTAACGACCAAAATCTTGTAGACAACATGCACAAGAAATACCGTCGTGGTAGAGCTGCTGCCCTTAACATGGTAATTACAGAAACAGGTGCAGGTAGCGCTGTTGCAAAAGCACTACCATCACTTGCAGGAAAGCTTACATCAAATGCTATTCGTGTACCGGTACCAAACGGATCACTTGTAGTACTTAACCTTGAGGTTGAAAAACCAACAACGGTTGAAGAGATTAACAACACTATGAAACATTATGCTCTTGAAGGACAACTTGTAGAGCAAATTAAATATTCTTTAAACAATGAACTTGTTTCGTCTGATATTGTTGGGACTTCTGCCCCTTCAATCTACGACAGCAATGCAACAATTGTATCTGCAGACGGCAAGAACATTGTATTATATGTATGGTATGATAACGAATATGGTTACAGCCACCAGGTAATTCGCCTGGCTAAATACATAGCTCAAGTAAGGAGGTACACTTATTATTAATAGATGCGGACAGCTGCGGAAACGCAACTGGAAAAGCCGACCCAAAAGGTCGGTTTTTTTTATGTCTATACTTTTTAAAACAATCAAATCAGGACATAAAAAAACTCCCGTGCATTGCACGGGAGTTTTATATTTATAATCGTAACCTTACTATTAAGCGTTTGAAGCCGCAGCAATAAGGTTAAGAGCAGAACCAGCTACAAACCAGCCAATTTGACCTTCGTTGTATGAGTGGTTAGCCATAATTACATCTTTAGATCCGTCTTTGTGAATAACCTCAAGAGTAAGTTGCTTGTTAGGAGCAAACTCTTTAAGATCTACAAAGTTGAAAGTATCACCTTCCTGGATTTTATCATAATCAGCCTCGTTAGCAAAAGTTAACGCAAGCATACCTTGTTTTTTAAGGTTAGTTTCGTGAATACGGGCAAACGATTTTACAAGTACCGCCCTAACACCAAGGTGTCTTGGCTCCATTGCAGCATGCTCACGTGAAGAACCTTCACCATAGTTATGGTCACCCACTACTACTGTAGGAACATTTGCAGCTTTATAAGCACGTTGTACCGCAGGTACAGCATCATACTCCCCTGTTAGTTCGTTTTTAACTGAGTTTGTCTTCATATTGAAAGCATTCACAGCACCAATTAACATGTTGTTAGAGATGTTATCAAGGTGACCACGGAAACGTAACCAAGGACCAGCCATAGAAATGTGGTCTGTAGTACATTTACCAAATGCTTTGATAAGAAGTTTTGCACCAGTGATGTTCTCACCATCCCATGGCTGGAACGGAGCAAGAAGCTCTAAACGCTCTGAAGTAGGGCTTACAATAACCTCTACACCACTACCGTCTATAGACGGAGCCTGATAACCTGGATCTTCAGCATCAAAACCTTTTGGAGGAAGCTCATTACCTGTTGGCTCATCAAGCATTACCTCTTCACCGTCTTCATTAATTAACTTATCTGTTAACGGGTTAAAACCAAGATCACCTGCAATTGCAAGAGCAGTTACAAGTTCCGGAGAACCAACAAATGCTAATGTATTAGGGTTACCATCGGCACGTTTAGAGAAGTTTCTGTTAAAAGAGTGAACAATAGTATTTCTTTCTTCTTTCTCAGCACCTTCACGATCCCACATACCAATACATGGTCCGCAGGCATTAGCGAATACAGTAGCACCAATCTTATCGAAAGTATCAATAAATCCGTCACGTTCTATAGTATAGCGAACTACCTCAGAACCCGGAGTAATTGTAAACTTAGCTTTAGTTTTAAGTTTCTTTTCAGCAACCTGCTTAGCAAGAGAAGCCGAACGTGAAATATCTTCGTAAGAAGAGTTAGTACAAGAGCCTATAAGTCCTACCTGTACCTGTAAAGGCCAGTCGTTTTTAACCGCCTCTTCTCTCATTTTAGAGATAGGAGTAGCTAAATCCGGAGTAAAAGGACCGTTTAAGTGTGGCTCAAGCTCAGAAAGGTTAATTTCAATTACTTCATCAAAATACTGCTCTGGGTTAGCATAAACCTCTGCATCAGCAGTAAGATAATCAGCAACTTCAGCAGCAGCATCAGCAACATCAGCTCTGTTTGTAGCTCTCAGGTAACGATCCATAGACTCATCATAACCAAATGTAGAAGTAGTAGCACCTACCTCTGCACCCATGTTACAAATAGTACCTTTACCCGTACAAGACATAGCCTTAGCACCTTCACCAAAATATTCTATAACAGCACCCGTACCACCTTTTACAGTAAGGATACCGGCAACTTTTAAGATTACATCTTTAGGTGCAGTCCAACCAGATAGCTTACCGGTTAACTTAACACCAATTAATTTAGGGAATTTAAGCTCCCATGCCATACCAGACATAACATCTACAGCATCAGCACCACCTACACCAATTGCAAGCATACCTAAACCACCTGCGTTTACAGTATGAGAATCGGTACCAATCATCATACCTCCAGGGAATGCATAGTTCTCTAAAACAACCTGGTGAATAATACCAGCTCCCGGTTTCCAGAAACCAATACCATATTTATCTGATACAGATGATAAAAAGTCAAAAACTTCATTACTTTGCTCTTTAGCACGTTTTAAGTCGGTTTTTGCATCAATTTTAGCCTGGATAAGGTGATCACAATGTACAGTTGTAGGAACTGCTACTTTGTTTTTCCCTGCATGCATAAACTGAAGCAAAGCCATTTGTGCAGTAGCATCCTGGCAGGCAACTCTGTCCGGAGCAAAATCCACATAGTCCTTACCTCTTGTAAAAGCCTGTGAAGGCACACCTTCCCATAAGTGGGAATATAAAATCTTTTCAGAAAGTGTAAGAGGACGACCTACAAGATCACGTGCTTTATCTACACGCTCTGCCATGTTCTCATACACCTTTTTGATCATTTCAATATCAAAAGCCATAATAAGTATATTAATGTTCGTTTGTAAAAAGTGTGTAAATTTACTGATTATTGCAGCAATTAAAAAATTTTTATTGATTGATTAATTTGCAGCAATTATTATTTATAAACATTCTATAATACTGCACATATCTCAATAAAATTAAGAAGTTAACCCAAATATTTAAGAATTCTTAATTTTTTCACTCTATATTGACAATTCCTAAAAAAACAATCCTAATCCATAAAAAAAAGCCACTCTCTGCACAGGAGAATGGCTTTTTATAAGCTAAATAAAACTTTATTAATAAGTTATAGTCAACTCGTTTTCATTATACTTTGTTTCTGCTACGGCATACTTATAAATCATTCCCGTTGCAGCTATAAACGCTATACCAAACAAAACTGTTCCCGATACAAAATGCATTACAGAACCTGTTTCACGGTAATTTTCAAAAACATTTACCAACATATATACAGAAAACAAAGTAAGCACATTACCATAGACAAGTCCTAATACTTTATGCTTATAAAAAATCTGCAAAAAGACAAGCCAGGTAATTAAAAGGGCAACATAATTATTATAACTGTTAGTATAATAATCATTAATAATCGTAAAAGCTCCCAATCCTATATAATAGAATTCAGGAAATGTTTTTAATAGTTTTTTCATATTTATACAGATGCACCGTAAATATAAAATATATAACGAGACTATTCCATATTGATTATAAAAAAATACAAACTATTTATTAACAATTTAGTAACATTTTCGACTTTTTACAGAATTTCTGACAAAACTAGCCCTAAATAAAAAAAGCTGTTTTTAAAACAGCTTTTTAATTATCATCTCTTCGGTTATACCTTCGGCATCTGCCTTATAATTTTTTATTATCCTATGCCTCAAAATCCCTGTTGCAACAGCCTGTACATCTTCTATATCCGGGGAATACTTTCCGTTTAAAGCCGAATGTGTTTTTGCTGCCAGTATAAGGTTTTGTGAAGCTCTTGGCCCTGCTCCCCAATCAAGGTAGTTATTAACATAATCATCTGCCATACCACTACCAGGCCTTGTTTTACCTACCAGTCGAACCGCATACTCAATAACATTATCTGCTACAGGTATCCTTCTGATAAGGTGTTGGAAATCTAAAATTTCCTGAGCTGTAAACAATGGATTTATCTGCTGTGTAGTGTCTGCCGTAGTACTTTTAACTACCTGAACCTCTTCTTCAAAAGTAGGATAATCAAGCTTTATGGCAAACATAAAACGGTCTAACTGCGCCTCAGGTAACGGATAGGTTCCCTCCTGCTCTATTGGATTTTGTGTAGCCAACACAAAGTAAGGTAACGACAGTTTGTAATGATGCCCTGCAACGGTTACCGCTTTCTCCTGCATTGCCTCTAACAGGGCTGCCTGAGTTTTAGGCGGTGTACGGTTTATCTCATCGGCTAATATAATGTTGGAGAAAATAGGACCTTTAATAAATTTAAACTGTCTGTTTTCATCGAGTATCTCACTTCCTAATATGTCTGACGGCATTAAATCAGGGGTAAACTGTATACGTTTAAACTCCAACCCTAAGGCTTGGGAAATCGTATTAACCATAAGGGTTTTTGCTAATCCCGGCACACCAACTAAAAGGGCATGCCCCCCGGCAAAAATGCTAAGTACAATTTGATTAACAACTTCTTCCTGGCCTACAATTATTTTTGCAATTTCCTTTTTTAGCTCAGCTTGTTTCTGAACTAAATTTTGTATCGCTGCTACGTCTGACATAATTGGTTAATGGTTTCGAATTAAAAACGGGAATTCCCTTACTCCAAACTTAAAAATATTTTTAAAGTAAACCTAAAATTCCCACAGAATAAGATTACTTATTTTTTAACCCAGTGATTAGCAAACTTACAGTCCTGATACTCTTTAGCTACCTTTATGTAAGTTTCCTTAATTTTTTCTTCAGACCATTCTCCAATTATCTGAATTTGTTTTTCCTTAAGTGCCAGTTCTTTAATTTTAAGGTAATCCTGAGCAAAGTCAGCCTTATGTTCCGGGTAACGAGTAGCAACAGTCATTATTTTAAAAACCTTACCGGTTCTTGGATCATCTTCAAGCAATGGCTGGGTTATCTCACCTTCTTTAAGATCGTACACGGCACTGTAAAGTTCTGACGGAAGTTTTGTAAGCTCAAAACGGGTTTCCAGCGTTCTTGGGTTCATTAGAAGTCCGCCGCTGTTTCTGGTTTCCTTTTCGTCCGACTCAGACTTTGCTGCATCGGCAAATGATATTTCTCCGCTTAAAATTCTTTGTCTTATATTCTCGATTTTCTTTTTTGCTGCTGCCTCAGACTCCTTAGAAACCTTAGGCTTCATAAGAATATGTCTTACATCAATTTCCTGACCTCTGATTTTCTCTACATAAATAAGGTGGTAACCGAATTCAGTTTCTACCGGATCTGATATTTCACCTTCATCCAAACTAAAGGCAGCATCCTTAAACTCTTTTACAAAAGCTGTTTTTCTGGTCATTTTATAAAAACCTCCCGACGATCTTGACCCCGGGTCTTCAGAATAAAGTACAGCTTTACTGTAAAAACTTGCCCCTCCCTCAACTTCTTTCTTAATTTCCTTTAAACGATCTATTATCTTTTGTTTTTCTTCCTGAGATATTTCAGGCTTCACTACAATTTGAGCAATCTCAACCTCGGCACCAAACTGAGGTATTTCATCTCCTTTAAATTTAGAGAAGAATATTTTTACCTCTTCAGGAGTTACCTCTACCTCATCAATAATCTTTTTCTGCATTTGCTCTGTAAGCTTCTGATTCTTGATCATTTCAAAAAGCTCCTCCTTAAACGACGGAAGATCTCTTTTTTTGAAATATTCAACCATACGCTGCTCAGAACCTAACTGCTCTACAAAGTAATCTATTTGTTGCTGCATTCTTTCGTTAACCTCAACATCACTTACAATGATACTATCCTGTATAGCATGGTGAGCATACAGCTTATCTTCCATAAGTTTGCCCAACAGCTCGCAACGGGTAATATCTTTAACAGATACTTCCTGAGCCTGAAGCTCCTTATACATCATATCGATATCAGAATCAAGCACTACAAAATCACCAACAACAGCCACAATACCGTCTACCTTTAACTTACCTGTTGGAGCTTTTGGCTTTACTGTGTCCTGCACCGGCTCATCTTTAATTATTTCCTGAGCACTCACACTTCCAATAACCATACAACTGGTTACAAGAAACAAAGCCAGTTTGCTATTTATAAATTTCATAGTCTTTATTTTTAATCGCATCATCCGTTATATCTTTTTCGAATTTCTTTATTAACTCAAACTTCCTGCCGTTTATTATAAGCTGCTCTAAAGTTGGCCTTATATACTCATACGGGGAAATTTCATTTTTACCTAACACTTTAGACACCTTTACCAAATACACATCTGTAGAGTCGGGGTACTGATAAGACATATTACTACTTATATATGTATCCCTGTTCTCAGGAGTTATAAAAGGCAGTTTTCTGTATACCTGATTCATATCTACCCACGTTGTATCGTTAAAAGCATAACTTTTAAATTGTATTGCTATATCACTTAACGCCTTTACATCTGCTTTCTTATTACTCGAAAATTTTTCTTTTATCGATGCAAATTTAGGATGATCTTTTAATAAGTGTATGTATTTAAGCTTAACAAGTGTACCGGTAGTCCTGAAGTTTTCTTTATTGGCATCATAGTACGCCTTAAGCTCGGTATCTGCCACTACAGTATCTACACTTCGTTTTACCAGCTCCTCTATATACGCCTTAGTATATAAATCAATTTTATACTGCCTTACCAGTTCATTAAACTCTTCCTGCTTTTCTGCACCAAGGTTAAGTTCTGCCGCATTATAAAGTAGTTTTTGAGTAGCCCATCTGTCAATATAACTTTTCACAATAGCTACACTATCCTCTTTTGAGGTTCCTGCCGGTACGAGCTTACTAATTTCCTCTTCATACAAATACGAATCGTTAACCCTTGCAACAGCATGTGGCTTTGCCTCTTTTTGAAAATAATTACAGGATACGGCTAATCCTGCCAGTAAAAACAATACTGCTTTTTTAATCATTACTGGTTAAGCTGTTTTTTTATTTTTTCAAAAACATCTTTATTTATCTTAACGGTAAACTCTTTTTTAAGAGTATCTACCCAAGTGCTCTCAAGATATTGCTGATAATCGTTTACCACGCGCCCTCTGCACTCATCAAGTGTTTTAGTAGTAGCAGGTAAAATCTTATTTACTTTAATAACATAATAGTAGTCGCCTTTACTAACCACATCACTTATACCTGTTTCCCACTTATCAAGAACAGGTAGCATCTCATCATCCTGAGCAAACACACCCGATCTTTCTATTACATTTATTTTACCGTTAGTATTAAGTTCCTCTTTTATAAAAGCAATGTCTTTACCTTTTTTAAGAAGTTTTCTTGCTTTTTCAATAGTCTTTTTATCTGTAGAAGAAATAACCTCGGCATTAACCCTGTTACCCCATCTGTATTCGTTAAGATGAGCGTTGTAATAGTTTCTTAGCCCTATCGTATCTTTTTTAGCTTTATCCCATATCTCTTTCTCCATTAAATCAAACAGCAACAGTCCGTCTTTGTACTCCTGCATTACACCTGCAAACTCCGGAAATTCATTTTCCAGATTTTCATCATAATACTCGTTTAGCTTTTCATTGCTGAATTTCTCATATAAAATAGATACAAGCCTGTTAAGAGGTTTGGCTTTAATACCTCCTTTTTGCTCTTTATTTATGTATTCCAGAAAATCCCAAGCCTTTATTTCTTTATCATTATTTATAGTCAATAAAGTTTTATTAAAGTTATCTGCACTTTCAGGTAGCTTCCAGTCAGTAACATAGTAAGAATCATTTACAGCCGTAAGTACCTTAGAATACATTTTTTTATCGGTATCCATAGGGTATTTTTTCTTAAGCTTTTCTGTCATAGCCTCTGCAATAACAGATGAACGGTCGTCTTTAGCTACTCTTGCCTCTAAATCCTCTTTGCTTTCTTCAAAAGTAAGTAATGGGAATTTTTTAACCAGTTTAACAATATGCCAACCGTATTGTGTTTCAAAAGGCTCGGTATAATCACCAGGCACCTCTAGCGCAAACGCTCTGTTCTCAAACTCTTCTGAGCTTAATGATCCTGAGCTGAACTTTTCAAGCACACCTCCTTTTGTAGCTGTATAACCATCCTGAGAGAATTGCTTCGCCAGTTCACCAAAATCTTCTCCCTGTCTTAACTTTTGGTATATCTCCTCAGCACGGGTTTTTACTTTTGCTTTTTCTTCCTCAGAGGCATTATCTTTTGATTTAAGCAACATTATATGGGCTACTATAATATCTCCCCTGTTTTGCCTAACATCTTCAACTTTTATAATATGATAACCAAAACGGCTTCTTATCGGCATTGACACCTCACCCTTCGGAGTAGTATAGGCTCCTGTTTCAAACGGATAAACCATTCTGAAAGCAGAGAAGTACCCTAGTTCACCTTTATCGGTTTTTGCAGCAGGAATATCTTCAGAATATTGTTGTGCAAGCTTACCAAAATCTTCACCAGCAAGAGCCTTGGCCCTTATTTCCATTGCTTTATTGTAAACCCTTAAAGTATCTGCAGGTAAAGCATTTTCGTCCAGTTTGAATAAAATGTGCGAGGCTTTTACTTCTTTTTGAAGTCTGTTATAAGCTTCCTCCACCAGTTCATCTGTCACCTCTTTATCAAGATGATAGTTTTTAGAAAGCTGCTCACGGTAGTTTTTAAGCTCCAACTGATACTTCCTGTTGTCCTGAAGTCCCAGTTCGTAAGCCCTGTTTACTTTAAGCTTATAACCAATAAAAAGATTAAGGTAGTTATCTAAGTCTTTTTGCGAGTCGTCTTTTACTAAATCAAGGTTTTTGTTATAAACCCTCACAAACTCGTCTGTATAATAAGGATTTTCATTTATGGTAAACAACACCTCTTTTTTTGTTTGTTGGGCAAACGAAAGTGCCGATACACACAATGAAATCCCCAGAAGAACCTTTTTTAATTTCATTATTAAATAGTTTGTAACACTGTAATACGGTTAAGTAAACGCAACGGAGATAAAAAAATTATACTTCGTTGCTTTTTTGCAACCAACAAAAATAACAATTCGCGAACATTTAACAACATTATTTGTGTTAATCCGCCAAAAACAAACAAGGGCACCCCATATAAGGGTGCCCTGTCATCAAAATCAACTTAAACAACTTAAGCTAAAATCACTTCTTCACTATAATAAAATCTGACCTTCTGTTTATTGCGTGCTCCTCTTCAGAACACTTCACTCCGTTGCTGCATCTGTTTTTAAGCTGCGACTCACCATATCCTTTCACACTCTCTATCCTTGACGGATCGATACCATGCTCAATAATGTATTTGTAAGTAGACTGCGCCCTGTTTTCAGACAGGGTCATGTTATATGCATCCTTACCTCTGGAATCGGTATGCGATTCAATTTTAATAACAATTGCAGGGAAATTTTTCATAATGTATACTACCTTATCAAGCTCTTCTGCTGCCTGAGGGGTAATATCCCATTTGTCATAATCAAAGTAAATAGGATTGATATCTACCTTTTCCACGTTGTCTTCTTTCTTAACAAGATCTTCATAGTTGTTAAGTTCAAAGTTTACGTCTTTAGTTTCATGGTTAGGTGTCTTATCTGTTTCCAGTTCTTTTTCTGCTTTGGTGTGGTTAGGTTTTGAAGCCTCTACTTTTATTTTTGAACCACACGGAACCTCAACGCTATAACTACCGTCTTCTTTGGTTTTAACCGATGCTATCTCATCACCAAACTCATCATACACATTAATGTCGGCCTGATTGATTGGCACTTTATATTTAGCATTAGTCACAATACCTGATACCGTTTGTATACAAACCGGTTCCTGTCTCGTAAAGTAATAGATGTCATCATCTCCCATGCCTCCTTTACGGCTGGAAGAAAAGTATCCGTATTTTTTATCCTTATCAATAATAAAGGCAAAATCATCCACATTACTATTTACCTGATTCCCCAGGTTTTTAGGCGCTTCAAATTCGGTCCTGCCTATCATTTTACTCTCAAATACATCTAAACCTCCAAGTCCGTAGTGACCGTCTGAAGAGAAATATAATATACTGTCGTTAATAAACGGGAACATTTCCCTGCCACTGGTATTTATCTTATCACCAAGGTTTTTAGGTTCACCCAGTTTACCATCGTCAAAAATCTGAGCAACATAAATATCGGCATCACCGTAACCACCAGGCATATCTGACACGAAGAACAGCCATTTACCATCGGCGCTTACCGCAGGGTGACCCACCGAATATTTTTTATTATCAAAAGGAAGTTTTTCGGTTGCAGAGAACTTCTCCCCCTCTATAGTCCCTTTGATTATCTCAAAATTACCTGTCCCCTCATCATCTGTAATTAGCTTATCATTAGGCTTTACAATGTTTGCCGAATAGTAAACCGTTTTTAAATCAGGCATAAACGATATGGTAGCGTTATGATACTGCGTTTGCTCTTTTGGCAGAAACTTCTGAATATTGAATAATGAGCCGTCTTCGGCATTCCTGTCGGCTACATAAAGTTCTAAATAAGGCTGCTCGTTCCATGAATAGGTTTTCCCTCCTACTTTTGTGGTGTCCCTACTGGAAGAAAACACAATCTGGCTACCATAAAATGCCGTACCAAAATCGGCTTTATCACTATTGGAACTCAAATTACTTACCGTATAATTAGACGGCTGGCCATTAATACTGTCAAGGTACTTCCTCTGGCTTATAAACTTGTCAATCATAGCCTGATCGCCTTTTTGTTCCAGTCTTTTCTTTAGTAATTCATCGGCTTTCTTATAATCTTCGGTAGCCCTTAGGGTTTGTATATACCTATTAAAATGGGTTTCATCCATATTATCGGCTAAAACACTATAAAGTTTAGTGTACCATCTTAAGGCACTACCGTTATTACTTGTATAGTAATAAGCATCAGCAACATTCATTATGGTTTGGGTACCGGGAGCAGATTCTTCCTTAAGATATTTCTCATAAGCTTTTGCTGCTTCCACATAAGCCAGGTCTTCAAAAAGCCTGTCGGCCTGTTTAAGCTGTCTCTGCTGGGCAAATCCTGATGCTATGCAAAATAGTAAACTGTATAAAAATAGTTTTCTCATCATAATCTTTATCTTTTAGAAAAATCTTGGGGATTTAACACGTTTGTTTTTAGGTAATACATCAAATCGTAGTATTACTTCGTGAGATCCGTCGTTGTACTTATTGAAATCAGTTACGGTATAATCATACGAATATCCTGCAAAAATCCCTCTCGTTATCTGGAAGCCCACAAGTGCACTTACCGAATCGTCCCATCTGTATGATGCTCCTAAAGTCAGTTTTTCATACAGTAGGAAGTTAGCAGAAACATCTACCGTTAAAGGCGCACCTGATACCACTTTACCTAAAACAGCCGGCTTGAACTTTAAATTCTCTGAAAGGTCAAACACATAACCACCCATTATATAATAGTGTAGCCTGTCTGACACGGTTGACTCCTGAACATCATCATAATAATCAGACCTGATAAAGCTTGGTACAGAAAGTCCTGCATAAAACTTCTCGGTATAATAATAAACACCTGCACCAATGGTAGGTGTTGCTTTATTATTGATGTTAGTATTAAGTAACGGGTCGTTTTGCTGATAGTAAATACCCTTAGACCAGTCAATATCCATAAGCCTTACACCTGCCTTTAAACCAAATGAAAGGTTAGCATCGTACCCCACTGGGATAATGTAGGCAAAATTAGCATTAGCAAAAAATTCCTGAGAAGGCCCCAGTTTATCATTTACAACACTTAAACCTAAGCCCATCCTTTCGTTAAACACAGGTGAGTGCAAAGTAAACGCCTGGGTTGTAGGAGCTCCGTCCAGCCCTACCCATTGTGAGCGGTGCTGTAACACTCCCTGAAAATGCCCTACCGTGCCTGTATAAGCAGGATTAACGGTTAGCGTGTTATACATGTACTGGGTATATTGAGCTTCCTGCTGTGCGTTTACAGCAAATGCCGCAAAGAGTAGCACGAACAGGAAATATCTTTTTATAAATTTTGGTGTGATTTTCATACTTAAATATATTTTGTTAATTGATAATTGAGAGTGGCAGTGCTGCTGCCACTCTTTTTATCTAAACCATTATTTATCTCATTATATACAACCAGCCTGTTTTCACTGCACCATCTACTTCAAGAACATAGTAGTAAGTACCTACCGGTAGCTTTTCTCCTCTTCTTACAGTACCATCCTGATTTGCCGTACCATCCCAGTCGTTTTGATAACCAGACGTTTTGTATACCGGCGAACCATACCTGTTGTACACCGAAAGCGTATTGTTTGGATAGTACTCTATACAATCTATCCTGAAGGTGTCGTTAGCACCGTCTCCGTTTGGTGTAAACTCGTTATATACTGTTAAGCATGACGGTTCTACCCAGGCTATAGCCTCATTATTATCTGTTTGGCTGTCTATAGGGTTGGATCCAACTATGAAGGCAATATTATTATAATCACCTCCAAACAGTACCTGAGTAACTACCTGCAGCACTGCCGATTCTCCCGGTCCAAGTGATGGTATAACCCATATACCGCTAACCTCATTATAAGTACCCTGTGTTACTGTAGAATCAACATAATCATAACCGCTTGGCAGCTGCTCGCTTACCTCAAGATCAGTAAAGGTACTGTTACCCTCATTTGTCACTGTAATGGTAAAAATAACATTTTCACCGATAAGCGGATTAAAATTATTAACAGATTTGGATATCGTTAAATCAGAACAGCTTACCACATCCACATCAAGCGAACCTTCTGTAGTTCCGGCACATCCGTTAGCATCTGTATAAGAAACACTTATATTTCCGGCACCAAGATTCAGCCATATTACTGTAGCGGTATTATCTGTAGCAGTACCTCCCTCTACAATTATACCTCCGTCAACTGTCCATACATAGTCGGTCATTCCCTCTTCGGTAGTATAAACCGTTTCTGTACCATAACATGTTCTAGGGTCAGAGTTAGATATAGTCGCAGTAGCATTACCGTTTATGTTAACCGTAACTGCCAGCCTTATCAAACTTTCACAACCTCCGTTAATGATTGAAGCATAGTATACTCCTCCGTCCATAAGTGGGGTATCATCCGGTAATGGTGCTCCTCCTGTTGGAGATGAGTACCAAATCACTCCGGTTTGATTTACCTGAATATCAGCTACTGTTGGCATATCACCTGCACAGAAATCCTGAGTAGTATCTGTAGTAGTTGGTGTAATACCATCGTTTACATTAACTGTTATTTCAAGCCTGTCAAGACTTTCACAACCAGACTCATTTACATAAGCTGCATAGTAAGTCATACCGTCTACCAATGCTGTTGAAGGATCCAACGGATCTCCACCAGTCATAGAAGTATAGAATATGGTTCCTGCAGGTGACACCTGGATATCAGCTATTGTTGGCATATCTACCCCACAGAAATCCTGAGTAGTATCTGTAGTAGTTGGTTTAACACCTGGATCTACCGTTACTGTTACAGCCAGTCGTATCAAACTCTCACAACCTGCTATCGACTGTACCGATGCATAGTAAGTAACTCCCGAAACAAGAGCCGTTGCCGGATCTACCACATTACCACCTGTTGCAGCATCATACCATGTAACTCCGGTTTCGTTAACTTGTATATCGGCTACTGTTGGCATGTCTACTGCACAGAAGTTTTGAGTTACATCATCTGTTGTAGGTGTTGCACCACCATCTACAGTTACTGTTACCGCTAGTCTTACTGAACTTTCACATCCACTGGTATCGGTTATACTTGCATAGTAGGTCATACCGCTTACAAGTGCTGCCGTATCCAGTATTTGTGTACCTCCTGTAGCTGCTGTGTACCAAACCACTCCGGTTTCGTTTACCTGTATATCGGCTACTGTTGGCATATCTACAGCACAGAATGTTTGTGCATCACTATTGGTGGTCGGTGTAGTACCGTTGCTCAGGGTAACTGTAATTGCTAACCTTACCGCACTTGCACAACCGCTAACAGGGTCAATCATACTTGCATAGTAGGTCATACCGTCTACCAGTTCGGTTCCTGCTGCAATTGCAGTACCTCCCGTTGCGGTATTATAGAATGTAATACCTGTTTGGTTTACCTGTATATCATCAATAGTAGGGTTATCCACACTACAGAATGTCTGATCTGTTTCTGTAGCTGTTGGAGTCATACCATCGTTTACATTTACTGTAACCGCTAATCGTACCGAACTTTCACAACCGTTTGCATCGGTTAAGCTTGCGTAGTAAGTCATACCATCAGTCAATTCTGTTGTATCCGGCAGAAGGCTACCTCCTGTTGCAGCATCATACCATGTAACTCCGGTTTCGTTCACCTGAATGTCGGCCACCGTTGGCATATCCACAGTACAGAAATCCTGAGTTGTATTTGTGGTAGTTGGTGTAGGCGCATCGGTCACATTTACAGTTACCGCTAATCGTACCGAACTTTCACAACCAGAAACAGGGTCGGTCAGGCTCGCGTAGTACACCATTCCATCTATGAGCGATGCCGTGTTTGCGACCACTGTGCCTCCGGTTGGGGAATCATACCAAACAACTCCAGTTTCATTTACCTGTATATCGGCTACTGTAGGTGTATCCACCACACAGAAGTTTTGGTTTATATTATTTGTAGTTGGTGTAGCAGCATCATTTACATTTACTGTTACCGCTAATCTAACCGAACTTTCACAACCACTTACCGCATCGGTTAAGCTGGCGTAGTACATTCCGCTCGCTAAAGCTTCTGTATTTGCTATTACGTTACCACCTGTAGCAGCATCATACCAAACTACTCCGGTTTCGTTTACCTGAATATCGGCTACCGTTGGCATATCAACCTGACAGAAGTCCTGAGTAGCATTTGTAGTAGTTGGCGTAGGCCCATCGTTTACATTTACTGTAACTGCTAATCGTACTGAGCTTTCACACCCGCTTACCACATCGGTTAAGCTCGCATAGTAAACACTTCCATCTGCAAGAGCTGTAGTTGCAGCCAGCATGTTACCGCCTGTTGCAGCATCATACCAAATTACTCCGGTTTCGTTTACCTGAATATCGGCTACCGTTGGCATATCAACCTGACAGAAGTCCTGAGTTGCACTTGTGGTAGTTGGTGTTGCAGCATCGTTTACATTTACTATAACTGCTAATCGTACCGAACTTTCACAGCCACTTACCGCATCAGTTAAGCTCGCGTAGTACATTCCGCTCGCTAAGGCTTCTGTATTTGCTATTACGTTACCACCTATAGCAGCATCATACCAAACTACTCCTGTTTCGTTTACCTGAATATCGGCTACTGTTGGCATATCAACCTGACAGAAGTCCTGAGTAGCATTTGTGGTAGTTGGTGTAGGCGCATCGTTTACATTTACTGTAACTGCTAATCGTACCGAACTTTCACAACCACTAACCGCATCGGTTAAGCTGGCGTAGTATACCATACCATCTGTAAGAGCTGTTGTTGCAGTCAGCATGTTACCTCCTGTTGCAGCATCATACCAAGTTACTCCGGTTTCGTTTACCTGAATATCGGCTACCGTTGACATATCAACCTGACAGAAGTCCTGAGTAGCATTTGTAGTAGTTGGCGTAGGCGCATCGTTTACATTTACTGTAATTGCTAATCGTACTGAGCTTTCACAACCACTAACCGCATCGGTTAAGCTGGCATAATAAACACTTCCATCTGTAAGAGCTGTAGTTGCAGCCAGCATGTTACCACCTGTTGCAGCATCATACCAGGTTACTCCGGTTTCGTTTACCTGAATATCGGCTACCGTTGGCATATCAACCTGACAGAAGTCCTGAGTAGTATTTGTGGTAGTTGGTGTAGGCGCATCGTTTACATTTACTGTAACTGCTAATCTAACCGAACTTTCACATCCGCTTACCGCATCGGTTAAGCTGGCGTAGTATACCATACCATCTGTTAGGGCTGTTGTATTGGCAACAACACTTCCGCCTGTTGCAGCATCATACCAAACTACTCCGGTTTCGTTTACCTGAATATCGGCTACCGTTGGCATATCTGCCTGACAGAAATCCTGAGTAGCATTTGTGGTAGTTGGCGTAGGTGCATCGTTTACATTTACTGTAACTGCTAATCGTACCGAACTTTCACATCCGCTTACCGCATCGGTTAAGCTGGCGTAGTACATTCCGCTCGTTAAGGCTTCTGTATTTGCTATTACGTTACCACCTGTTGGAGCATCATACCAAACTACTCCGGTTTCGTTTACCTGAATATCGGCTACTGTTGGCATATCTGCCTGACAGAAATCCTGAGTAGCATTTGTAGTAGTTGGCGTTGGTGCATCGTTTACATTTACTGTAACTGCTAATCGTACCGAACTTTCACACCCGCTTACTGCATCGGTTAAGCTGGCATAGTAAATACTGCCATCTGTTAGGGCTGTTGTAGCTGCCAGCATGTTACCACCTGTAGCAGCATCATACCAGGTTACTCCTGTTTCATTTACCTGAACATCGGCTATTGTTGACATATCTGCCTGACAGAAGTCCTGAGTAGCATTTATGGTAGTTGGTGTTGCAGCATCATTCACATTTACTGTAACTGCTAATCGTACTGAGCTTTCACAACCACTAACCGCATCGGTAAGGCTTGCATAATATATTCCGCTTGTAAGGGTCGTTGTATTAGCTATAACAGCTCCTCCATTTGCAGCATTATACCAAATCACTCCTGTCTCATTCACCTGAATATCGGCTACTGTAGGCATATCTGCCTGACAGAAGTTTTGGGTAGCATTTGTTGTTGTAGGTGTAGGTGCATCGTTTACATTTACCGTTACAGCCAGTCGGGTTGAACTTTCACAACCGCTTACTGCATCTGTAAGTACACCATAATATATCATTCCGTCAACCAGTGGCATTCCGTTTGCAACTACAGCACCACCTGCTGCTGCATCATACCAGATTACTCCGGTTTCGTTTACCTGAATATCCGCAACTGTCGGGCTGTCTATTAAACAGAAGTCCTGAGTTGCATTTGTAGTAGTTGGCGTAGGTGCATCGTTCACATTAACTGTTACAGCTAATCTAACTGAACTCTCACAACCTGTTACCGCATCTACCAGTGCTGCATAGTAAACAGATCCGTCTACCAGTAAATCAGTATTTACAAATGCTGTACCCGCCGTTGCGGCATCATACCAAATTACTCCGGTTTCGTTTACCTGAATATCCGCCACCGTTGGCGCATCTACCACACAGAAGTCCTGAGTTGCACTTGTGGTAGTTGGTGTAGGCGCATCGTTTACATTTACTGTAATTTCCAGCCTGTTTGCACTTTCACAGTTGTTAACCGTTTCAAACTGGGCTGCATAATATATTCCTCCGTCTACAAGAGGGGTTGTATCTGCAAGTAGCACACCACCTGTAGCGGCATCATACCATCTTATATTTACCTCATTTACCTGAATATCCGCAAGAGTTGGTACATCCACCACACAGAAATCCTGGGTTGTATTATTTGTAGTAGGTGTTGCTACCGGATTTATTAAACACGGATCACAAATTGTGCCTGTGTTATCATAATTATCATTATAGTAATCGTCTAATATGAAAACATCAGCAAAGTAGTTGTTAAAGTCACCGCTTGCCATACCTGGATCAGTAGACTGAGGATCGGTATCGTTATTAAACAACCTTGTACCATCGGCACAACAAGTACTGTTTGGCAATACAAATGTGAATAACAGTAATTCGTTACCGGCTACAAAATCGAAAGCCGAACCATCTGTAGCTATCGCGTGATAATCGTTTGCAGAGTCTGCTGCCGGGGCATAAACCTGAGAAGCATCCAGCCAAACACCTCCGTTAACCGAAGTTATCACTAAAACCTCATCGTCTACAGAAGCCGGTAAAACAACCGCTATCTGGCTACCTGCCGCCACAAAGAAATCACTTGCCGAGAAGTTAGGCATAGCATACACCTCGTAAGTACAGGTTGAAGGGTCAAACCTTACTGTAAAATCTATTGAAGGATCTACCGTACAAGCCGGACTTGTGGGGTTAGGATCACAAGGGTTTAGAGGGTTACTGCCTCCTGTAACCTCATCACCGTCATTAATCCCGTCACCGTCACTATCCGGATTTGTAGGGCTTGTTCCTATTGAAGCTTCCTGAGAATTTGTCAATCCGTCACTATCGCGGTCACAAGGACCGGCTGCCGAATTAGGGTCACAAGGGTTTAACGGATCTGTTCCGTCTGTTACCTCATCACCGTCTGTAATACCATCTCCATCGGTATCTGCCAGTGTTGGATTAGTTCCTAACAAGGCTTCATCGGCATTGGTAAGACCATCACCATCCCTGTCACATAGCGGACTATTAAGATTAGGACTACATGGGTCAAGCGGATCGGTACCGTTTGTAACCTCGCTACCATCATTTATACCATCTCCATCGGTATCCGGAAGAGTTGGGTCTGTACCATATACTGTTTCCTGAGTATTATTAAGGTTGTCGCCATCCTGATCACAGGCTCCGGCAGACATATCGGGCACACAAGGGTTAGTATCATCCGGATCGGTTCCGAAAGGAGAACCATCTCCATCGGCATCCGTAGGACAACCTCCTGTTGGTACAGGGCTACAAGGATCTAACGGGTTACTGCCTCCTGTAACCTCATCTCCGTCATTTATACCATCTCCATCGGTATCCGGAAGAGTTGGATCTGTACCTATAAGAGCCTCTTCAGAATTATTAAGTCCGTCACCATCCTGATCACAGGTAGCAAAATTGGCGTTAGGCACACAAGGATTATTATCATCAGGGTCGGTTCCTTCCGCTACCCCGTCACCATCATTATCTACTATTCCACACGATGTACCTGAATTGTTGTAGTTTACACCATAGTAGTCCTGAAGGTCAAAAACATTACCTATATAGTTACCGAAATCGGCACCATTCATTCCGGTATCAGACGGACCCGGATCTAACGAATTGTTATACAGCCTAACATCATTTACACAGCCCATAGCTAATGTAAACCTGAAAAGCAGCAATTCGTTATTAGCCACAAGATCTACGGTAGAACCGTTTGTAGCTACACCATGGTAATCACTGGCAGAGTCTGCTCCGGGAGCATACACCTGCGAGTTGTCAGACCACGGTCCTCCGTCTATAGTTGTGACAGAAAGTGCACCATCGCTAACCGCAGCAGGAACTACTACCGTTATCTGGCTACCACCCGCGAGGAAGAAATTGGCCTGAGTAAAATCAGGGCGGGCATACACTTCATACATGTTCGTTGCCGAAACATATTTAAGGGTAAGATCTATTTGCTGCGAATGCAAATATTGTGTGGAAAACAATATTCCTCCGAGCAATAATATTTTAAGTAGAAAACTTCTCATATGCAATTGGTATATAATTAGAAATAATTTGTGCGTAAAGTGGAATTCCTCTCCCGGTATTCCACTTTATTGGGGGATCTGCTCTATCATATTATTATAGTTGTTTAAATTTCCTGTATTTAGCGGATATGTTATTACTGAATTTTGCATTACCTGCCTTTCATTTCCGGCACCATCATACTTAACCGTACCGTCCATGTTTATATCTCCCGACAGGTAACCTTCTGCATTGAAATTCAATACCTGTCCCGTATTTTCGGAATCTGAAAGCACCTGGCTTCCCATGGTTTGCCTGTCATTATTTATTCCGTCATACTTAATCTTGTTATCATAGTTTGCATTTCCTGCAAATAATGCCTTACCTGTATAACCAGTCATATCCACATCATTCATTGCTACATTATCAGGACTGGTTGATAAATGATAGGTATTAGCATCACTTAGAGATGTAAAATCTATTGTAGCTAATCCCATTGAAGCTGTTATAGGATTTGCCGTCATAGCACCAAAATGGTTACGGTGTTTTACTGCTACATAAAATGTTTGTGGTAATGAGCTTATTCTTAAGGCTCCGCCTGTAGCAGCATCTACTACATCACCATCCCTTTGTACCAGTGCCGATATTGTTTTAATTACCTCTGTATCATCTAAAGGGTTTCTTATCTCAATAAACACCCAGTCTACCACCGCGTCACCAGTTCCGTCGTTAGCACTAAGAACTGTAGCATTTGTGGTTTCATCTCCGGTATTATTCACATGAGTAAACCTTGCGTTAAGCGTACTACTGTAAGGCTGTTCTTCCGGAATATGACCTCCTGTTCTTAAATCGTCACGCATAAGCCCGTCTGAAGTACCCGACAATGCCCCGTGAAGCATCATTTTTAGATTAAGTGTAACATCACAGTTTGTAGTTAAGGTCACCGTTACGGCCAAACGCGATGTACTCACACAGCCATTTTGGGTAATCTCTCCGTAATATGTAGTACTGGTTACAAGAGCATCAGTACCTGCATATGCAGTACCACCCGATGCCTGATTGTACCATGTAACATTGCTTTCGTTAGCCGATAAGCTGGCTACTGTAGGTGAGTCATATCCGCAGAATGATTGTGACGCATTACCTGTTGGGGCAGCAGTACTGTATACATTTACCGACACAGCAAGCCTTGAAGTACTCACACAACTATTTGCTGTTATTTCACCATAATAAGTAGTGCCGTTAGTTAAGGCATCGGTATCTGTATAAGCTGTACCACCAGATGCCTGATTGTACCAGATTGTACTGCCTTCAACAGTTACAAGGTCTCCTACTGTAGGACTATCCTGAGAACAAAAGTTTTGAGTAGCATCTCCTGTTGGTGCTGCTGTAGTATACACATTTGCCGTTACTGCAAACCTTGAAGTACTCACACAACCGTTTGCGGTTATTTCTCCGTAATAAATTGTTCCATCACTAAGGGCATCTCCACTATTATAAGCCGTACCTCCGGTTGACTGATTATACCATGTTGTACTGCCTTCATTGGTTACTAAGTCAGCTATTGTAGGACTATCCTGAGAACAGAAATCCTGAGAGGCATTTCCGGTTGGAGCTGCCGTAGTATATACATTAACCGCTACGGCCAACCTTGTGGTACTAGGACAGCCGTTTTGGGTAATTTCTCCGTAATATGTAGTCTCATCTGTTAAGGCATCGGTACCTGTATAGGCCGTTCCGCCGGATGCCTGATTGTACCATGTAACACTACCTTCGTTAGTCGACAAATTGGCTATAGTAGGATTGTCCTGAATACAGAAATCCTGAGTAGCGTTTGATGTTGTAGGCGAAGCTGTTGTATTTAAGGTTACCGTAACTTCAAGTCGACTCGTACTAACACAGGTTCCTGATTCAATAGAACCATAATACGTTTCTCCGTTAACCAATGCATCAGTCCCATTATAAGCTGTACCGCCAGTAGCTTGGTCATACCATACAACACCTGCTTCATTTACCACAATATCTGCTACTGTAGGACTATCTATAGTACAGAATGCCTGTGCAGCATCTCCCGTTGGTGCAGGTATATTACCCACGTTAGCAGTAACTGCCAGCCTTGAGGTGCTGACACAACCGTTTGCGGTTATCTCTCCGTAATAAATAGTTCCGTCACTAAGGGCATCTCCACTATTATAAGCTGTACCTCCTGATGCCTGATTGTACCAGGTAACGTTACTTTCGTTTGTTGTCAAATCGGCTATTGTAGGGTTATCCTGAGTACAGAATTCCTGAGTTGCAAAACCGGTTGGTGCCGGTGTTGAATATACATTTGCTGTTACCGCAAATCGTGAAGTACTCACACATCCGTTTACGGTTATCTCTCCGTAATAAACAGTACCATCACTAAGGGCATCACCACTATTGTATGCTGTACCGCCCGATGCCTGATTGTACCAGGTTGTACTGCCTTCATTGGTTACTAAATCAGCAATTGTTGGGGTATCCTGAGAACAAAAATCCTGAGTAGCATCACCTGTTGGTGCTGCTGTAGCATACACATTTGCCGTTACTGCAAACCTTGAAGTACTCACACAGCCATTTGCGGTTATCTCTCCGTAATAAATTGTCCCATCACTAAGAGCATCCCCACTATTATAAGCTGTACCTCCAGATGCCTGATTGTACCAGGTTGTACTGCCTTCAACAGTTACAAGGTCTCCTACTGTAGGACTATCCTGAGAACAAAAGTTTTGAGTAGCATCTCCTGTTGGCGCTGCTGTAGTATACACATTTGCCGTTACTGCAAACCTTGAAGTACTAACACAACCGTTTGCGGTTATCTCTCCATAATAAATTGTCCCATCACTAAGGGCATCTCCACTATTGTATGCTGTACCTCCTGATGCCTGATTGTACCAGGTTGTACTGCCTTCATTAGTTACTAAATCAGCAATTATTGGTGTATCCTGAAAACAGAAGTTCTGAGTAGCATCTCCTGTTGGGGCTGCTGTAGTATACACATTTGCCGTTACTGCAAACCTTGAAGTACTAACACAACCGTTTGCGGTTATCTCTCCATAATAAATTGTCCCATCACTAAG
>NZ_JBELQB010000007.1:228513-255550 GCF_046000485.1 Flavobacterium rhizophilum
GCCGTTACTGCAAACCTTGAAGTACTAACACAACCGTTTGCGGTTATCTCTCCATAATAAATTGTCCCATCACTAAGAGCATCACCACTATTATAAGCCGTACCTCCAGATACCTGATTGTACCAGGTTGTACTGCCTTCATTAGTTACTAAATCAGCAATTGTTGGGGTGTCCTGAGAGCAGAAGTTCTGAGTAGCATCTCCTGTTGGTGCTGCTGTAGTATACACATTTGCCGTTACTGCAAATCTTGAAGTACTAACACAACCGTTTGCGGTTATTTCTCCATAATAAATTGTTCCGTCACTAAGGGCGTCGCCACTATTATAAGCCGTACCTCCTGATGCCTGATTGTACCAGGTTGTACTGCCTTCATTGGTTACTAAGTCAGCAATTGTTGGTGTATCCTGAGAACAGAAGTTTTGAGCAGCATCTCCTGTTGGAGCCGCAGTAGTATTTAAAGTAACCGTTACTGCCAGTCGGTTTGAGCTTACACAGCTTCCCGGTTCAAGGGCTCCATAGTAAATAGTGCCGTTTACTAAGTTATCTGTACCTGCATAGGCAGTACCTCCCGAGGACTGATTGTACCAAACCACATCAGCTTCATTAGTTACTAAACTCGACACTGTTGGGCTGTCAATTGTACAAAAAGCCTGAGCAGCATCTCCGGTTGGAGCCGGTATACTTATAGAATCACCATAATTACCATTGTAGTAATCAGTAAATAAAAGCGCATCTGCAAAATAGTTATTAAAGTCTCCCCCACCCATACCGGAATCAGTTGATTGCGGATCGGTTGCATTATCAAACAACCTTACTCCCGGTGCACAACAGGCACTATTAGGAAGTTCAAAACTAAACATCAGCAACTCTACTCCTGAGGTAAAACTGACAACCCCGCCATTTGCCGATACTCCGTGAAAATCACTGGATGTATCTGCTGCAGGGGCATATATTTGTGAACTATCGGCCCACCCGTAAGTATTTGTTGTAATATCCAGTATAGCATTATCAACACTGGCAGGTACCACAATTGAGATTTGGCTACCCCCTGCGAATATAAATGTCGGATTAGTAAAATCTGGTGTGGCATATACTCCATATGTACAGGAAGCCTCGTCGAACTTAATAGTAAATTCGACGTTTTGTCCATAAAAATATGTAGTACTTATTAGCATTGTAAAAAGTATTATTATTCTTAGTTTAAAAATTTTCATAGCGTGCAATGCATTAGGTTAGGGAATGACGATGAAAAATTTAGACCATTATTATTGTGGAATCTGTTCTACCATACCATTATAATTACTTAGTCCATTGGTATTTAAAGGATAGGTTAGTATAATGTTCTGGATTATAACTCTTTCATTACCCGCACCGTCATAAAGCACCTTACCGTCCATATTCACATCTCCCGATAAATATCCGGTTGCACTTGAAAAGTTTAGTACCTGATTAGTATTTAATTCATGATTAAGCACCTGGCTGGCCAGCACCTGCCTGTCATTTGCAGCGCCATCATATTTTACATGATCATCATAATTAGCATTTCCGCTGTAAAGCGCCTTAACACTATTTACTGTTACCATTGCATTACTACCCGTAAACCCTGAAAGACTGTATAAGTCGGCATCGTCTATTGTGGTAAAATCTATAGTCACTTCACTATTTAATACTGTAAGTGCATTTAACCCCATAGCCCCAAAGTGGTTTCGGTGTTTAACCGAGATATAGAAAGTTTCAGGCAAGCCACTAACTACAAGCGGACCTCCGTCTGAAGCTATAACATCTCCGTCTCTTTGCAGAAGTGCCGATACAGTTTTGAATACATTAGTAGGCGTATCTCTTATTTCAATAAAAATCCAGTCAACTATAGCGTCAGATGTTCCTGCATTTGTATTGATTATAGTATTGGTTGTTGTTTCGCTGCCTCCGCCTACATGAGTAAATCTTGCGTCCATTGAATCATCATACGGCTGATTTACCGGTATAAGTCCCTGTGTTCTTAAATCATCTCTCATTATTGCCGTTCCGGTACCATAAAGAGCTCCCTGTAAAAGCACTTTTACATTAAGTGTTACATCACACAGGTCATCCAGAGTTACTGTAATAGCAAATCTTGTTGCACTCTCACAACCTGTAACAGCATCCTGAATGGCTGCATAATAAACAGTTCCATCTGTTAAGGCATCGGTATCAAGATATTGGTTACCTGCTGTATCGGCATCATAAAACACAACGTTAGATTCGTTTACTATTAAATCTCCCACAGTTGCCCCTCCATAGGAACAGAACGACTGAGCAGCATCACCTGTTGGTGTAGCTACACTATTCACTGTAACATCTACCGCTATTCTTAACGATTCTTCCGGACAGCCTATTCTTGCTGCTGCCACATAATAAGTAACATCTGTCATAAGCGTTGGTGTAGTAAACGGATCTCCCGAAGCTACTGTAGCAAGTAAGTTACCATCTTCTTCGGCATCATACCATCTTAATTCGTTTGCCACATCAGTATCAGCAAACAAATCTATAGTACTACCTTCACATCCCTGAGCATCCAGTGTATCAGGATCTGTTATTTCAGGTCTTGCCGCTGTTCTTACAACACCAAAGAAGTCTAGATTTTGAGATACTGACAAACCTATTACCGACTCAAACGTTAATGTTATCCTGTCTATAGGTGCTCCCGGTGTTAAAGGTATCGAGGTGATTTCACCACCATTAAGACTTAAAAGATTTAAGGTTAAAAGTGTGGAAAGACTTACATCCTGTACCAATGTAGCCCCATTATACGACTGAACACTTATACTGTTTATAACATTTGCATCGAGTAATGTTTGGGCCAACCTTATTTGCATGGTAAACTCATCACTTGATATTGATTCGCCCTCAAAATAAACAGTTTGTTCTATGGAAGAACCAACCCCTACTACTCCCATACTTAAAGTAGAGAAAGTACTTTCATCAGAGTCTATCGCAAATTCAGGGTTTTGAACACCGGCTCCTCCAAGATCTAATAAATCAAGTGTAAGCCCAGACCCACTATAAGATGTAAAGGCTGCAGTACCACAGTTAGCAGGATTTTCAACATAATAAGCATCATACACAAACATATCTTTTTCAACACCTAATCCAAGTAATGAAACTCCCGATCTGTTTATTATTCTTATCCTGTCGTAAGCAGCAGTAGGTGTAACCCTTATAAAATAATCACCGTTGGGATCGGTTACAATAGTAAGTTGATCTGTAGCAAATTCTCCTCCGTCCTGACTATCACCCTGTACTATAATCGTACTTCCATTTCTGGCCTGAACAGTAAATTCCTGACTACCGGTTAATACCAGTCCAAGAACATCTGCCAATAACCCTCCAAGACTACCACCCAAAAGTGCGTTAAGTAAATCATCTTCCGTTTGTATTTTAACGTAAGATGTAGTGTTTGCCGGAAGCGTACTTGGAAACTGTAGTTCAATATATCCGTTATACGCTCCAAGGCCTAATAAGCCCGAATTAGTTTTCACATTGGCAAAAGTTGCCAGGTTGCCATCATATGCATTTGCCGGATTATCCACGTGAGACGCGTTTGATATAGTAGCCGCATTGGCATATACCCTCGTTTGTGCCTGTGTTTCCTGAGAAAGCGAAAAAAGCGCAAAAACAAAGAAAAAAGTGAGGGTTTTTAATTGGTTTGGGGTAATATTCAATATCATAAAATATTAGTATTAATTCAACAATATTCCTAAAAACTGACATTAAATTACCCACATTATCAGCAATCAAAGAGATGTGTTATTAATATCGTAAAAGTATCGACAAACTGCATGATTTTATCGACGAAATGCAAAGCGTTTTAATTCTGTTTTTTGCGCATAAAAGCTATTTTTGCAATGTAGATTTTAATGAAATTCGAGGTAAACGATAATGAGCTTTAAAACAGAGATTGAAAGAAGAAGGACTTTTGGAATTATTTCACACCCCGATGCGGGTAAAACAACACTTACCGAAAAGCTTCTTCTTTTTGGTGGTGCCATACAGGAAGCCGGAGCCGTAAAAAGTAACAAGATTAAAAAAGGCGCTACCAGCGACTTTATGGAAATTGAAAGACAAAGAGGTATATCTGTTGCTACCTCTGTTTTGGCATTTAACTATAAAGACAAAAAAATAAATATTCTTGACACCCCAGGTCACAAGGATTTTGCCGAAGATACCTTTAGAACACTTACCGCTGTAGATAGCGTTATTGTGGTAATTGACGTTGCAAAAGGGGTTGAAGAACAAACGGAAAAACTGGTTGAGGTTTGCCGAATGAGAAACATCCCTATGCTGGTTTTCATTAACAAGCTTGACCGTGAAGGTAAAGATGCCTTCGACCTTATGGACGAAGTGGAACAAAAACTGGGACTAACCGTTACACCACTTAGTTTCCCTATTGGTATGGGGTATGATTTTCAGGGTATATATAACATTTGGGAAAAGAACATAAACCTTTTTAGCGGAGACAGCCGTAAAAATATTGAAGAAACAATTGCCTTTTCAGACATAAACAATCCTGAACTTGAAAAAATTGTAGGAGAGGCTCCCGCAACAAGACTTAGGGAAGAACTGGAACTTATCGATGAGGTTTATCCGTCGTTTGACAGGCAGGCATATCTTGAAGGTAAACTACAGCCTGTATTTTTCGGTTCGGCATTAAACAACTTTGGTGTTAGGGAACTTTTAGACTGCTTTATAGAAATTGCGCCATCACCAAGAGCTAAAGATTCTGACACCAGAACTGTTAGTGCTAATGAAGAAAAATTCTCGGGCTTTGTATTTAAAATACATGCTAACATGGACCCTAAGCACAGGGACAGGCTTGCATTTATTAAAATTGTTTCGGGCACATTTGAAAGAAATAAACCGTACCTTCATGTACGATTAGATAAAAAATTAAAATTCTCAAGTCCTAATGCATTTTTTGCCGAGAAAAAAGAGATTGTGGATATCTCTTATCCGGGTGATATTGTAGGACTTCATGATACAGGAAACTTTAAGATTGGTGATACCCTTACCGAAGGTGAAATAATGAACTTTAAAGGAATACCAAGCTTTTCTCCTGAACATTTCAGGTACATTAACAATGCCGATCCAATGAAAGCCAAACAGCTGGAAAAAGGTATTGACCAGCTTATGGACGAAGGGGTAGCACAGTTATTTACCCTGGAGATGAATAACCGTAAGGTAATTGGTACTGTAGGTGCACTTCAATATGAGGTTATACAGTACAGGCTTGAGCACGAATATGGTGCAAAATGTTCTTATGAGAACTTCCCGGCATTTAAAGCATGTTGGGTAAAACCGGAAGACTCTAAGAATGAAGAATTTGCCGAATTTAAAAGAATTAAACAGAAGTTTCTTGCCAAAGACAAATACGGACAGCTCGTATTTTTGGCAGACTCTGATTTCTCCATCCAAATGACGCAGCAAAAATACCCAACAGTTAAGTTGTTCTTTACATCTGAATTTTGATTGACTTATTACAAAAAACTAGCTAAAATCACTGTAATAACGCCCCGTATAGAGAGATACGGGTGAATTAATAAAAATGGCAGTCTGACCTTAAAGCCATTATTAATTTAATTCAATCATTAGATGATTAAGCAATTTTTGCAAACAGCTCAGGAAGTTGTTTCGCACCTTACCGAACATAGTTTATGGGTAAAAATATCCCTATGGGATTTTTATACCCATAAACCATCATTTAACATTACAATACCTGTATTGTCACTTCAATATACTGAGGTTAAAATATTACTCATAACAGTAATTTTTATGGTCATCCTGATTATTTTACTTTTTTCATTTTTTAAAACCAAAGTGAAAAAGGAGAAAATAATGTCGTCATATGAAACCGAAACAAAACTGGCAAAAAAAGTTCATGATGAAATAGCAAACGAGGTATACAATGTACTTAGCTATGCTTCTGTTAAAGACCTCAACAACCCGACACACAAAGAAAAACTACTTTCTGACCTCGACTTTATTTATAATAAAAGCAGAAATCTTTCCAGAGAAATAAACAATATAGATACCGGAAACGGCTATAAAAAACAGCTTAAGCTGATGCTTAATGAATATCAGACACCTGAAATTAATATTATCATAAAAGATATTGACAGTATTAACTGGGTTAAAGTATGCGAGTCTAAAAAAATAGCAGCTTACAGAGCCTTACAGGAGTTAATGACAAATATGAGGAAACATAGCAGCGCCTCTATAGTAGTCATCCAATTCAGGCATAAAGGAAGCAGGATATGCATTAGTTACTCCGATAACGGAAAAGGATTGGTAAATAACCCAAATACTACCAAAAATGGATTATCAAATGTGGAAAACCGTATGGTTTCTATAAATGGTAAAGTTACTTTTGAACCAAAGCCAGGCAAGGGACTAAGCCTGACATTAAGTTACCCCTCATGACCTTTATGTTCAAAAAAATTCTAATAATAGAAGACATAGACAGCGTAAACCTTGGGATACGTACAGCCCTTAAGGAAAAATACGATGTTAATATAACCAGTTCCAAATATTGTGATGAGGCTTTTTTAAAAATCAAGAAAGGGATTATTGAAGAAGCTCCATATGATTTGGTAATTACTGATCTTTCATTTATTGAAGATCACAGAGAATCTAAAATAACTACCGGCGAGCAACTTATTAAAAGCATTAAGTACGAACAGCCGGATATAAATATCATTGTTTACTCTATAGAAAACAGACCATATAGAATTAAGCAACTGTTTGAGGAGTATAAAATAAACTCTTATATAACAAAAGGTCGTGAAAGTACTCTGGAACTTATAGAAGCAATAGATGCACTTTCCAAAAAACAAAGTGTGTATATTTCGCCAAAACTAAGCCAGATACTTAAAGATGATGTTTTCTTTGAAATAGAGGACTTTGACATAGAGCTGATACGTAATTTATCACAAGGTCTTACTCAGGATGAAATAAGCTACCTATTAAAAAAACAGGGAAAATCACCATCCAGTATAAGCAGTATTGAAAAAAGGATAAACAAACTAAAAATATTTTTTAAAGCTAAAAACACTATCCATTTGGTAGCTATATCTAAAGATTTAGGTATTATTTAAAAAATAAATATTAATTTAAATAATAGATTTTTATATACTTATATATAAGTCTGAAAAAGAAAAATAAAACTTACGGAAAACCGTAAGGCATTTAAATACGTAAATAGTAAGTTTGAGTAGAAACAAGCTATTAATTCATATTTTTTTATGAAAAAAAGAGCGTATTCTTAGTTTTATTTGAAAAAAATAGAGATAAAAAAGAGTACGTCAAAATATAAAGAATACACACTTCTCACTATAAACGACCCAAAAAGAGAATTAACCAGAGGCAGTAATTGCTCTCTCTAAAAGAGTGCTGTGCTAATTTTAGCCACATATGTTTATGATAGTATCTAAAAACATGGAAAAAACAGCTGGATATGGTTCAATATATTTGGACTTTATGTTTATGCGTGTATTTGAAATGGCTAACAATCGCCTCTGTACTTTGTTATGTAATCACCAAAACAATTTCCACTATGAAGTACATTATTATCAAAGGGTCCCGAAGCTCTGGCAAGGCTGAGACTATTAATGCGGTTTGCAAAAAACTCAAGCCTGAATCTATACGAAGGCTGTATTTCCATGAAACCGGAAGAACATTCATGGAACCTGTCCCTTCATCTGCCGACATTAGCGACGGAACCTATCTGGTAACTGTGAGAAAAAAGAATATCCTGATGGTTTCCAACTGCCCTACCGAACAACGTAAAAAAATTTCCCATATCATGGATTCGGTTATGGGACTCAACATCAAACCTCATCTGGCCATTATCGCCATGAGAGGCTTAGAGAAGTTAAAAGATTACTCAACTGCTAAAGAACTGGAAAGCTACGGCAAGTGTATTTATGAAACTAAAATATGGCGTATCCCTTCTAATCAGTTCAGCCTAACGGATGAATGGAACAAAAGGGTATCCTATTTAGCCGCTATAACCCTGCATAATATTTAACTACCTACTTTACTTTGAAAAACAGAAAGCCTCCTTTAAAGGAGGCTTTCGTTTTTTATATCTTAAAATCTAATCATCAGTTAAATCTCCAAACCGCTATAGCATAAGGAGGCAACATAGTAATCCTCCCCCCTCTTTTAAAATTCCATGATTCATCGCCTACTAGCATTCTGGTATTATTAAGTTTTAAATTCATTTGCGGCTCAATGTAAACTGCCTGCCTTTCATCAGAAAGATTTACAACAACTAATATCTTTTCATTTTCAAACACCCTTAAAAAAGATATTGCATTTTCGTTTGTATTTGTAACAAGTACATAATTACCTAAGGCAAGGGCTGGCTGAAGGTTTTTATTCCTGATTATTTCCCTGAAAAAATTACAGGCAGAAGCCTTATCTCTTATCTGTTCATCTACCGGCACTTTATTCATTACCATTTGTTTTGATTCAGTTAAAGGATTAAACCATACAGCATTACCGGATACCGAATCTTTAACAGACCAGTTAATAGCCTCTGTACCTGCCAGTTCATCAATCTGAACACTGCCTGTTTCCTGCCCGTAATAAACCGAAGGCATACCTCCTAACAGTAAATTAAGAGTCGAAACCACCTTTACCTGTCTGTTGTCTGTAATTCTAATTGTTGAAAATCGTCCAACGTAATTATCATCAGTAAACACAGCAATTCTCTTTGTTACAGGCATACTATCCTTACGGATTAAAGAAAAGGCAGCCGTTTCAATTTTTCCCTTATCAAAAGACTTTATTGCAGTATTTAAATTGGCATCAAAAACCACATCAAATCCTACATTATAAAAGTCGGCAGGTTGCGCTTTATCATCGGCAGGATAAGCCATAACAGTTACATCTGCCCTAAAGTCCTTAATACCTTTTATCACCGGAACCCAAAATTCCCTTAACAGGTTTTTCTGCCCTTCAAACTCATCGGCAACATTGCTAAACCTTAAACCATCGGCACCTGCATAATAAATAGGGCTGTTAGTTGGGTTTATCCAGTATTCCAGCATCTTCACTATCTCTCCCCTAACCTTAGCTTCTTTAAAGTTTACAGCATAAGTCTTACCATTTTCTCCGGTAAGCGATACATAGTCTATATTATTATCCGGTAACAGGCAGTTTTTACATTCCTCTTTTTTAGCAAACCAGTCATGTTTTTCTGTAACGTAACGCAAATCAAAATCAAGATATACTTTCATTTTTCTGCGGTGTGCTTCCTGTATCAAATCTCTGTAACCTTTAAAGGCCCCATAGGTAGCATCAACCTTAGTCCAATTGGAAGCGTAATAATTCATAATATCATCGGCTTCATATATTGGTGTAAGTAAAATAGTATTTACACCCAGCCATTGCAGGTAATCCAGTTTTTGCCTCACCCCTTCCAGGTCGCCATAACCATCTTTATTGGTATCATAAAAACTCCTTGGGTAAACCTGATAGATTACTTCTCTCTGAGCAAAAGCCCCAAAAGCAACAAACAGGCAAAGTGTTAGTAATAGTTTTCTTAGCATAACAATAGTTTTGTTCCAAATATAATATTATTTGACCATGACTTAAGCCAAAATACATTTCCAAATCTAAAAACACAGGGTTATTTTGTTATTTTTGCAAAGTCACAAGGAAAACTGATTGCTATGCTTATTATTGGGATTGCAGGTGGTACAGGAAGCGGAAAAACAACCGTAGTACACCAGATAATGAACGAACTTCCGCTTACAGAAGTAGGCATTATTTCTCAGGACTCCTATTACAGGGAAACCTCAAACCTAAGTTATGACGAAAGGATAAAAATTAATTTTGACCACCCAAGATCTATTGATTTTGAACTTTTAACCCAGCACCTTAAAGAGCTTAAGGAAGGTAAAACCATAGAACAGCCTATTTACTCTTTCGTTACTCACAACCGTACCGGAGATACAATAATAACACATCCCAGAAAGGTAATGATTGTAGAAGGTATACTTATACTTTCTGACCCGAAACTACGGGAAATGTTTGACATTAAGGTATATGTTCATGCCGATGCTGACGAAAGACTTATAAGAAGGTTAAGGCGCGATATTGCCGAACGGGGCCGTGATATGGAAGAAGTACTAAACAGGTATCAAACCACCCTTAAACCAATGCACGAACAGTTTATTGAGCCTACCAAGGCTTATGCCGATATCATTATACCGCATGACAGGTATAACACAGTTGCTATTGATGTGGTAAGGGCGGTAATTAATCAGCGTATACTTTAAAGGCCAATTCACTGAATAATTTGCAAAAAAAACCATTACTTTGTAAAGTAAATTATCAATGTACTGATGAAAAAACCATTTGGCAAATTAATCACCCGTTATCCTTTCCTTAAATTCTTAGGAAACAAATACGTTTTGGTGCTTATTGGTTTAGCCGTTTGGCTTATGTTCCTTGATAATTATTCCTATTTTGAAAACAGGGCTATTAATAAGGAATTAGAAGAACTGGAAGAAAATAAGGAATACTACATTCAGGAAATAAAAAAGGATAGCGCCAGTATTAAGCAACTTAACAACCCTGACCAGACAGAAAAATATGCACGCGAAAAGTATTACATGAAGCGTGAGAATGAAGATATATATATCATAGAATTTGAAGATAACGTGCCTGATGAGGACACGAAATCGCTTTAAAATGGTACGCATGAGCGAAAATTTATTTAATGAATTTGAACCTGTATCGTCCAAACAATGGAAACAACAGATACAGTATGAGCTGAAAGGAGCCGATTATAATGAAACTCTTATTTGGGAAAGCCCGGAAGGGATTAAGGTAAAACCGTTTTACCATATTGATGAGTTTGAAAAACCACTACAGGTCACTACCCACACATCACAGTTTAAAATTTGCCAGAATATATTTGTTCATGATCTGGACAAATCAATAGCACGTGCAAAGGAAACACTTAATCGTGGTGCCGAAAGTATACGTTTTACCATCCCTAATGAGCAGATAGATGTAGAGAAGCTGGCTAACAGCCTTCCTTTACAAAGTGTTCCGGTTTACTTTTATTTGAATTTCCTTTCAATCGATTTCGTAAAGAAACTGGACAGCATTGCTAAAGCTAAAAACGCTTCCTTCTTTGTACAACTAGACCCTATAGGTCAGCTAACTAAAGACGGAAACTGGTTCACAAATCTTGAAAAAGACTTCGAAGCTTTAAACACCATAGCTATTGCCTGTACCAATATACATTTCCTAAGTGTAGACAGCAGCCTGTACCAAAATGCAGGAGCTAATATTGTACAACAAATAGCCTACACCCTTGGTCATGTTAACGAGTACTTTAACCGTGTTGCTACCATAAGTAAACCAATAGTACTACAGGTAGCTGTAGGGACAAATTACTTTTTTGAAATTGCCAAGCTACGTGCCATGAGGCTTTTATTTAACCTCATCGCTAAAGAATACGACCATAATCTGGAATGCCATATTATAGCCGCACCAACTAAGCGCAATAAAACACTTTACGACTATAACGTAAATATGCTTCGTACTACTACTGAGTGTATGAGTGCGATACTGGGAGGAGCTGATACGGTTTTCAACCTGGCTTATGATGTGTTATATCATAAGGATAATGAGTTTGGCGACAGGATATCGCGCAATCAGTTATTAGTATTAAAACACGAAAGTTACTTCGATAAGGTAAATAACCCGGCAGACGGAGCTTATTATATAGAAGAACTTACACACCAACTTGCAGAAAAAGCCTTAGCCCTGTTTAAGGACATTGAAGCTGCAGGCGGATTCCTTACCCAGTTAAAAGAAGGTATTATTCAGCGTAAAATACAGGAAAGCGCAGCAAAAGAACAGGAACTTTTTGACAACGGTAAAGAGGTACTGTTAGGAACCAACAAATACCCCAACAAAGACGACAGGATGAGTCATGACCTGGAGCTTTATCCGTTTGTTAAAAGCAACCCGAGAAAAACACTTATTACCCCTATTATAGAAAAGCGCCTTGCCGAAAAAGCAGAACAGCAAAGGCTGGAAGATGAAAAAAGTAACACAGGTGCAGAATAACAGGTAACATGAGAAAGAATTTACAACACATACAGCTTGATACGAACAGCACCCCAAAACCGGCAGAACAAAAAAGCAATTTTGTTACCGCCGAAGGTGTTGAAGTAAAAGAAACATACAGTAAGGAAGATATTGAAAACCTTGAGCATTTAGGCTTTGGTGCAGGCTTTGCGCCTAACCTTCGCGGGCCATACAGTACAATGTACGTACGCCGCCCGTGGACTATTCGCCAGTATGCAGGTTTCTCTACTGCTCAAGAGAGTAACGCATTTTACCGCCGTAACCTTGCTGCAGGGCAAAAAGGACTATCGGTAGCGTTTGACCTTGCCACACACAGAGGGTACGACAGTGACCATGAACGTGTAGTGGGCGACGTAGGTAAAGCAGGCGTTGCCATTGACAGTGTAGAGGATATGAAAATCCTTTTCGACCAGATACCGCTGGGCGAAATGTCGGTTTCCATGACTATGAACGGAGCCGTACTTCCTATCATGGCTTTTTACATTGTGGCTGCAGAAGAGCAGGGTGTTAAGCCGGAACTGCTTTCGGGAACTATACAAAACGACATCCTTAAGGAGTTTATGGTTAGAAATACTTACATCTACCCTCCTGCTCCTTCTATGAAAATTATTGCCGATATATTTGAATATACCAGCCAGAAGATGCCAAAGTTTAACTCTATCAGTATATCCGGTTACCACATGCAGGAAGCCGGTGCCACTGCCGATATTGAGTTGGCATACACTCTTGCAGACGGACTGGAATACATCCGTACGGGTATTGCAGCAGGTATGGAGATAGATAAATTTGCTCCGCGCCTTTCCTTCTTCTGGGCTATAGGCATGAACCATTTTATGGAAATTGCCAAAATGCGTGCAGGCCGTATGCTATGGGCTAAGTTGCTAAAACAGTTTAACCCGCAAAGTGAAAAATCGCTGGCATTACGTACGCACTGCCAGACAAGCGGATGGAGTTTAACCGAACAGGATCCATTTAACAATGTGGCCCGTACTGCCATTGAGGCAGCAGCAGCAGCATTTGGGGGAACACAATCCCTGCATACTAATGCTCTGGATGAAGCCATAGCACTACCTACCGATTTTTCGGCACGTATTGCACGTAACACACAGATATTCCTACAGGAAGAAACCAAAATAACCAAAACGGTAGACCCGTGGGCCGGAAGCTACTATGTAGAAAGCCTGACAGCAGAAATAGCCGAAAAAGCCTGGGCTTTAATCGAAGAGGTTGAAGAACTTGGTGGTATGACCAAAGCTATTGAGGCAGGTATACCTAAACTTCGTATTGAGGAGGCTGCTGCCAGGAAACAGGCTCGTATTGATAGCGGACAGGATATTATAGTTGGTGTAAACAAATACAGGCTGGAGAAAGAAGATCCGCTTCACATTCTTGAGGTAGATAACCAAACTGTACGCCGTCAGCAAATTGAACGTCTTGACAGCATTAAGGCCAGCCGTGACAATCAAAAAGTTACCGAATGCCTTGAGAAACTTACCGCATCGGCAAAATCAGGCGAGGGTAACCTGCTTGAACTTGCTGTAGATGCAGCACGCCACAGGGCTACCCTGGGTGAGATTAGTGATGCACTGGAAACAGTTTTCGGACGATATAAAGCACAAATCAAATCATTTAGCGGAGTGTACAGCAAAGAGATTAAAAACGACGAGAGCTTTGAAAAAGCAAAACAGCTTGCAGATGAATTTGCTAAGCTGGAAGGCCGACGCCCAAGGATAATGATTGCAAAAATGGGTCAGGACGGGCACGACCGTGGTGCTAAAGTAGTAGCAACAGGTTATGCCGATGTTGGTTTTGATGTAGACATTGGGCCATTATTCCAAACTCCTGCCGAAGCAGCAAAACAGGCTGTAGAGAACGACGTACATATTTTAGGAGTTTCATCACTTGCCGCTGGTCACAAAACTTTAGTGCCGCAGGTAATTGCCGAACTTAAAAAATACGGACGTGAGGATATTATGGTAATTGTAGGCGGGGTTATCCCGGCTCAGGATTACGAGTATCTCTTTGATGCAGGGGCAGTTGCTGTATTTGGTCCGGGAACCAAAATCAGCGAGGCCGCTATTAAAATACTGGAAGTACTTATCAAAGGATTTGAATAGTCTCAATAAAAATAAAACTCCGTTGCCCAGATCAACGGAGTTTTTTTATGTATTTGTAGTAACTTTACTTTTCAAACAACTACTAAACCCGCTTATATGAAAAAGCATTTGCTTCTATTAATGCTCCTTCCGTTAGGTTTTACCGCTATGGCACAAACCGAAAACCCTAATTATGATAAGGAACTCGCCGAATCGCTGGGTGCCGATGATTATGGCATGAAACAATATGTTTTTGTTATACTGAAAACCGGCCCTAACAAAGTGGAAGACCAAGCCAAACTTAACGAACTGTTTAGAGGTCACATGGCAAATATAGAGCGTCTTGCCAGCGAGGGCAAACTGGTGGTTGCAGGTCCTTTTATGAAAAACGACAAAGGCTACAGGGGTATTTTTATCTTCAATGTAAAAACAATTGAAGAAGCTCAAGCCTTACTGGAATCAGATCCTGCAGTAAAAGAAAAACTGCTTGAGGCCGAAATGACCGAATGGTATGGTTCGGCTGCATTAGGTGAGTATCTTAAAACACACGAGAAAATAGAAAAAAAGAAACCCTGATAACTTGAGATATAATGGATATTAAAAAAGTATTTGAGAACAACAAAGAGTGGATCGCCAAACAACTTAAAAACAGTCCGTCTTACTTTGACAGTTTAGCCAAAGGACAGTCGCCTGAAATCCTGTACATAGGATGTGCTGACAGTCGCGTTACTGCCGAAGAGATTATGGGCCTTGAACCAGGTGATGTTTTTGTACACCGTAACATTGCAAATATGGTACCTAACAGTGATCTTAACGTAATGTCGGTTATCAACTATGCTGTTGATTTCCTAAAGGTAAATCACGTAGTGGTATGTGGACATTACAACTGTGGTGGTGTAAAAGCTGCAATGGAGTCGGCCGACTTAGGCATACTAAACCCATGGCTAAGAAACGTTCGTGACGTATACCGTTTACACAAGACAGAACTTAACGCCATTGAAGACGAAGACAAACGTTATGACAGGCTTGTAGAGCTTAACGTGCAGGAACAGTGTATTAATGTGATTAAAACTGCCGAGGTACAAAGAGCTATCAATAACCGTAACCTTACTGTACACGGTTGGATTTTTGACCTTAGAACAGGTAACCTTGTAGATTTAAAAATCGACTTCCAGGCTATTACAAAAGGTATTGCCGACATCTATAGAATTACCTAAAGATTAACATAGTGACACCCGAAGTTTAGTATATTTACTTACTAATTACTTGTTTCATGGAACAAAAACACTTCGGGCTTAAAGGACTTACTTCTCAGGAAGTAAAGCAGTCCAGAGAAAAAAACGGCAGCAATGCTATAGAGTTTAAAAAAGAAAACAGGATAATCATGGCGCTCAAAGACCTTGTCAAAGAGCCCATGATTATTTTATTACTGGTAGCCGCTGCCATATACTTTATTAGCGGTGATATAGGCGATGGTGTCTTTATGGCTGCCTCTATACTACTTGTAGCTACCATTTCGCTGTATCAGGAATCCCGAAGCCGTAATGCGCTCGAAAAACTTAAAAGCTACACACGCCCCCACTGCAAAGTGATACGTAATGGCGAGGAACAAACCATAAACAACGAAGAGCTCGTTATTGATGACCTTATGATTGTGGAAGAAGGCTCATCGGTAGCGGCAGACGGTGTTATTGTACAGGCCAATGATTTCTCGGTAAACGAATCGGTTATAACGGGAGAATCTTTCCCTGTTTCAAAAGACCAAAACAAAGAAGATAAAGAAGTATACAGCGGAACTATTGTCGTTTCCGGCTTGGCAGTAGCACGCGTTACAGCCATAGGAATAGGTACCCGACTGGGGCAAATAGGTCAGAGCCTTGAAGACATCAGCAGTGAAAAAACGCCTTTAGAAAAACAGATAGCCAATTTCGTAAAGAAAATGGTGATCATTGGAGCTGTTGTTTTTATTGCGGTATGGGTATTTAATTATATCAACTCGGGCAACATTGTAGATAGTCTTTTAAAATCGCTTACACTGGCAATGAGTATACTGCCGGAAGAAATACCGGTAGCCTTCACTACCTTTATGGCTCTTGGAGCATGGCGCCTAATGAAGGCCGGGATAATCGTTAAACAGATGAAAACGGTTGAAACCTTGGGGAGTGCCACCGTAATATGTACCGATAAAACAGGCACCATAACCGAAAACAAAATGACACTGGCACGTGTTGCTGCCTTTCCCAATCTTACAATAAACAATCCGGAAGAAGATAACCTGAACCCAGACGATAAACAACTCATATCGTATGCCATGTGGGCCAGTGAACCTATCCCTTTTGACCCTATGGAAACGGCACTGCATGAAGCTTATCTTAAACTTGAGGAAGACAAAAGACCTGACTTTAAAATGGTGCACGAGTATCCGCTTGGCGGGAAACCTCCTATGATGACCCATGTTTTTGAAGACAGTAACGGTAACCGTATCATTGCTGCCAAAGGTGCACCCGAAGCAATGATGGAAGTATCTGGACTTACAAACGATGAAAAAGAAAAAGTAAACAACACTATAGCTCAATTGGCAGAAAACGGCTTTAGGGTTTTGGGAGTTGGCCATACAGTATTTGACGGAAACAATTTCCCTGAACACCAGCAGGATTTCAAATTCAGCTTTAATGGTATTGTAGCTTTTTATGATCCTCCAAAAGAAAACATATCTTCTGTATTCCAGTCGTTTTATGATGCGGGAATAGAGGTTAAAATCGTAACCGGAGATAATGCCCTTACTACAGCCTCTATAGCAAAACAGGTTGGCTTTAAAGATTATGACAAAACCCTTAGCGGTGATGAGCTTATGAAACTTACTGATGAGGAACTAAAAGATAAGGTAATGCATACCGCTATTTTTACCCGAATGTTTCCAGAGGCCAAACTGAAAATCATTAATGCACTTAAAGCATGTAATCAGGTAGTAGCTATGACAGGTGACGGGGTGAATGACGGACCTGCACTCAAAACGGCACACATAGGTATAGCCATGGGGAAAAAAGGAACTGAGATTGCTAAAGAGGCTGCCTCCCTAATCCTACCCGATGATAATCTTGCCAAAATGGTAGATGCCATTGCTATGGGAAGAAAAATATATACCAACCTGAAAAAGGCGATACAATATATTATTTCCATACACATACCTATTATACTAACGGTATTTATACCACTGGCAGCAGGCTGGATATACCCTAATATTTTTACTCCGGTACATGTTATATTCCTAGAGCTAATAATGGGGCCCACCTGCTCTATTATTTATGAGAATGAGCCTATGGAGAAAAACACTATGAATCACAAACCAAGGCCATTTTCAGCCACATTCTTTAATTTAGGGGAACTTTTAACCAGTATTATACAGGGACTTGCCATTACTGCAGGGACTATTGGTGTTTACCTTTATGCCGTTTCACTTAACCTAACCGAATCACACGTGCGAACCATGGTATTTGTTACACTTATATCAGCCAATATATTCCTTACACTTGTAAACCGTTCATTCTATTATTCGGTAATTACCTCTTTCGGATACAGGAACAGGCTTATTCCTTTAATAATAGGGATTACGATATTACTTACCTTTTTATTGTTATATATAGATCCGTTTGTAATGTTCTTTGAGTTTAGTACTCCTTCCCTATGGTTACTGGGAGTAAGTATATTCGCAGGTTTTGTATCGGTAATATGGTTTGAAATTGTAAAATGGATTAAACGACTAAAAAACAGAATCTAAATCCCTTTATTTTAGTTTTTGTAAATTTGAAGTAATACGAACTTCAAATTTTAACTTTTATGGGAAAAGGAGACATCAAAACTAAAAGAGGTAAAATTTGGCGTGGATCTTACGGAGTAAGACGCCCAAAAAACAAATCAGCTGTTCAATCAGGCGAACCCTCTAAAAAGTAATTAAAAAGGCAGTCTTAATAAGACTGCCTTTTTTAAATAAAAAAGCCCTGTTATAAACAGGGCTTTAAAGGAGGCGTGTTAGTATAGAAGTTTATCCCCACTATTAAAACTATAAAATACCTTTTGCACTCCTTGTGCGACAACTGTTCCCTAATAATTTTGCTACATCAAAGTTTATCCCCACTATTGAAAACTGTTAATGCAACTTGCCAAAACCATTTAAAAGGTTCAATTGTCACGGTTTTCGGCTGCTTTTGGCTTCCCCACTAAATTAAAGCTTCCAAGCATAACCGAATATTTTTACTGAAGCAATCGGCAGCATACGAGTTTATCCCCACAAACAACTTTATGCCGCCTCGCTTACAGTTTTACATTCCTGATATTATAAATTCACATCTTCTGTTAAGCCTGTGTTGCTCTTCACTACAAATCACACCATCAGGACATTTGCTTAACAACTGCGTTTCTCCATATCCCCTTCCACTTACACGCGAAGGATCTATACCATGATTAACGATATAGGCAATTATGGAGTTAGCCCTCTTGTCAGATAGCACCTGATTGTACTTTTTAGAAGCTCTTGAATCTGTATGCGTTCTTACATCCAGGTGTGCACTTGGATTTTGCTGTAAGTAAGCTACCACTTTATTCAGGTCTTTCTCTGCTTCAGGTTTAACATTATACTTACCTAAATCAAAATATATATACTGTATATTAAATACTTTGGCTAAGTCAGTGCTGTTATTAGGATCAATAACAACCTTTTTCTTCTCTATTACAGGCTGTATGGTAAATATCTGTTTACACATTACCTCAAAGGAATAGTTACCATTCTCATCGGAAGCTCCCTCCATAACTACTTCTCCGTCTTCATTAAGGACCTGTATTTTTGTATTAGCTAGCACCTCACCTGTAAACTCCTTAGTCAATAAGCCTTCTAGTTTCTCCCTACAGTCAGGATCTATTATCTCAACTTCTTTATAGCTGTAAATATCATCATTACCGCCTCTGTTTGTGGTAAAGAACCCTCCCGATGATTCGGCATCAAATATCAGTGCAAAATCATCTCTTTCACTGTTAATAGGCCTACCCATATTAAAAGCTCTTACATAGTTCCCATCTGGTTCCCTTTTACTCACAAAGATGTCAAGTCCGCCAAGTCCCGGATGCCCTTCCGATGCAAAATACAGTTCGTCAAATTCCGATACAAAAGGAAATGTTTCACGCCCTTCGGTATTAATCCCCGGACCAAGGTTTTCGGCCATACCGAACGTTCCGTTACCATTTATACTTACCCTGTATATATCTGACATACCAAAGGTTCCCGGCATGTTTGAAGCAAAATAAAGCGTACTTTCATCAGCACTTAAAGCAGGGTGTGCACAACTGTAGTCATTACTGTTAAAAGGTAGTTCGCTTACATCGGTCCATTCTATACCATTAAAGGTAGCCTTATAAATTTTTAATAGTATACCGTTATGGTCATCCTTTTGAACCTTACCTTTATTATAGTTATTACGTGTAAAATATACCGTATTACCGTCTTTGGTAAAAACAGGGGTTGACTCATGATACTGTGTATCAAGATTAAGAGAAAACTTTTCCACTACGTCTTTAAGACTGTCGTCTTCTTTAATGGATGTCATATACAACCCTGTAAACGATTCATTAGTCCATCTGTCTACTCTTTTACGTTTCTTTTTTCCGTCCAGAGTATCTCTGGAAGATGCAAAAACAATTTTATCTTTCCCTAAAAATGCAGTACCATAATCTGAGAAATTCGTATTAATATTCATTTTCTCAATGGTATACTTATCAGAGTTTTTATCAATCTCTTTTCGGTAATCTTTATTTTCCAAAAACATTTGTGTCCTGATGTCGTCATTACTCATATTGGCAAATTCCTGCATCATTTCATCTGCCTGATCTATCTTACCTACAAACTTCAGAGTTTGTGCATAGCGGTAATAATATTCGGGCTCTACTTTTTTACCAAGGCTAAAAAGCTTGTTATACCATTGGTAAGCATAATCCAACTCGCCTCTAAAATAATAACAGTCACCCGTTTTCTCGAAAAGCTCTATAGACCTGAAACCTGTATTAGCCACTTCCAGATAAATTTCCAGTGCATCGCTATAGGCGTAATTCTCAAACTCTATGTTTGCCTGTTTCATTTCCCTTTTTGGAATCTGAGCAAAAGCGAGGTTACAGCTAAGCAGCAGTAAGGTTAAAAGTTTTGTATATTTTATTTTTATAATCTCCATAAATTCTAAAAGAATCGTGGGTTAGCTACTCTTTCATGTTTTTTAACAAGTTCAAAACGCAGGTATACCTCGTGTGAACCCGAATTATAATCAGCCAGTTTTGTGGTTTCCATATCATAGGTATACCCCAGGAAAAAATCTTTAGTTACCTGGAAACCTATCAGGGCACTCAGTGCAGCATCCCAACGGTATCCCATACCAACAGTAAACTGTTCGTTGTATAAAAAGTTTGCCGAAACATCTACCTGTAAAGGCGAACCTTTTGTAGCCTTAACCATAGTCGCTGGTTTAAACTTCAGGTTATAGGACAGATCAAAAACATGACCACCTATAAAGTAATAGTGCATCCTATCGGTAGCTACCGATGTTGAGTTGTGCTCATAATGTTTTGTTTCCAAAAACTTTGGAACCGAAAGTCCCACATAAGTATCATCTGAATAAAGGAAAACTCCTGCTCCTATATTTGGTGAAAACTTGTTGTCAATATTATTTTGAAACCTTGGATCTGTCGGATCAAAAATATTAAGCTTAGTAAAGTCAATATTTAATAAATCGGCGGTAGCCTTTAATCCAAAAGCTAACTGATAATTGTATGACACATTAATAGTATATGAGAAATCTACCGATATGGCATTATCATCCATAGGACCTATTTTATCATTAGTGAACGAAAGCCCCATACCTATTTTCTCACCTACAGGTGAATTAATAGAAGCCGTAGCGGTTGTTGGTGCTCCATCAAGTCCTACCCATTGCGCACGGTAAATACCAAATATGCTGGTTTGCCCTCTTGATCCCGCATAGGCCGGGTTTACATTAATGGTATTATACATATACTGTGTATACTGCGGATCCTGTTGTGCATTTGCAAAACCACTTGCCAGTAGCATCAACATACATACAATTTGCTGTTTAAAATTTATTTGCATCATTTTATTATCCCTCTTCATTACTCTATTCTGTACTTATGTATAAATAACCTGTTTTCTTAACTGTTCTCCCTTGATTAGGATACTGTATTACATAAAAATAAGTACCTGCAGGCAGTTTGTCTCTTTGGGTAACGGTAGCCCTACCGGACGATACACCATCAAAAACATTTCCGTGACTGTCATATTCGGCTGTTTCAAATACCATTACACCCCATCGGTTAAAAATTTGCACCGTGTTACCCGGGTGAGCAGTAATCCCCTCGATATAGAAGTAATCGTTTTGTCCGTCACCATCGGGAGTTACACCATTGTAAATAATAATATCTTCTGTAGGAAGATACTCTCTTCTAAGCCTTCCCAGTGTAAACACTCCATAGCCCGATACATGTACCGGTGTGGTAACTGTTTTGTCAAACATATCCTGAACACCACCTTCGTCAACCCACATTTGGGTATCTTCATCCCATCTCACTACTCTTATAGCCTCGGTAGGTTCTACTAAAAGTTCAGATGGTGTTGTGGTAAACTCATCCCAGCTAAGGGTAACCAAAACATCGGCCTCACCTTCTGTTCTTTCAATAGTCCAGTATTCTCTTCCGTCAATAAGTTCTATTTCCTGTGCCCTGTTCTCATGAGGATACAACGCATTAGAATCTTCCATATAATATTTAGCCGTAAAGCTGTCTGAAATTTCTTCAGGAGCAGAAATAGCAGCATACCTGTAGTATTGCCCATCTCCAATAGGATAAGTGAAATTGTTATAACCCGTTTTGATTACGTGCCCATCAACAAAACTATCATCACTGGTATTGGTGTGTGTTGCTTCATTCTCAAATATGATTATTCCCCCAAATACATCATTCTGAACAATTCCGTTATAAAAATCGGCATTGCCGCTAATCGAAATATCCCCATACAAACGAAAAGCAGGCTGCTGGTTAGAATTGTAAAACAACACATTGTTAAAATCGGCTGGTATGCTGCCGGTTATATTCTGCTGAGTGTATCCTTCAAACCTTGTATATCCGGCATAAGACGGATTAAAGGTTGTAATACCATTATTATTAAAGTTGCCCTTAAGCAATACTTCTCCGTTATTTTCATACTCTCCCATATCTGTATTATCAAAATCAGACTCTACAGAAACGAGCGTACCCGGACTAACATAAAGAATACCTTTATTTACGGTTTGCCCGGTTTGAGCTAAAACAACTCCTGAAAACAACAGGAACATGTATGTTAAGTTTATTTTTTTCATTTTTTTAATTTAAACAGTTATTAGGGGGGCTATCTGTTCTAATTACTTTTTACCCTTTGATAAATCATTGGATTGGTTATAACCTTACAGTTTCTTGTGGTTATAGCCACTACATTACTTGCCGACGACTCACAGGCCACGCCCGATGTTACTATCGTTATCCTTCGGTAATATTTTGATGCCGTTAAAACTCCCGGCTGGTATGTTGAAGCTGTTTCACCTGAAATGGTTGTCCATCCGGTAGATCCGTCGTCAGATGACTCCCATCTGTAAGTAACACTTCCTGTACCTGTACCATCAGTTGTTGACGTGATAAGTGCCGGAGCAGTATCTGTACATATACTTTGGTTATTACCTATTTCACCTGCTGTTGGAGTAGCTATAACAATTACATTTATACTGGCTAGCGGACCTTCACACTGACCGTTAAACTGACTTACATAGAAAGTATACGTACCTGATGAAGTAGTACTTGGTGTAAAAGGTGTGCTGGATGCAAAACCACCAGGTACCGTATACCATTTTAATGTGTATGAACTATTTGTTTCTGTCGCCGTTAACTGCGATGCCGTTTCTCCCTGACAGTAATAAATAGGAGAACTAACTGTAGGAGCTACAGGATTTAATGTTATATCTACCGTATCAGTATTATTTCCCTGATTACCTGAAGTTTCTACTATATCTGTAGAAACTGTAGTTCCATTCCAATTATAAGTAATCGTTCTTTGATCATAAACAACTGAGGCAGAGTTGGTGTATGCTGTATTAACGCCACTTATAGTATATGTAATAGGATGTTCATATACTTCACCCGTAGTTAGACTTCCCTGCGCTTCGCCATTATCACCAATACTGTAGGTATAAGTAGTATATCCTGATGAAGGCGTGTTGGGACTAACATAACGTGTCCATCCTGTATACTGTGCTGGTGTTTGAGCAAAAGTATATCCTGGAGGTACAACTTCAGTTACCCTAATCCTTCTTGCGGTAGTAGTCCACCAACCAGTACTATAAGAATAATCTATTGTATTCTGTCCTACGTTAGCTACCTGTAATGTGAATGTATTACCACTTACAGGATCCAAACAAGGGCTATTTACAGTTTTGTTAATCACAACATCCAAGCCTTCGGCATATACAGGAGTACTAATTTGTTTGCTGTTATTACTTACATCTTCATCGTATAATAAAGGAGTAATCTCAACAAAGTTATTTAGAACGTTGCCTTGTGGAACCGAATATAATCGTCCTGTAACATATATTTTACCAATACTGTTTGCTGCTAAATCAAATGTTCCGGTTATCTCATTTGTGCTTAATGAACTTACATCAGGAAGTGTTATTGAAGTAAACCCCTCAGTCGTTATAGAAGTAATATTAAAACCTGAAGTCCCCTCCGGTATTAAATTACCGTCACCATCAGTCAGTCTGTCTAAAAAATCTACATTAAGCGCATTAAAATCAGTATCATTATATACTTCAATCGTATAAGTTACCTGGTTAGCACCACCTGAACTAACGGTTCTTAAAAAGTCTTTGTTGGCTCTTTTATCAACCCTAAGGTTACCAGGGGTTGTTACTAACAGGTTTCTAATTTCATGATAATTAACCCCTCCACCGGTAGAAGCTCCAAAACCCAGTTTTAATAATGGTGGCGGTGCATCGGTTGTAGTATAACTAATTAAGTCCGTAAAATTAGCTGTAGGAGATTTTTTCCACCTTACTATTATCTGATAATACTCACCTACGGCATCCAATGGTAAGATTTCAAGCTGTACCCTTCTGTAAAAAGTACCATCATCAGGTCTATCATCAACTCTTGTGTTATAATCAATCTCATTTCTGTTCCTTATGGCATCATTACCACCTGTACGGGTACCTAATTCAACGTGATTGAGATATCTATTTGTAGTTGATGCATTATTAGTGGTAGGCCCCCTTAATACTACTGCATTAGGCACTTCACCTGGACCACCAACTCTTCCTTCTGTAGGGTTAGAAAAGTTACCATAGGCATCAAAACCAACACCCACATAACCTCCTGCAAGTCCGTTACCACCATTAGGTGCATAACCTAACGATCCTCCTAAACCACCTATCTGGAACGGTACCGACGCATCAAAAAGATAAACCCCTAAACCATCGGCTCCCCTGTAATTATCATTTACATCACGCCACATTTTATACTCAAAATCCACCAAAACACCCTCTGTTGAAGGAAATGAATTATTGATATAAGCATAGCCTCTTTGATTGGCATCTGAAGTTGTTAACCTTAACCATCCCTGATTAACAGGGTCATCTACACCTGATGTAAGATAAGCCGTACCGGCAGATCCACCGGGACCACCAATTATGATATTAGGATTACCGCTTCCCCTAAAATCTTCTGATATGGCAAACTGAGCATAAGCCTTATTTGCCGAAAAGAAAACAACCGTCAGGAGAAGGAATACTATCCTAAAAGAGTTATGGTTAAATATTTTTTTATCTTGATTTCGCATGATTTATTATTGCTAAACCATGCATGCGGGTATATTTAACCCACATGCAGGTTAGTTTATTTTACTACAAAAACAATATTCATGTAAGAAGCCTCTGTACCCGATCCTATAATATCGTAGGTAAGTACACCGTTAGCATCAATACTCACATTGGCAAATACCGTAGTATCATAATATGTGATATAGTAGTACATATCTGTAGCCTGAGGTAAAATTGGCACTGCCGCTGGTGCTCCTGCACTCGCTACAAACGTTCCGCTTGGAGTTCCTGTATTTAATGAACCTCCTGTAGTAGTATTTGGCACAAATTGCTGGTTTGCAAACTGCCCCTTGTATTCCAGATACAGGTTTCTTTTCAGGTTAGGTCCGTTTACCGATGTATCAAATATTACCGCCGGCATATAGAAGAATTTAGGAGTCATACTAGTAGGAGTTGCTGTCCATTGTACGTTACCATCTCCATCAGTTGTAAGGCTCATATTATCTCCTCCTGATTGAAGATCAGCAGTTGAAACCGTACCATCCTGAATCTTAGCAGATGTTACTGCATCATCGGCAATAGCAAGCGTCACATTGTTAAGTACCGCATTATTACCACCTGTAACATCAATATCAGTAGAAGTTATACTTCCGTCACCTGTAATTGCAGAAGGATCTACTTCAAGAGCTCCCGATGCATTTTGTATTAATCCGTTACCTGCAACGTTTCCATTAATTTTTGCTGCTGTTACCGAATCATTTGCTAAATCCTGAGATTGTATCGTACCATCAACTATTTTAGAAGATGTTACAGAGTTGTCTGCAAGCTTAGCCGTAGTAACCGCATTGTTCGCTAAATCATTGGTTTGGATTGTACCATCTTGTATCTTAGCAGAAGTTACTGCATTATTGGCTAAATCATTAGTTTGAACAGCACCATCAATAATCATGTTAGAGTTAATCACATTGTTATTAATAGCTAAAGTCACATTATTTAATGTTGCGTAGGTACCACCTTGTACATCCAGATGAGAAGAAGTTATACTTCCGTCACCTGTAAGAGCCGACACATTCACTTCTAAAGCTCCCGATGCGTTTTGTGTTAATCCGTTACCTGCAACGTTTCCATTAATCTTATCTGCTGTTACCGAATCATTTGCTAAATCCTGAGACTGTATCGTACCATCAACTATTTTAGAAGATGTTACAGAGTTGTCTGCAAGCTTAGCCGTAGTAACCGCATTGTTGGCTAAATCCTGAGTTTGTATTGTATTATCCTGTATCTTGTCTGAAGTAACAGAATTGTTTGCTAAATCCTGATTAAGTATTGCTCCGTCAATAATCATGTTAGAGTTAATCACATTGTTATTAATACTAAGCGTTACATCTTTAAATGTTGAGTTGGTTCCGTTACTTACTACTAAATGAGAAGATGTTATACCACCCGGACCATTATAACCAGAGAAGTTTGTTGATACTACATAAGGGTTGGCAACTGTACCTGCTCCGGTTACAGCAATACCCGAACCTGCGGTTGTAACACCTCCTACTCCATCTGCTCCGTCATTACCCGCTATACCTTGTGGACCTGTTAGGTCCGCTGTGGTGAAAGAGGTACCGTTATCAAAATTAAATGTATAAGTACCGTCGCTATTATTCGTTACCGAAGTAATACCGTTTCCGTCTGATCCATCTGCTCCGTCATTACCCGCTATACCCTGTGGACCTGTTAGATCCGCTGTAGTAAAAGAGGTACCGTTATCAAAATTAAATGTATAAGTACCGTCATTATTATTCGTTACTGAAGTAATACCGTTTCCATCTGATCCGTCCTGACCATCTGTACCAGGAGCACCGTCCTGTCCGTCATTACCCGCTATACCCTGTGGACCCGTTAGGTTTG
>NZ_JBELQB010000080.1:0-511 GCF_046000485.1 Flavobacterium rhizophilum
TCATTAAGTACATTATTCTCATTTAATTCAAAGATAATCATAAATACATTTTAAGTGAAGTCAATATGACATTTACAAAAACGATTCAAACTTATTGATTGTAGGCTTACCCAATCTCAGACATTACTAAATTCGACAAATTTTTATTCATATCCTGAGATTTGGGGAAGAATTCTTCCCCAAATCTGCTTTTATATTCTCTAGGAGTTTTGTTTCCTAACGATTGATGAGGATAATTGTTATTGTAGTCTTCTTTCCATTGATTACTTAAAATTGTTAATTGGTGTAGATCGTTAAACCAATAAGCATCTAATACATCTTCTCTGTAAAAGCGATTAAATCGTGCTATAAATCCGTTTTGCATCGGTTTTCCTGGTTGCGTATACCGAATCTCTATAAGCTTACGCTCACACCAGTTACCAAATGTCTTAGAGATAAACTCAGGTCCATTATCACATCTTATAGCTTGTGGTAAACCTATTTCTTATTCTAGTTGTTCCAGTACTTCTAC
>NZ_JBELQB010000081.1:0-510 GCF_046000485.1 Flavobacterium rhizophilum
GGCGCGGCGATCAAACAGGCGAGGCGAATGTCCTTGGCGCCGCGCTCCTTCAGCCGGTCGATCGCGGCCACGGCCGTGTTGGCGGTGGCGACCACGGGCGTCACGACGATCGCGAGCCGCTCGCTGAGATCGGACGGCGATTTGAAGAAATACTCGACCGCCGCAAAACTGTGCGGCTCGCGGTAGAGCCCGATATGGGCGACCCGCGCGGTCGGCACCAGGTCCATCATGCCGTCGACGAAGGTGGTGCCGGCGCGCAGCATCGGCACGAATACCAGCTTCTTGCCGGCGATCTTGGCCGAATGCATCGTCGCCAGCGGCGTCTCGATCACGGTGTCAGTGAGCGGCAGATCGCGCGTCACCTCATAGCACAACAGCATGCCGATCTCCTTGATCAGCTCGCGGAACGACTTGGTCGAGATGGATTTGTCCCGCACCAGCGTCAGCTTGTGCTGCACCAGCGGGTGATCGACGATCGTGACGCCTTGCATGATCGGATGCCTTTCTTCC
>NZ_JBELQB010000082.1:0-510 GCF_046000485.1 Flavobacterium rhizophilum
GTCCATTACCGGCAGGGTATTATCATCATTTTTAAGTACGGTTACTGCATTTTCGTATAAAGTATAGTTGAGTGCATCATACTGATATTGATTAAGGTCTGAAACCAGATTATTTAAATCAATTGGCTTATAGTTATTTAGCCCTGCCCTGTATTTATAAGCCAGTATTTTTTTAACCGAATATTGTAACCGTTCCTCCGTAAGCACACTATCAGCATAAGCCTGCCTGAATTTTTCAACCGCAACCGGCACATTTTCGGCAAACAGCAATACATCGTTACCCGCCAAAAAAGCTTCAAGGTCTATACCTCCGGGCTGCATATAATTACTCGCTCCTTTCATATTTAGTGCATCGGTAAAAATAAGCCCTTTAAAACCCATTTCGCGCTGTGCAAGATTGGTAATTACATTATAAGACAATGAAGTAGGATAATTAGGTGTAGGATCTAACGCGGGCACATTTAGGTGTGCTGCCATTATACTTGCCATACCTTCATCAAAAAGGCGCTG
>NZ_JBELQB010000083.1:0-502 GCF_046000485.1 Flavobacterium rhizophilum
GTGATCGCCGACAAGATCCAACTGCAACAGGTCATGATCAACCTCATCGTCAATGCCGCGCAGGCGATGTCGAATGTCGACGACCGGCCGCGCGTCCTGTCGATCGTGGGGCGTTCCGGCGCGCTCGAACTGGGCGAACCAGCGCTCATCCGTGAGGTCCGGGATAGGGGGCCGGGCATCGACGAAGACACCATCGCAAGCCTGTTCAAGCCATTCTTCACGACCAAGGCCGAAGGTATGGGCATGGGACTGTCGATATGTCGGTCGATCGTCGAGGCGCATGGCGGGAGAATCTCCGCGTCGTCAACGACCGGCGAAGGCACCTGCTTCATGATCATCTTGCCGGTCGGCGAGGATGCGTTCGCATGACGTCCTCAGGTTCTGGCCACAACGCAGCGATGGAGGGCGGCGTCGTTCTGGTCATCGACGACGACAACGAGATGCGCGCAGCCCTGGCCAGCCTCTTCCGATCTGTGGGCCTGCCGGTCGTGCTCTTCGGCTC
>NZ_JBELQB010000084.1:0-500 GCF_046000485.1 Flavobacterium rhizophilum
CATTGGGAGGATGTCGCGGCCCATGCCGAAGGGCTGGTGGCAGCGCTCGTCCCCGGTCTCACCGAAACCTTCGCCGAAGACGACCAGGCCCTGCGCTGGATGGCGGACGTGTTCGGCACGCGCGGCCATCTCTGCCTGACCCAGCACCGCCGCCCCGGCGATGCGCAGCGGCTCCACACGCTCGACGCGCACGCCCGGCACTTCGGCCTGACCCCGCTCGCCACGGGCGACGTGCTCTATGACGTGCCCGAGCGGCGGATGCTGCAGGATGTCGTCACCGCAATCCGCCACCGCTGCACCATCGACGCGCTCGGCCATGCCCGCGAACGCAGCGCCGACCGCCATCTCAAAGGCCCCATGGAAATGGCGCGCCGTTTCAGGCTGCACCCGCACGCACTCGCCGCCGCCGCCGCGATCGTCGAGCCGCCGCTCACCGGCACGCTCGGCGACCGGCTGATGATGGCGCGCGAAAGCGCGGCCGCCGTGCGCGCCGCCGATAC
>NZ_JBELQB010000085.1:0-500 GCF_046000485.1 Flavobacterium rhizophilum
TTGCTGATCAGGTGGAACAGCAACTGGCCGCCCGAGCGGGCGAACGGCAGATATCCCAGTTCGTCGAGCACGATCAGGTCGAGGCGGGATAGCTGGGCGGCGAGAGCGCCGCTCTTGCCGATCCTGGCCTCCTCTTCGAGGCGGGTCACCAGATCGACGGTGTTGAAGTAGCGGCCTCGCGCACCCGAGCGAACGACATTGGCGGCGATGGCGATGGCCAGGTGGGTTTTGCCGGTGCCCGTGCCGCCGACCAGGACGATGTTGCGCCGAGCGGGCAGGAACGCGCCACTGTGCAGCGAACGCACCAGCCCCTCGTTGATCGGCGTGCCCTCGAACCGGAACGCATCGATATCCTTCACGACCGGCAGCCGGGCGGCCGCCATCCGGTATCGGATCGAGGCAGCATGGCGATGTGTTGCTTCCGCGCGCAGAAGGTCGGTCAGTATCTCCATCGTGGTGCGCTGGCGCTGAAGGCCGGTGGTGACCGCATCGTCGAACGC
>NZ_JBELQB010000008.1:0-215062 GCF_046000485.1 Flavobacterium rhizophilum
CAAGCGCCGCTAGGTATATTTTCTTCATGTGTGTGTTTTCTTTATCGTTAGGCAAAAGCAAGAGCCGGGGAACCCTGTAAAGGGTTCCGCAGCCTGTTTGCCTTTAAATTTATTCTTAGTTCTCCTCTCTGTTAATGTAAACCCAACCGGTTTTACTATCTCCATTCTCTAATTCGATAGAGTAATAGTAAGTACCTGTTGGCAGTTCATTACCTTTTTTGTCCTGGCCATACCATTCGTTAGTATAAGTTCCCTGACTGTAAACTTCTTTACCGTATCGGTTAAAGATGCCTATTTTAACAACTCCAAATCCGGTAAGATCAAAGTTATCGTTCATTGTATCCCCGTTTGGAGAGATACCTTTAGGAATCATACAGGCAACATTATCAACAGTAAGTTCAAATGATGAGGAACAGATATCGCCTCCAACCGGCGTTACAGTTACGGTGTAAACACCAACTTCTGTAGCTGTAGCGGTTAAGCCGGTACCTATAGTAGCACCACCGGCATCAGTCCAGTCAATGTTAACTGTATCTTCTGTATAGTTTTCGTCAAGAGCTACTTCAAGCATATAAATTCCGCCTTCACAACCCTGATTAACACTAATAATAGGAGTAGGAACAATACTAACCTCAAAACTTGTCTCATCTGTACAGTTTGTAGGCGCAGTAGCAGATTCAGCATAAATATATATTACCTGAGAAGTTGTGATTTGGTCACCTTCAAGTAACATATCACCTGTTCCGTCAGGACCTGTATAATAATTATTATTAGCACTTAATGCAGGAAGCACATAAGCATCACATTCTGTCACATTTTCAATCACATCTGCAACCGGAACAGGAGTTACAGTTACATATACTGACTGAGTAGCCTCACAACCTGAGTTATTAATTGTTACCTCATAAGAACCTTCTCCGGTAACTGTGATACTTGAACCGGTTTCTGCAAGAGGAGCATCGTTAAATGTCCATGTATAAGTTACATCCGGAGAAGCCGGATCAAAGTTTATTGCAAGAATATCAATAGTAGCATCTGTTGTTCCTTCACAAATATTAAAGTCTCCACCCATATCAAAATCAGGTGTAAGATCCTGAATGATTAGGTTAAAGTTAAGAATACCCACACATCCTGTTGGCAGGTAAACTACTCTTATATATATAGGCTGAGCTCCAGCAACTGTATTGTCGTATACCGGACCTATAGGGTTGTCTCCTGATTCAGCATCTGCCTCACTTTCATGATATGAAATTTCAAAATCAGCAACATCATATCCTTCAATTATACCAGCTACTATTAAATCAGTGTTAGAAGTAAAGTCGAATGTAGCAAATCCGCTGGCATCACAAGCTATAAGATCAATAGGAGCACCTACAGTTTCTGCTACAGGAAGATAAAACTCAACACGTTTAGTACCTTCAAGTATACAGTCTGTACCTTCATAATTAACCACTACAGCGTAATCTCCTGTTTGATTAACTACTAAATTCGGACCAGTTTCATCTAACTGAGTAGTAACACCTTCATCATCTGTAACAGACCAAGCAAAGTCATAAAGATCCGGATCTAAACCAGTCTCAATAGTTGTTTCCTGCTGATCACAAATAGCATTTCCTCCAGGAACTGTAAGATCAACACCTAAATCAAGTCCGCCAATATCAAAACTACCACCTGCCAAGAATACAGCAGAGTTATAAATAGAGTCATTATAATCGGCAATTACAAGTTTAATGTGATAGTTACCACCAGGAACTACCGGTCCTGCTGCTGTCATAACAACTGTTTGACCTCTATAACCTATGGCAGATCCATAAGGGTTATCCTGGTTATAAGAACCGAAGTATTCTGGGTTTTGAGAATCACAACCAGCATTATACTGACCATCCCTAATGTTTACTACCGATACCGGAATAGTTGTACCCGGAATAACTGCAAGGTTAGTGGTATTAGTTTCCGGATCAGGGTTATCTAAATCTGTAAGGATAAATGCAAACGCATCAGAGAAGCTACACTGGAATGTACCGTACTCCTGAGAAGCGAACATGAAATCAAACGTGATTTGGTTTGTAAGCGGAGTAAAGTCAAACTCAAGGATTGACGCATTGTTAAGCGTTCCTGTGTTACCTCCTTCAGCAATAATAGCGGACAAATCAGCATCACCTACCCATACATTTGACTGAGTACCGGTGTTGTTGTTAGGGTATGGTCCCGGAGCTTCCTGAACACTACCTGTAGCTAATATAACACCATCTGCAAACGGGAACGATGAGTTGTTCTGGCTAAAGTAAGATATACCGTTAGCCTGACCAAAGTCTGTACCTGTTTGAGACGTGATGTTAGACACAAGTGCACATTCAGAACTAATAAGTACGTTCTCCACTAACTGCTCTACAGTAAACGAATCCTCCTCTACAGCGATTGATCCGGCAGGAGTACCCACACAAATATCAAACGTAGAAGTTTGGTTAGGAGTAGATGTAGAAGAGTAAACTCTTACTTTATAAGTTGTACCCGGAGATAAGTTTTCTGCTAAACTCTGAGTAGATGTACTACAATAAACCTGAGTTAGAGTACCACACTCATCACCTTCATAAAGTACGTGATATAGTAATGTTGTACTACCCTGAATATTACTTAAAGTAATAAAGTGTATAGTACTAGTTGCAGTAAATTCAAACCAAACATCATCATCGGCAGTTCCGCCACATGTATTATCTTCGGCAGAAGCTGTTGCAGAGTAGATTGTACCTGATTCAAACTCAACACACTCTGAACTGTTGTTCACAGGAACTACAATAGCATCAGCACATTCATCGTTTGCCGGTGGTGGTGGTGGTGTAGCCACACATACTTCAAATTCTGAGGTCTGGGCAGCTGATGGCCAAGAGTACACTCTTATCTTATATGTGTTACCAATAGTTAAGCCGGTAGCAAAACTCTGGTTAGGATCACTACAATATAATTGTGTTAAAGTACCACACTCGTCACCTTCATAAAGTACATGATATAAATCAGTAGTACCATTTGTTATATTTTGTAATGTAATTACGTGAGTATCGTTTGTAGCAACAAACTCAAACCAAACGTCATCATCATCATAACCTCCACAAGTATTTTCTTCGGCAGAAGCTGTTGCAGAGAATACAATACCAGGAACAACCTCAACACACTCCTGAGTTGGGTTAACCGGAACTACAGTAGCATCAGCACACTCATCGTTTACCGGTGGTGGTGGTGGTGTACCTACACAAAGGTTAAAGTCAACTAACTGACCTGAAGTAGAAGTATAAGTGTAAATTCTGATTTTATAAGTAGTACCCGGAGTTAGTCCTGTTACAGTTGTACTGTTTGAAGTACCACAATACACCTGAGTAAGTGCTCCACATTCATCACCTTCGTAAACAGCGTGATATAGGAAAGTTGTACTACCCTCAATATCAAGAATTTTAATTAAATGAGTATCATTTGTAGCAACAAATTCAAACCAAGCATCATCATCGTCTGTACCAAAACATGTATTAGGTTCTGCAGACGGAGTAGTCCATGATAAAGAACCAGGTACTACCTGCTCACAAACCTGAGTTGGGTTAACCGGTACAGGAATAGCTTCAGCACACTCATCATTTGCCGGTGGTGGCGGTGGAGTACCAATACATAAGTCAAACGTAGTAGTTTGAGGTGCAACACTGGTTGAACTGTAAACTCTTATATAATAAGTATTACCTACCGTTAAACCAGCAGCTAAACTATTATTAGTAGTAGCACAGTAAAGCTGTGTCATAGAACCACAAGAAGTTCCTTCATAAAGAACATGGTATAGGAAAGTCGTACTACCTACAACATTTGTAAGATCTATAGTATGAACATCGTTTGTAGCAACAAACTGATACCATACATCATCATCATCAGTACCGAAACAAGAGTTAGGCTCACCAGATTCTGTAGCCCATGCAATAGTACCGGAAACGGTATTACCACACTCAAGATCAGGATTAGTAAGTACCTGCTGAGCATCTGCACAGTCATCATTTGCCGGTGGTGGCGGAGGTGTACCTACACAGAAATCAAATGTAGTAGTTTGTCCGCTTAAACTTGTAGAAGTATAAATTCTTACGTAATAAGTTTGACCAATAGTTAAACCTCCTGCAATACTTGTGTTGTTTGTACTACAGTAAAGCTGAGTCATAGTACCACAGTCTGTACCCTCATAAAGAGTATGATACATAAATGTTGTACTACCAACAACGTTAGTAAGGCTAATTTGATGTATCTCACTTGTTGCTTCAAACTGATACCAAACGTCATCATCATCAACACCAAAACATGTATTATCTTCAAGAGAACCTGTAGCCCAGGCAATAGTACCTGAGGCAAAGTTACCACAATCAAGATCAGGGTTTGTTAAAACAACTTCAGCATCAGCACACTCATCATTTGCCGGTGGCGGCGGAGGTGTACCAATACAAACATCAAACGCAGATGTTTGAGCCGGAGCAGAAGTCCAGGTATATACTCTTACATAGTAAGTGTCACCAATAGTAAGGCCTCCTACTAAACTGTTATTAGGATCACTACAAACAAGGTTTGTTAACGAGCCACATGTACCGGAGTAAACAGCATGATATAAATCAGTTGTACTACCTGTAATATTATTTAAATTAATTGTATGTGTCTCACTTGTTGCCACAAAAGAGAACCAAACATCATCATCATCTGTACCACCACAAGAGTTAGCATCTATTGATGGAGTAGCCCATGCAATAGTACCCGATGTGAATGAAGTACAGTTTAAATCAGGGTTAACAGTTACATCAAATGCATTAGCACAGTCGTCATTTGCCGGCGGCGGCGGAGGTGTACCAATACAAACATCAAACGCAGATGTTTGAGGGGTTGAAGCGGTTGAATATACCCTTACATAATAAGTATCACCTATTGTTAAACCACCTGCAACACTATTATTAGGATTGCTACAGTAAAGTTCTGTAAGTGAACCGCAAGAACCTGAATAAACAACATGATCAAGAGCAGTTGTACCACCTGTAATGTTGTTAAGGTTAATTGTATGAGAAGTACTTGTTGCTACAAATGAGAACCAAACGTCATCATCTTCTGTACCCGAACATGTAGAACCTTCGGCAGAAGCAGTAGCAGAGTAAACAGTACCTGTTACAAACTGAGCACAATCTAAATCAGGGTTAACAGGAACCGCAGTTGCATCAGCACATTCATCGTTTGCCGGCGGCGGCGGCGGCGTACCTATACAAATATCAAAATTTGAAGTCTGGTTTGCCAGAGATGTCCATGAATAAACCCTTACATAATAAGTATTACCTACTGTAAGCCCTGTAGCTATACTGTTATTAGGGTCGCTACAATATAACTGTGTTAATGAAGAACAATCGTTACCTTCATAAACAACATGATACAAATCGGTAGTACCGTTTGTAATATTATTTAAGTTAACAAGATGAGTAGTGTTTGTTGCTACAAAAGAGAACCAAACGTCATCATCATCTGTACCGAAACACGTGTTGCCTTCGGCAGAAGCAGTAGCACCGTTTATACTACCCGGTGTACTTACCGCACAAATATTGGTTGGATTAACTGTTAATGCAACAGCATCGGCACAGGCATCATTACCCGGCGCAGTACTAAAGTTATATGGACCAACCCACTCACTATAGTTACCGTCACCACAAGCAGCCCTAACATAATATTTATAAGCTGTAGTTGGATTTAACCCATCAATTGTTGTTGAATTTCCGTCTACCAGATAATCAGGTGTACCATCGGGAGCACCAACAAACTCTACAACCTCAACTTCATACTGAGCAGCACCTCCGGTCCAGCTTAAATCAGCAGTTGTACCGGTAACACCAGTTACAGTAAGGCCTGTAGGAGGTAAACATTGTTCAATAATACTTACGTTATCTACCAACCAACGGTCGGCACTATCTCCTTCCATAAGGAAACCAACAAAATAATCCTCACCTGCCGTACCCGGTAAATCTACCACAACCTCAACATATTCGGTTTGTGACGGATTAATTCCCGGCTCAGTCCAAGACTGAACAACAGTGTAGGCATCAAGATCGTCAAGATCTGCGCCTGCAGGTGCAATGATAATCCTGTACATACCTCCCTGGTTACCTCCAAGCGTTAAAGCACAATAAAAACGCAATTGCCCGTTTGAAGGCATTGTAAATTGTGGAGTAACTAGCCAGTCTTTAGCGGGATCTCCATCATTCGAAACGTTTTCACGGTCAAGGAAAGCTGCATAATCTCCCTCATAAGGAGGCTGGAAAGTATTCCCAAACTGAGACTGTTTCCAGGTTTGCACTGTACCTATCCCATTGTCATGTATTGTCCAGCCGGTTGGGGCAAACGTGCCCTCAAAGCCTTCCAATGGCAGCCCGTCCTGCGAGTAACCGCAAAGGCTTAACAATGCCATGAAAAACAATAAAGTAATTTTCTTCATAGATAATAAATTAGTAGTTTATGTTTAAGTTACCGAAAGTATAAAAAAAAAGACAAGATTAACTGTAATTTAATGCTGAATAGTTATGTTTTAACTAAAAAAAACAAATTTATTTCTATTTGTTATGAATTTAAAAACATACGGTTATTATAACGCAATAACACCTTTTTGAAATTGTCTTCATATCTTTGGCATATTATTTAAGAATTTAACATGTCCCAAAGACTCAAAATATACTTTGCTTCCGACCAACATTTAGGTGCCCCAACCCAAGAAAAAAGTTTTCCGAGAGAGAAAAAATTTGTAGCCTGGCTGGACGAGGTTAAGAAAGATGCCGACGCTATTTTTTTACTGGGTGACCTGTTTGACTTTTGGTTTGAATACAAAACAGTAGTACCTAAAGGATTTGTAAGAGTACTGGGAAAACTGGCAGAAATACGCGACTCAGGTACGCCTATATACTTTTTTGTAGGGAATCATGACTTGTGGATGCATGATTATTTTGAAAAAGAACTAAACATACCCGTTTACCACAAACCAAAAGAATTCACTTTTAACGACAAAGTATTCCTTATAGGGCACGGTGACGGACTTGGACCTGGTGATAAAGGCTATAAAAGGATGAAAAAGGTATTTACCAATCCTTTTTCCAAATGGCTGTTTAGATGGTTGCACCCTGATCTTGGGGTTAAACTGGCACAGTACTTATCGGTAAAAAACAAGCTTATATCAGGCGATGCCGATGTACGCTTTTTAGGCGAAGACAACGAATGGCTGGTTTTATACTCCAAAAGAAAACTGAAAACAAAACACTACGACTATTTTGTTTTTGGCCACAGGCATTTACCTATGACCATTGATTTAGGACAAAACTCAACATACATCAATCTGGGCGACTGGATAGGTTATTTTACCTATGGTGTTTTTGATGGTGAGAAATTTGAACTGAAAGAATACAAAAACTAATTTCGGCACACATTATTAATGTACTCGTTAAGGTTCACTGTGAAAAGTGTACCCTCAAGCAGGTCTTTAATATCAATCAATTCCTGAACTGAGACGGCCAAATCTATTTCACTAACGGGGGTTTTAAGTAAAAACCTATGACACTTGTTTCTAAAACTACAGCCATCACAATGATTCCTGTCATACATTTCGTTTACAATACAGGCAAAATGCTGCACCTCCTCACGGGTAAAATAAAAGCCGGTTTCCTTAAAAATAACCTGAATCCTATCGGTTAAAAGAGTGTCATTTTTACGCCAGTAAAACGATACACCAAAGTCGTTAAAGTAAATTTGTTCAATCTCTTTCATAGTCGTGGTTTTAAACAAAAATATAAATTATTTAAAACCATTCTAAATAAAATGATTGTTTTTAGTAAAAAGTTTTCAACGGTTACTCCTCAGGGCGTATATCACGTAAACGAAGTTGGGTAGATACATTACCGTTCCATTCATTCTCCTCTATAGAATACACAGCTTCAAATGGCTTACCGCTACAGGCTATATTCATTTTTGATGCCAAACCGAAACCAATAGCCGCATACCCTTCAGCATCACCCTGTTTTACAAAAAGCCTTAAATGGGTTTCATCTGCACCTATAGCCTTACCGTAACCTGTATCCATTAATCCTCGTGACAGGAATACCGGAGTCATATTCCCGGGACCGAAAGGTTCAAACTGTTTTAATATCCTGAAGAATTTAGAAGTAATATCACTAAAGTCAATCTCGGCGTCCACCTGCACTTCGGGCACTAAAAGTTCGGGTGCTATGGTTTGTGAAACCACCTGTTCAAAACGTTGTTTAAACCCACTATACTGTTCTTGCTTTAATGTTAGCCCCGCAGCATACATGTGCCCGCCAAACTGTTCCAAATGATCAGCACAGGCTTCGAGCGCATTGTACACATCAAAACCTTTAACCGACCTTGCCGAAGCTGCCAACATATCTCCACTTTTAGTAAACACCAGTGTAGGTCTGTAATAGGTTTCTGTTAACCTCGATGCTACAATACCAATAACCCCCTTATGCCAGTTTTCATCATACACAACAGTAGTATAACGCTCCTGTTCGTTATTAGATACAATCTGCATCAATGCTTCGGTGGTAATTTGCTTATCGAGATCTTTTCTTTCGGCATTGAGTCCTTCAATCATTGCGGCAAACTCCTGCGCCTGCTCTAAGTTAAACTCAGTAAGCAGTTCCACTGCCTTATTACCGTGATAAATACGCCCGGCGGCATTAATACGTGGTGCTATCTGGAAAACCACATCACCTATGGTAAGTTTCTGTTTTTTTACGTTTTGGATAAGCGCCTGTATACCCGGCCTGGGGAATGTATTAATAACATCCAGCCCGAATGTAGCCAGCACCCTGTTCTCCCCTGTTATAGGGACAATATCGGCCGCTATGGCTGTCGCAACCAAATCAAGATAGGTAACCAAATCGGTTATGGTTTGCCCTCGGTTACCTGCAAGTGCCTGTATCAGTTTAAAACCCACACCACATCCGCAAAGCTCATCATAAGGATAAGTACAGTCGGTTCGTTTTGGATCCAGTACCGCTACAGCATCAGGCAGCTCATCACCGGGGCGGTGGTGGTCACAAATTATAAAGTCAATCCCTTTTTGTTTGGCATATTCAACTTTGTCAATCGATTTGATTCCGCAATCCAGCGCAATGATAAGCGTCATTCCGTTATCATCAGCAAAATCAATTCCCTGAAACGATACTCCGTAGCCCTCTGCATACCTGTCCGGAATATACGTCGCCACATTCGGGTAGTACGAATGCAGGTAAGACGACATTAACGAAACAGCAGTAGTACCATCTACATCATAATCACCAAAGACAAGTATATTTTCGCCGTTTTCTATAGCTTCTTCAATACGCTTTACCGCTTTATCCATATCCTTCATCAGGTAGGGATCATGTAAATCGCTTAGTTTAGGACGGAAAAAATTCTTCGCCTCCTCAAAAGTTTCAATACCACGTTGCAGCAGCAGTGAAGCTATTACTCCATCTACCTGAAGTGCCTGTGATAAATGTTTTATTTTTTGAAGGTCGGGGGTTGGTTTTAATGTCCAGCGCATGAAGAATTTTAATTTCTCCAAATGTAATTAATGGCACGGGCTTTGACAACCAAAACGCAAATTTTACAATAAACAATTGCTATGAAAAGCCACACCTTATACCTTTTACTGTTTTTTATTTCGTTTAATACAATTGCACAAACTGCAATCAAATCAAAACTAACCGACGTTAACAATAACCCGGTAGCTTTTGCTAATGTTTATATACCGGAGAGTAAAAAAACAACCCTATCAAACGAATCGGGTGACTTTTATATGGTGATTAATCCTGAGACAGATAAAACCGTTATAATATCTCATCTTAGCTATCAACCTGTACAGATTAAAATAACAAGCAGCTTCCCGAAAAATATTGTTTTGGAAGAAGGATCACTGCAACTTAACGAAGTAGTGATAGGCAAACAAATAACAGGATATGATATTGCTTTAAAGGTTGTAGAAAACCTTAAAGAAAACCACGATGCAGATCCGGCATATTACGAATATTTTACACGTGTAGTTCAATATGATGACAACTGGAAAGAAATTGATATGATACAGGAATATTATGGCAAACTGAAGCACACCGGAAATCATGATAATAAAGCCCTTATATACAAAAGCAGAGTAGTACCTTACACAAAAGCCGGAGAAGAAATATTACAAACAGACTCATCAATTGACCTATGGGGAATAAGAAGTAACAACCTGTTACTTTATAAACCTGATTACCTAAAAAGAGCCAAATTAAAAAACTACAACATCTCCACTGAAGGCTCAATAACAATTAACGGACATGAATGTTATATTTTGAAATATGCTTCAGACAAGATAAGCTATAGTGAATACAAAAAAGCCATACTATATATAGACAAGGAAACTTTTGGAATAGTTAAACAAATTAGTGGCAGCCATAGTACACAAGCCGTGACATACACAGAAAGAAACTTTGTAAAAATTAATGGCAAATGGGTAATGTCGGCAGCAACAAACAAACATCATTTACATAAAATTATAACAACACTTTACACTTATCTAACAGACAAAAAAGACTATGAAGACATTAATTTCATAAGAACTCCTTTCCACAAAAAACTAAAACGATTCAACAAAAACCCTAACGACACTTTTTGGGATAATTACCAGCATATACCGTTACCGGAAAATTAGTTTAATTAACAAGTACTATAATAGATTACTTTTATTATACTTTTAATAAAAATACAATTGCATATTAACACCTTAACAAAAACATTAAATGATAAAAAAAATAACAACTATAACGACTGTAATTTTATTATTAGCATCATGTATATCCTGTACTCCTATCTATAGAACTTATAACAACACAAACAAAACAGTAAACTTTAAAAATAAAGAAGAAGCTGTTGATTATTTTTCCAAAAAATACAGCTATAACAGGGAGAAGATATATTTTATAAATCCAACCGAAACAGGATCTTTCATGGAATATTTAGTATCCCAAAACACTTCTTATTTTTATGGCATAACAGTAAATGACACCCTTAAAATAAACAACTCTTCGCTTAAAGCTGACAATTCTTGTTCCGGCGTAGTTTCAGGAGTTATAAATTCAAAAGACATTGACTACAAAATCGAGCCTACCAAGATATCCACATTTGATTTAAAAAACGTTCAGAACAAGGCTATTGACTTAAAAAAAGGAAAGTCTGTTATTTTTATAATCTCAACAAAACTGGGAAAATCAGTAAATAAAACCATTAAGAAATTAAGCAACCAAGTAACTGAGCTGAAAGATTCAGAAACCGATTACTACCTTATATGTGTAGATTATTATAACAATTAAATTATAATTTCTTACTCTTCTTCACCTCGGGCTTTCCGCCCACAATAACTACGATTTCGCCTTTTGGATCTTTTTTGGTAAAATGCTCCAGTACCTGGGTAGCTGTACCACGAACGGTTTCCTCGTGCAGCTTACTCAGCTCACGCGATACCGAAACAGGACGGTCTTCCCCAAAATACTGCACAAACTCACCAAGAGTTTTAACCAGTTTGTGGGGCGACACATAAAATATCATGGTACGTGATTCTTCGGCAAGTGCTAAAAATCGGGTTTGCCTTCCTTTTTTATCAGGCAGGAAACCTTCAAACACAAACTTATCATTAGGGAGTCCGCTGTTTACCAGGGCAGGCACAAAAGCCGTAGCACCGGGCAGGCACTCTACCTCAATATTATTTTCCACGCAGGCGCGTGTAAGTAAAAATCCGGGGTCGGATATTGCAGGCGTACCCGCATCAGATATCAGGGCAATGGTTTCACCCGCCTGCAGGCGTTTCACAATATTCTCAACGGTTTTATGCTCGTTGTGCATGTGGTGGCTCTGCATGTGGGTTGCAATCTCAAAATGCTTCATAAGCTTACCGCTTGTACGGGTATCTTCCGCCAGTATCAGATCAGCTTCCTTAAGCACTTTAATCGCCCTGAAGGTCATATCCTCCAAGTTACCTATAGGTGTAGGTACTATATATAGTTTAGACATTAATCAAATCTTTTTTCAACCAGTTGGAAGAAACGCTCTTCATACTCCTCTTTTCCGTCCCAATTGTTGTAATCAGGTTTAATAAGGTCGTTTATAAACGATTTTGCCTCACCAAATGTATTAATGGTATTTAGTTGTGAAACCACACGGTTCAAATCGTCTGCACTACCGCCAAAAAGATGTTTCTCAAAAGCAATACGGTCATTTAACCCCAGTGTAATGGTTTTAGAGAACTTATCGTTAAGCGACCTTGAACCTGTAGAAGCCGCAGGTGCCCATGCCTGCTCTTCCTTTTTAGGCTCTTCTTTCTTCACTTCCTCGACAGGTTCTTCTTTCATCGGCTCAAAAACAGGCTGATTGCTGTAATCAAACTGAGGTTCCTCCTGCTTTGGTTCCTCTTTCGGTTCTTCCTTAACCTTATCTTTCACTTCCTCCTGAACAGGCGCAGCGTCAAAGTCGGATTTCTTCACAAATTCCGGATCCTTATAATCCCTAAAGTCGTCAATGGTAACCTCTTTTTTAGGTTCTTCCTTTGGTTCCTCGGGAGCTGCTTTCCTTTCAAAAGCAAATTCTATATCAATTTCTGATTTTTCAACCTCAACGGTAGTATCAGGCTCAATGGTAATCGTTTCGGCATCGGTAGCCTGTACTTTCTCTTCATCGCTACTCTCCTGCTCGTTTTCATACACAGCCTCAACCGACTCTTCCATCGCCTTGATTTCCTCTTCCGGCTTTTCAAGTTCAGGCACACTTACAGGCTCTTCTACTTTTTCCTCGACAGCCTCTTCAGTTTCTTCAGTTTCTTCAGCTACAGCTTCCTGTTCTGTCTCACCAAGACCCTCTTTTGGTTCACCCGCATCGGCCGGTGTTTCTTCTGCTACGATAATTTCAGGCTCGTTCGTTTCCGCTACACCATAAATATCTTCCAGTTTTTCTTCAGCCGAAGAAAAACCTATGGTTGGCTTCACATCATTAAAATTTTCCTCAACAAATCTAAGCACCGACAGTTTTTCGTACAGCTTAAGTGTTTCCTGTTGTAGCTGCTCAATCTCTGCCTTATTCTTTAGCTTCAATATCCTGTGTGCAATACTTATCAGTTCGGCTTCTAATTTTTTCTTCATAACTTTTGGAATAATAAAGAGTGGCGCAATAGTTTTTTAATAAATTTGTTTCAATACAAAGTAACATAAAACATTTCTGTTTTACAGCCTGAAAAATACAAAATGTTTCTCGAAAATACAGTAAATCATAAAGAACAATTTGGGTGGATAGAGGTCATCTGCGGGTCGATGTTTTCTGGTAAAACCGAAGAACTTATCCGCCGCCTTAAAAGGGCAAAGTTTGCCAAACAGCGTGTGGAAATATTCAAACCTTCCATAGATACCCGTTATCATGATGATATGGTGATATCACACGACTCAAACGAAATACGCTCTACCCCTGTGGAATCGGCCTCCATGCTTCGCATCCTGGCACAGGGCTGTGATGTGATAGGTATAGACGAGGCCCAGTTTTTTGATGATGAGATAGTATCGGTATGTAACGACCTTGCCAATAACGGCATAAGGGTTATTGTTGCCGGACTGGATATGGATTTTAAAGGCAACCCCTTTGGCCCCATGCCTGCACTTATGGCTACAGCCGAATATGTTACCAAAGTACACGCGGTATGCACCCGAACGGGTAATTTAGCGAACTACAGTTTCCGAAAGGCACAAAACGATAAGCTGGTACTGCTGGGAGAAACCGAAGAATATGAACCGCTAAGCCGTGCCGCTTTTTTTAAGGCCATGAAAGAACAGGCCAACCCGAAAAAGAAAGACAAGGAAGACGACAGCCTCTTCTAAAAAATTAAAAACCCTACATCTTGAGCATAAAAACAAACAATATCATTAAGGCCGTTAATCCTTCGTTTGAAGGCATACAGCCCGATATGGAAATTGATAACGTTTCTATAGACAGCCGTTCGCTGCAAAATAATATTGGGACACTGTTTTTTGCATTACCGGGAAAAAACCGTGACGGACACAATTACATTCCCGAACTGATTGAAAATGGTGTTTTAAATTTTGTTGTTACCCATATTCCAAACGGATGCAAAAACAGGGCTAACTTTTTTATTGTTGACGATACCCTTAAAGCATTACAGGATTTTGCCGCTTACTACAGGAGCCTGTTTAGCTTCCCTGTTGTAGGTATTACCGGAAGCAACGGTAAAACCATAGTTAAGGAATGGCTCAACTATATTTTGAGTCCTGACTATAACATTATACGCAGTCCTAAGAGTTACAACTCACAGGTAGGCGTACCCCTATCTGTCATTGCTATTAATGAAAAACATAATCTGGGACTGTTTGAAGCCGGAATCTCCACCACAGGAGAAATGGAAAAACTGGCCCACATCATAAAACCCAACATAGGCATACTTACACATTTGGGTCCGGCGCATGATGAAGGTTTTACCGATATGCCTCAGAAAATTAAAGAGAAACTGAAACTCTTTAAAGGTGCCGATGTGGTAATACTTCAAAAAAACGCCATAGCCGAAATGGAACTGGAAGGCACTCCTACCTTTACGTGGAGCTACAACGGTGATGCCGATGTAAACATTACTAAAGCAACACATGCTAACAGTACAGAATTAAAGATTGATTACAATGGCAACAGCTTCAAGGTTGCTATTCCGTTTTTTGATGATGCCTCGGCAGAAAATGCCATAAGCTGCCTTATGCTAATGTTGCATTTGGGCTACAACAACGACTCCATAACCGAAAGGCTTGCCGGGCTGTATCCTGTTGAGATGCGCCTTCAGGTAAAAAACGGCATTAACGGATGTACCATTATAGACGACAGTTACAGCTCTGACTACCAGTCGCTAAAAATAGCACTCGACTTTTTAGAGCAGCACAAAACACATAAAAAGAAAACCATTATCCTTTCGGATGTTTTCCAGAGTGGTTTTACCATAGAGGAACTTTACGAACACGTAACCCAGCTTTTAACTGCTAATAATATTAGCAGGGTTATAGGCATAGGCGAAACCATAAGCACACAGTTAAAAGATTTTCCTAATTTCATATCCTACAAAACCACTCAGGAGTTTTTAACCCAATACAATGCTAATAGTTTTAGCAACGAAACCATTTTGGTTAAGGGTGCCCGCAGTTTCCGTTTTGAGGAAATAGTGGTATTACTGGAAGAAAAGACACACGAAACAGTACTGGAAATCAACCTGAATTCCATTGCCCATAACCTGAAATTTTACCGATCGCGCATCAAGCCTGAAACCAAAATAATGGTAATGGTAAAAGCCTTTGGTTATGGCAGCGGCAGTTATGAGATTGCCAAACTGCTCTCCCACCAAAAGGTAGATTACCTTGGCGTTGCCTTTGCCGATGAGGGCATAGCCCTTCGCAATGCAGGTATTAGTACCCCTATTATTGTAATGAATCCCGAAGCCAGTGCCTTTAGCGCCATGACAGCTTATAACCTGGAACCCGAAATCTATTCGGTTAGGGAACTAAGAGCTTTTATTGAAATTGCCAAACAAAAAAACCTTTCAGACTACCCTATCCACATTAAACTGGATACAGGTATGCACCGCCTGGGGTTTGAGGATTATCAGCTAGACGAGCTTATCGACCTGCTTAAGCACAACAACTTTGTATCGGTTAAAAGTATCTTCTCGCATCTTTCCTCCAGCGATGTACCTTATTACAGGGACTTCACACTGGGACAAATTGAAAAGTTTACACAATGGTCACAAAAAATAATAGATAGTCTTAGCATAAACCCTATACGCCATATACTAAACACATCGGGCATATATCATTTCCCCGAAGCGCAGTTTAACATGGTACGACTGGGCATAGGCCTGTATGGCGTGGGTAACGATGCACAAGAGCGCAAATCACTGGAAAATGTGGGTACCCTTAAAACAGTTATTCTACAAATAAAAGACATACAACCGGGAGAAAGTGTAGGCTACAGCCGCAAATTCATGGCATCGGAGAAAGTCCGCACTGCCACCCTGCCCATTGGTTATGCCGACGGTATACCGAGAAGCTGGGGTAACGAAAAAGGCTATGTAATGATAAACGGTAAAAAAGCCGTAATTACCGGAACCATATCTATGGATATGATGATGGTAAACATTACAGGCATAGACTGTAAGGAAGGTGATAAGGCCGTAATATTTGGCACAGCACCAACCGTTGTGGAAATGGCCGAAGCACTGGGAACCATACCTTATGAAATTTTAACAAGTATTTCACAGCGTGTAAAACGTGTTTTTTATCAGGAATAATCAGTTTTTTGTACCTTAGCCTTAAACAGAAACAATCAATTATATATAACCTAAACTTTAGCCTATGGGATTTTTCAAGGATTTTAAAGCCTTTTTAATGAAAGGCGACATTGTAAATCTGGCAACAGCCGTTATTATTGGTGGTGCCTTTGGGAACATCGTAAAATCTTTTACAAACGACATTTTAATGCCACCTATAGGCATGCTGCTTAACGGGGTAGATTTTAAAGATTTAAAATATACGCTTAAAGAAGGCGTACCTGAAACGGTAGTAGACGGGGTAACACAAAAGGCTGTAGATGCCGTTACTATTAACTACGGTAACTTTATACAAATAACACTCGACTTTATAATTGTGGGGTTTTGTATTTTCCTTGCCCTAAAAATGTACGAAAGAACCAAGAAGAAAGAAGAAGCGGCTCCTGCAGCACCTCCGGCACCTACAAATGAGGAGAAACTGCTGGCAGAAATCCGTGACTTACTGAAAACTAAACAATAGAGTTACAGAAGTTTCCGCTACATTGCATATTCTTATATTTCTAACAAAACCGTCTCTAAAAGACGGTTTTTCTTTGTTATATTTTTTCGTTTCGAAACAAATTTATAACTAATTTTGCCTCAAAATTTAAATAATTCAATAATTAATACACTATGAAAATTGCTGTTGTTGGCGCTACCGGAATGGTAGGCGAAGTGATGCTAAAAGTACTGGCGGAAAGAAATTTTCCGGTAACCGAATTAATTCCGGTAGCTTCAGAGAGATCTGTAGGTAAGGAAATAGAATTCAGTGGTAAGAAGTACAAGGTTGTTGGTCTTGAAACCGCAGTTTCCATGAAGCCTGAAATAGCATTATTTTCTGCAGGTGGCGACACTTCAAAAGAGTGGGCTCCTAAATTTGCCGAAGCAGGAACTACAGTAATTGACAATTCCAGCGCATGGAGAATGGACGCTACAAAAAAACTGGTTGTACCGGAAATTAACGCCAATGTGCTTACTAAAGAAGATAAGATTATAGCAAACCCAAACTGTTCTACCATACAAATGGTAATGGCTTTGGCTCCGCTACACCAAAAATATACTATTGAAAGAGTAATCGTTTCTACTTACCAGTCTATAACAGGTACGGGAGTTAAGGCTGTACAGCAGCTTGAAAACGAGTACACAGGTACTAAGGGTGAAATGGCTTACCCATACCCTATTCACCGTAACGCTATCCCGCAGTGTGACGTGTTTGAAGACAACGGCTACACTAAAGAGGAAATGAAACTGGTACGTGAAACCAAAAAAATTATGGGCGACGACTCTATAAGGGTTACTGCTACGGCTATCCGTATCCCTGTAGTGGGCGGACACAGCGAGTCGGTAAATATTGAGTTTGCAAACGACTTTGATATAAACCAGGTACGTGCTATCCTTCACGACACTCCGGGTGTTACCGTACAGGATAATACTGATACCAAAACCTACCCAATGCCTATTTATGCAGAAGGTAAGGACGATGTATTTGTAGGTCGTATACGCCGTGACGAGAGTCAGCCAAACACACTTAACATGTGGATTGTAGCCGATAACCTTCGCAAAGGTGCAGCAACAAACACGATACAGATTGCCGAATACCTTGTAGCAAACGGGTTAGTGTAGTTTATATACATAACAATACTTAAAACCTGCAGCAGAAATGTTGCAGGTTTTTTTTATATTTTTAAAAAAAATTATAGTAGATATATGAAAATCAATGATAACGATTTAGACAAGGTAATAATGGTATTAAACGAAATAGAAGATTTATTACCATACATCGAAAAATCTCCATTCGTGTGTACTTTGAGTGCTTATTATAATTTCATTTTAAAAATAGAAGCTTTAAATAAAGACATACAACAAATTGAGTCAGGTTATACTTTAAGAGTACTTTTAAGAGTATCTATTGAACATTTCATTGTCGCCTATTACATTCTTTATAAATATATGCTCAAAAATACCGATTCAACAGGTGAAGATTATTATGGATGCTATCGTATCTCTGAATCATTAAAAAGAAACATGTATGACCTAGGAACAGAAGGTATTTTACAAGGAATAGATAAAAATGCAAACCTTTCAAATTTAAAAAAGAAGCTTGGAGCTAAGGATATTGATTTTAAGCAATCTGATGTTGATGAAATACATACAATAGCAGGTCAGTTTGGTATAAAAAAGATTCAATCCTTTATTTTAAAAAACAGATTACCCGGTAACTTTTTTCATGATGTAAATAAAACTGTAATCCCTGACTTTTTATCACTTTACAATAGACTATCTTCTTATATTCATGGAGGACCTAGTGCTGAAGATGAATTTAATAATAAAATAATAGATATTGCAAAGGATAAAGAATGGAATAAAACACTCTTCTTTTTAACAATTGTAAATTTCTTTATCCTTTTAACATCAATTGACGAAAAATTTGACTACTTAAGACAACATATTAAAATTCCAGATTATAACCAATAAATATTTTCTCTTATAAAATTACTGCAACCCTGTTGCAATTGTAAAATCTTTTTCCCTACCTTTGCGGTAATGAAAAGAAAGTTCGCATTATTTAATCTTTCACTTATGGCCCTTGTACTCCTTACAACGGGCTTTCAGTCTTTTCATGCCTTTAGCCATCAGCACCACGCTACGGCACACCACCACAATCATAACGAAGTAAAACAATCGGCTAAGCAGTTTAGCGGCATTGAGCATCCACAAAGCCACGAAGACGACGATTGTAGCATTTGTAATTTCCACTTCGATTTCTTTGTGGCTCCGCCGCAGTTTTGCCTAAGGCTAGATTTCCCTTTTAAACAAATACACTACACTTTCAGCAGCATTGAAGGAAGCCCTTCATTTGCCGGAAGCCTTTTTGCCCATCGTGGCCCTCCTGCAGTACTATAAAACTGTTCCCTAACCCTTGCCCCATGGCAAAGGGACTATAACCGTATGTTATACCGGGGATTTCACTTTTATATTACCCAAAATAAATATCCATGCGATTTTACATACTATTGCTTTTTGCTGTTATAGCAACGGGCAACAGCGCCTATTCGCAAAGTACGCTTAGCGGCAAGGTGACTGATTCCAAAAGCCAGCCTCTGGACGGGGCGCATATACACATAGGCGAACTGCATGCCATAAGTACACCACTAGGCACTTATGAGCTACACAATATCCCTAACGATCAGCAAAGGGTGGTGATATCCTACATTGGCTATACCACACTCGATACTATTATACACTTTAACGGCAGTACCGTTAGGCTAAACGCTACCCTAAAACCCGCAAGCACTCAGCTACAGGAAGTGGTGCTAAGTGAAAATACCATAGTATCAAAAAGCGTTACTAACGAACAGAAGTTAAAGGCGCAAATACTCGAAAAATACAGTAGTGGCACACTGGGTGATGCCCTAAAGGAAATCCCCGGAGTGTACTCGCTAAAAACAGGGAACAGCATTGTAAAACCGGTAATAAACGGACTGCACAGTAGCAGGGTTCCGGTACTGGTAAACAACGTTAGGCTGGAAGACCAGCAATGGGGCACCGAACATGCTCCTAACCTCGACATTAATTCGGCAGGGAAAGTATCGGTTATCAAGGGTGCTTCAGCATTGCAGTATGGCGGTGATGCCGTTGGCGGACTAATATTGGTAGAACCGGTATCGGTTTTAAAAGACACCCTGTACGGGCGGTCAATCCTGTCGCTTAACTCAAACGGACGTGGCGGCAGCTTTACCAGCAGCCTCCACAAAGGAGCCGAAAAAGGCTGGGCATGGAATGCCGGAGGGACGTTTAAATACTTTGGTGACCGCGAAGCACCAAACTATGTACTGTCAAACACAGGGAATCGTGAAGGAAACTTTTCGGGCGATATAAAATACATTGGCGACACTTACGACCTCTCGGCAAACTACAGTTTTTATAATGCTACCATAGGTATTGCATCGGCTACCCATATAGGCAGCACCGCCGATCTTGCCAATGCCATAAACAGTGGCACACCATACATTACCAATCCGTTTACCTATACCATAGGTGCACCTAAGCAGGAAATACAACACCATTTAGGGAAACTTAATTTCAACACACAACTCAATCCGTTTTCTACACTGTCGTTACAATATGCCTTTCAGTTAAACCGCAGGAAAGAATTTGATATTCGTCGCGGGGACTTTAAAGACCAGGCCGCCCTGGACCTTACCCTGATTACCAATTCGCTTCAGGCCAACTGGAAATATGAAAAAGACAACAACACTCTTAAAAGCGGAATAAGTTTTTCCATGCAGGATAACGAGGCAAGTGCTGAAACGGGAATCCGCCCGCTTATTCCAAACTATACCCGTCAGGATGTGGGAGCATATGCCATAGCTGCCCACCGTTTTAGCAACAGCTTTAGTGCCGAAGCCGGACTGCGTTATGATTTTTCACATATGGATGCCGACAAGTTTTACCAGAAATCACGCTGGACAAGCCTTGGCTATGAAGGGGAGTTCGACAATTTTATAGTAGCCGATTACGGTTCGCAGTGGCTAACAAATCCAAAATTCACCTTCCATAACATATCGGCAAGTCTGGGTATTAAAAAAATACTTAGCACCAACTGGGAGCTATTTGCCAATGCCGGACTGGCAATGCGAAACCCTAATCCATCGGAACTGTTTAGTGACGGATTACATCATTCAAACGGAACTATAGAACTGGGTAGCCTGCGCACCAAAAAAGAAGAATCTTATAAGCTTTCCACAACACTGGTAAAGCACGGCAATACCTTTAGCTTTGAGGTTACTCCTTATGCTAATTTTATTAGCAATTTCATTTTCCTTAAACCTACAGGTGCCGAGTATACCATACGCGGATCGTTCCCTGTATACAATTATGTTCAGGCAGATGCTTTGCTTACAGGTATAGATTTTCATTCTGACCTGTATCTGGGAAAACATTTAAAACACAGCCTTAACCTTGCTTATGTTTACGGCACTAACAGGGATACCGACGAACCGCTTATAGATATGCCACCCTTAAACATTACCAACACCATAAGGTACTCCTTTAATGACAGTCACAACTCGTTTGCCGAACTGAGAAGCGAAGCCGTATTTACCCAAACCCGTTACCCGGATTATAACTTTTATGCCGATGTACCTCAAAACGGAGAACTTGTACCGGTATTAGTAGATGTTAGTACTCCGCCCCCAGGATACCATCTGCTGCACTTCAGTACAGGAACCGAGTTTGATTTGGGAAAAACCAAAGCTTCGGTTAACCTTTCGGTAAATAATATTTTCAATACGACGTACAGAGACTACCTAAACCGCCAGAGGCTATATACCGATGAGGCAGGCAGGAACTTTATGTTACAGATAAAACTCAATTATTAATCATTAAACATTTCAAAAATGAAAAATCTGAAAATTTCAGTATTGGCAATTATTGCCACAGTATCATTCACCTCATGCAGCAGCGACGACGATAATCTTGTTCCGGTAAATGAAGAGGAAGTAATTACAACACTTACGGCAACTTTCACTCCACAGGGAGGTGGTACTGCTATTGTTTTACAGTCTCAGGATTTAGATGGCGACGGGCCTGATGCTCCGGTTATAACCGTTTCGGGCGACTTTACTGCCGGTACTACCTACACAGGTACGGTAGCCTTTTTAAACGAACTGGCGAACCCTGTAGATAACATTAGCGAAGAGGTACTGGAAGAAGGTGATGAACACCAGATATTTTTCCTGCAAAATGGTCTAGGAACATTTACGTATGACGATCAGGATGTAAACGGAAATCCTATAGGGTTACACTTTACTTATAACGCAAGTGAAACAGCAACAAATGGTGATCTTACAATAGTACTGAGACATGAGCCCAATAAAACTGCCGAAGGGGTAAGTAACGGAGATATTACAAACGCTGGTGGCGGTACCGATGCTTCAGCAACATTCAGCATAAATGTTAACTAGTTTGAGTTAATTTTGTAAACACCCCTTTTCTTCGGGGTGTTTACAAATAATTAATTAAAAGTTAATATTTACGTAATAATTCATTAATTTAGTTAAAATATCACCACAACACCAAAAACACTAAATTATGAATTCACAATTCACTAAAATTGTAAGAATACTTTTAGGTGTGATTCTAATCGTATTCGGCTTAAACAAATTCCATCCTTTCATTCCCCTTCCACAACCACCCGAAGCAGCAGCAAACTTTTTAAACTCACTTGCCGATACAGGTTATATTTTAACTGTAGTTGCCATTTTTGAGGTATTTATCGGCTTTATGCTGTTAATTAAAAAATGGGTCCCGTTTGTAATACTATTATTGGCACCAATTTCGCTAAACATACTGCTGTTCCACATGTTTTTAGACATTCCGGCAATAGCAACAGCCATAGTAGTGGTAGCACTTAACGTGATACTTATATACAAATACCGTCAAAATTACAGCGCTTTGTTTACCTGATAGGTCTATTTCCTTATTTTTGTGTATAATCAAATTAAGCCATAATGAATAAAACAGTTTTAAGCATGGCTTTGGCTTGCAGTCTTACCATGAACGCACAATTGCACGAGAATAAGGAAATACATTATCCAAAAACAAAAAAAGGAGATCAGACAGATAACTACTTCGGGACAAAAGTACCCGATCCCTACCGTTGGCTTGAGGATGACCGTTCGGCAGAAACCGCCGCATGGGTAAAAGCAGAAAACGAAGTTACTTTTGGCTATCTGGAACAAATTCCTTTTAGAGAAGAGATCAAAAAACGCATGCAACAGCTGTGGAATTATGAGAGGATTTCAGCTCCGTTTAAAAGAGGTGAATACACCTACTATTACAAAAACGACGGCCTGCAAAACCAGTCGGTACTGTACCGAAGAGATGTTACAGGTGCCGAAGAAGTTTTCCTTGATCCTAATACATTCTCTACAGACGGAACGACTTCATTAGGCGGTATAAGTTTCACTAAAAACGGTGACCTGATGGCCTATTCCATATCGGAGGGAGGAAGCGACTGGCGTAAGGTTTTTATAATGGATACCAAAACCAAAAAACTGGTTGGCGAAACACTGGTAGATGTAAAATTCAGTAACATTGCATGGAAGGACAGCGAAGGTTTTTTCTACTCAAGCTACGATAAACCTGAAGGCAGTGAGCTATCTGCAAAAACCGATCAGCATAAGCTGTATTATCACAAACTGGGTACACCACAAAAATCTGATAAGGTTATTTTTGGAGACTCGGTTAAAAGGAGATACGTTGGCGCCAGCGTTACCGAAGATCAAAAGTATCTTATCATAACCGCATCCAATTCGACTTCCGGAAACGAACTGTACATTAAAGACCTTAGCAATGCTAAAGGTGAAATCATTACCGTTGTAGATAATTTTGATACCGACTCCCATGTAATGGATAATGAAGGTTCAAAACTTATTATCATGACCAACTATAAGGCTCCTAATAACAGAATTGTAACTACCGATGCTTCTAATCCGGTTCCGTCTACATGGAAAGACCTTATTGCGGAAACCGAAAATGTACTAAGCCCGTCAACAGGTGCAGGATATATTTTTGCGGAGTATATGAAAGATGCCATCTCAGTAGTAAAACAATATGACTATAAGGGGAAATTAATTCGTGACATAGAACTTCCGGGTATTGGTTCGGCAGGTGGCTTTGGCGGAAAAAAAGAGGAAAAGACATTATACTATTCCTTCACCAATTACATTACTCCGGGAACCATTTATTCTTACAACCCGGAAACCGGTACCTCTACACTATACCAAAAACCTAAAGTAGATTTTAACAGTGAGGATTATGTTTCAAAACAGGTGTTTTATGAATCGAAAGACGGAACCAAAATACCAATGATCATCACATACAGAAAAGACCTTAAACTTAACGGAAAGAACCCTACAATACTTTACGGTTATGGCGGGTTTAACATCAGCCTTACTCCTTCTTTCAGCATCTCTAATGCCGTATGGATGGAAAATGGGGGTATTTATGCCGTTGCCAACCTTAGAGGTGGTGGCGAGTATGGTAAAAAATGGCATGATGCCGGAACCAAACAACAAAAACAAAACGTATTTGACGACTTTATCGCTGCAGGCGAATACTTAATAGCAAACAACTACACCTCGTCTGATTATCTCGCTATAAGCGGAGGTTCAAACGGTGGCCTGCTTGTAGGAGCAACCATGACACAGCGCCCTGACCTGATGAAGGTAGCACTCCCGGCTGTTGGAGTACTGGACATGCTGCGTTACCATACCTTTACCGCAGGTGCAGGTTGGGCTTATGACTATGGTACTGCCGAAGACAGCAAGGAAATGTTTGAATACCTAAAAGGGTACTCACCTGTACATAACGTAAAAGAAGGAGAGAAATACCCCGCAACACTTATTACAACCGGAGATCATGACGACCGCGTGGTACCGGCACACAGTTTTAAGTTTGCTGCCGAACTACAGGCTAAACACAAAGGCACTAACCCGGTACTAATACGCATTGGTGTTAACGCAGGTCACGGAGCAGGAAAATCGACTACACAGGTTATTGAAGAGTATTCCGATATTCAGGCATTTGCCTTATACAACATGGGAACAAAACCGAACAGAAAGAAATAAAAATAACAGCTAAATAAAAAAGGCTGTCTCAAAGATGTCATTCTGAACGCTACGTAGTGAAGAATCTCATAAAATGTATAAGAGATTTTTCCTAACGTCAAAATGACAAAGCGTAATTGATAATTACGATTGAGACAGCCTTATAATTATAACAAATACCCTATACCTATACGGCCATAGTAATATCCCTGTATTACATTATTGGTAAGCTCTTTACCCTGATAATTAAAAGAGAACGAAAGGTTCCAGTTATTTTTGCGGTACATTACCCCTGTTTCGGCCACAAAACGCCACGGGATTAACGGGAAAGTTACCGGACTATTATCATTAAACAGGCTTCCCTCTATAGTAGCATCATATACCTGATAGTTTAGCTTAGGATTTATAAAAAAGAAGAACTCGCGGGTTTCATCTCCCTGTTTTTTATCATGACTTAAAGTCGCGCCGTGCAGTATGGATTCGTACACCGGTTTTAAAGGTCGTTTAAAACTGATTCGCATCATGGGACCAAAAGTAACTCCGGTAAAAATAGTTCCTGCCTGTCCTTTAGCCTGTAGGTGTAAATCAACCTTTTCATGAAACTGTTTTGCCAGTATTTTTTTAGAATAAAAAGCACCAACCTGCACTCCTACTGTGGTATGTATCTGGTACTCCCACCCCCTTACCTTAGGATAATGAAAAATATGGTGGAGCCCCTTTTGCAAAGCCTCGGCAAGCGACTCTTTACCCACTATCCCCAACTGAAAATTCAGTTTTAATACACTCTCACTTTTATAAAAGGTATTAGCACCAACTTCTCCAAAAAGGTATCCGGCAAAAGGCCTGTCGTGTACATTGATATTCTCGGCTTTTACACTTTGCGGATTATACATATACTGCCCAACCTTAACTTCGGCAATCAACTTAGCCACCTTATCAGTATCAGTATTGGTCAGCCATCTATAGTAAAATTCAATTCCGTTTGTATAATAGCGGTCGTGTTTAAAGGAGGTGTAAAGGTCGTTATCCGATATCAGCCCGATTTCCGCGGGAGCCTGAGCCCTTAGGAAACCGCAGCTTAGCAGCATTACAGCTGCCATTAATTTATTTCTTTTTTTCATTTGCGTTATAATCGAGTTGCACGTAGCGCATAAGCCTCACTATTTTCGCCTTTCTTCTGTTTATATACGCCGATGAATTTGTTGCTCTGTATTTTAGGGGGTTGGGCAATATTGCTGCAATCCCGGCAGCTTCATAAGCCGTTAGGTTTTTGGCGTCTTTGCCATACCAGTGCTGTGCAGCAGCCTGTACACCATAAACACCGTCGCCCATTTCAATACTGTTAAGGTATACCTCCATAATGCGCTCTTTACTCCACAACAGCTCTATAAGCATGGTAAAATAAGCCTCAAGCCCTTTCCTGAAATAGCTCCTGCCCTGCCATAAAAAAACGTTTTTGGCCGTTTGCTGGCTAATGGTACTCCCGCCTTTTAGTTTTTTACCCTTTTTATTGCTTTCGTAAGCCTTTTGCATAGCCTTAAAGTTAAAGCCGTTGTGGTCTAAAAAAGTATCGTCTTCACTGGCTATAACCGCTTTTTGCATGTTTACCGAAATCTCATCGATAGAAACCCAGTCATGGCTGGAATGCATTTCTTTTCCGTCTGCCTTTTGCTCAAAAGCACGTATTACCATTAACGGGGTAAAGGGAACCGGAACAAAACGAAACAGTAAAACGGATAATACCGATATAGCAATAAACCAAAGACATAATTTAAAAAGGAAGCGGAATATTTTTCGCATCATGTAGGTAATAGTAAGTTTGATTGATATAGCGAAATTACAAATTAGTTGAATACTAAAACAAACATGCTAAACGAATTACAAAACAAATAACACTTATTGATTATATTTGAAAAAAACACACCTTTATGAAAAAACTTATCCTCATAATTTTGTTAGTGCAGAGCTACACAGTGTTTTCACAAGGTAAGCTTAAAAGTGTAACTGTTACAGATAGTTTTAAATGTTACGATTTCTCTGAAGAGGCTCTTCACTTTTATTTTGACCTTCCCGAAGTAAAAAACTCACAGTACACTTATCATTTTCGCTATAAAAAAAGCGCTCAAATAATAGACATTTACAGCAACGATACATTAAATTTTAAAGGTTTTATAATGAATGTTGCTGTCCAGAATAAACATAAAAAAAAGAATCAGTATAAGTACATTTACTTTTTTGAAAAAGTAGCATTGAAAGACAGTATAGCCGAAAATGCCGGTAAAATCATGTTAAACAAAGTATGGAACTCAACGTATAGTAAAGAATTTGAAAAATCGGTAATTCATAACCTTTTAAGCGAAAGTTTATCGTTAAGCGAAAATTTATCGTTTAACCTCAAAAAAATAAAAGAATACCAGTCAAGAAAACATGGTTGCGTCCGCCAACATCCGCTTAACAAAGAGACCGCAAATATAAAATCTGCTGTACATCAATTAGACAGCTTAATAGATTCTCAGGAAGACTTCTTCAATAATTTTAAAAACAAACTGAAAAAAGGAAGAAGTTATGATTTTGGTTTTTATTCTTATTACATTAAAACAGAAAAAGAATTAAAGGCATGGAATGATGCCAAACCTATAAGGAATTATCTTCTTTCAATGAAACCACAAATTGACAATTCTCTTAAAGAGCAACTTGATAAACTATATAACGAAGAAAAATTTAACGGCTCTGGCTACACTATCACTTTTTCAAAAAAAGGAAGACTAAAAAGTTTAAAATCAAATCATGAAACCTTTATATCACGCCTCTTTAATAAAAATACGAGAAAAGACTATAGAGAAGCAAAAAAACTGCTTAAACAAGTAAATCTTGGCAATTTAGAATTAAGATACGGATTCGAAAGAATTATATCATTTTATGCAAAAGGACAGGGATACTCTATTTTTGATTACAACCTTTATTAAATCAAATCGGCCAGTTCTGTACCAATCATACTGCCTATTGCCACACCCATACCGCTAAGCCTAACGCCACAGTATACATGTTGTGACACCTGTTCTACTATTGGTTTTTTATGGCTGCCCATTCCCATAATACCACTCCAGCGATGAGCAATTTTAAAGTCGGTTTCAGGTAGAATAACCTCCTGAAGCAATTGCTCCAACCTGTTTTGTATTAGTTCGGTTTCACCAAATTCGGTAGTGGTCTCCCCTTCAAAGTCAAGGTTACGGGCACCGCCAAAAAGAATTCGGCTTTCAATATTCCTAAAATAGTAATAGCCCTTATCCATATGGAAAGTACCACGAATATCCAGGTTAGGAATAGGCTCTGTAATAAGCACCTGCGCCCTTGCCGGCCTTACGGCTTTATCGGTAAGTTCTTCGGCAAAACCATTGGTAGCAAAAAGAAGTTTTTTGGTATTGAATGCAAATCCGCCAATATTCACCTGAACATGGTCGGTTTGCTCATGCCATCCGGTTACGGCATGGCTGTTAAGTATATGAATGTTATGAGCATTAGCCTGCTTTAATAAAGCCTGCATCATGTTACCCGTATCCACCTGCCCTTCAAACGGGTTAAAAACAAGATATTCCTGTACCCCTTTAAAGGCAAAACGATCTATCTCCTTATTAAACACATCCGACTTAAATAATGGCCGAAGCACATCGTTCACAAACGGCAGTTTACGAAGGCATTCTTCATAACCATCGGTATTCTCTTCAAGGAAAAGTTCATACCCGCCAAAAGGTTTATAATCCAAAACATTATCCCCAAGGCGTCTTCTAAGTAATTTAAGTCCGTTCCAGCGTTTATGCACAAGGTTTACAACCTCCTCTTCGGTATGTGTATTGAGATCTTCAATAATTTCAGATATACTGCCAAAACAGGCAAATCCGGCATTTTTGGTACTGGCTCCCTGTGGTAAAGGCCCTTTTTCCAGCACCAGTATCTTGCTGTCGGGAAAACGTTCACGAAGACGAAGCGCAGTGTGCAGCCCTACAAGGCCACTCCCCACCACGGTATAATCTACACCCGTGTACCAGTTTTTAATTTCCCAATAGCTAAGGTTCATATTTTAAAAATGCCCGTGCTTTTCGGCCTCGTCTTTTGCCTCCTCCTCGGTAACCTTTTTACCTTTAAGAGCATTAAGTATTAACGGCACCGTAGTCACGGCAACTATAATTAGTATAATATATTCAATGTACAATTTAAGGTCAATACCCAGCTTGCTAAGAAAAAGCTCATACAGGTAGTGCCCGGCGAATATTAGCGTAAACGCCCAAAGTATAGAACTTATGATATTGTAAAGCATAAATTTTTTATGCTCCATTTTCACTATCCCTGCTATAATAGGCGCAAACGTCCTGATGATAGGGAAGAAACGGGCAAAAATAATAGCCCTTCCGCCATGTTTTTCAAAAAAGTCATGCGACTGGATAAGATATTTCTTTTTAAACCAAAAAGTATCTTTCTTGTTATACAGGAAGCTTCCGCTCTTGGCACCAAACCAGTACCCAAAGGTATTTCCAACAACACCTGCCCCGGCTACTAATAATGCTAAAACCAAAACATTTAAAAAATCACCTTCTAAGTAAACCAGCGAACGCATAAGCTCTGTACTGTATATCCCTGCCAGGAACAAAAGACTGTCACCCGGGAGGAAGAACCCGGCAAAAAGTCCGGTTTCAGCAAAAATGATAAACAATACAACGTAAATACCTACTGCTACACCGCCAATTTCAAGGTTTATATAAAATTCCGGGTTTAATAACTGTGTCCAGTGAAAACTGTCCATATCTTTTTTTAATTAAATATCGTGTTGGTAAAATAAGTGCAAAAAAAGCACCACTATACAAAGGCAAAAAAACAGCAGATTAGTTATCAAAAACCATACCCGGGCATGCCTTTAATTTTAAGTTTGTGAAATTAGCTATATTTTTTTAATCATTGGCGCTCTTATTGTTTTTAAATAGTTCTTTTACGCTTTTTTCAAACATTTAACAGCAACTGACTTTCTTTATTGTTTCCCTAACAAAAAAACAGCTGTTTTTATAAATTTTTGCTATTAAATAAATTCACTACTTTTAAGGCCGTTTAACATAGATTTTAGATGAAAAAGCTACTTATTTTAACCTTGAGTATTATGGGATTATCGGCTTCGGCACAACATATGACTCCCGAACTGCTTTGGAAACTTGGGAGGGTTAGCGCCCTTGGCATTACCAAAGACGGAAAAAACATAGTTTATAAAGTAACCGTACCATCGGTAGAAGAAAACAAATTTGACTCGAAGTTTTACAGTATACCTGTAAACGGAGGCAATGCTACCGAAGTGGAAGATTACAAAAACCTGCTTAAAGACCGTAACCTATCACCAGACGGAAAATACCTTTTAAGCAGCCAGGAAATTAAGATTGAGAAAGTTAACGGAGGCGACTACTATCCTGAACTGGACAAGTCTACCGTACAAATATACAACGGACTGGATTACCGCCACTGGGACACTTGGAACGAAGGAAAACACAACCATGTAGGCTACAGTCCGGTAAATGACACTGACAATTTTACCGACATCATGAAGGATGAGCCATATGACTCTCCGCAAAAGCCATTTGGCGGTGAAGAAGATTATACCTGGACTCCTGAAGGCAACATTGTTTATGTTTCCAAAAAGAAAGCAGGAACAGCCTATGCTACCAGTACAAACACTGATTTGTACGAGTACAACCTTTCTTCAAAAACTACAAAGAACCTAACTCCAAACAATCCGGGTTATGATACTCAGCCTGCATTCTCACCACAGGGTGACCTTACATGGCTACAGATGAAGCGTGATGGCTATGAAGCTGACAAAAACGATATTATTGTTCGCCACAAAGGGATAGACATTAACCTTACTGCCGGATGGGACGGAACAGTAGATTCATTTATATGGAGTGAAGATGGCAAAAAAGTTTATTTCCTTGCGCCTATTGACGGAACGAAACAACTGTTTGAAGTTAATTTCCCGGGGCTTACCAAAATAGCCGTAAGGGTAACTCAGTTAACAGACGGGTACTGGGATGTAAACAGCGTTGTAGGTTTTTCCGGCAAAAACATTATCGTGATGCGTTCTGACATGAATCATGCAAACGAGATTTACAGCTACGACCTTAAAAAGAAAGACTGGAATCAGCTCTCTCACGTAAACGATGCTGCCTACGCTACAATAAAACTAAGCAAAACAGAAAAGAGATATGTTACCACTACCGATGGTAAAAAGATGTTGGTATGGGTAATACTTCCACCTGATTTTGATGCTTCTAAAAAATACCCTACCCTACTTTACTGTCAGGGAGGCCCGCAATCGGCACTGTCACAATTCTACTCTTTCCGTTGGAACTTTCAGGTTATGGCGGCACAGGGATACATTATCGTCGCTCCTAACAGGAGAGGTATGCCGGGTCACGGTGTAGAGTGGAACGAAGCTATTAGTAAAGACTGGGGCGGACAGGTAATGAACGATTACCTTTCGGCTATTGATGATGTAGCTAAAGAACCTTATGTGGACAAAACCCGACTTGGAGCTGTAGGCGCCAGCTATGGAGGATACTCTGTATTCTACCTTGCCGGAATTCACAACAAGCGCTTTAAAACCTTTATTGCTCACGATGGTGTATTTAACCTTCAAAGCATGTATGGTACTACCGAAGAGGTATTTTTTACCAACTGGGACAGTGGTGGTCCATACTGGGAAAAAGACAACGCTGCTGCACAAAAAACATATACTCAGTTTAACCCAATAAATAATGTGGATAAGTGGGATACACCAATACTTATTTTCCAGGGTGATAAAGATTTCAGGGTACCTATAGGGCAAGGTCAGGAAGCTTTTCAGGCAGCACAGCTACGCGGTATAAAAAGCCGTTTTGTAATGTTCCCAGACGAGAATCACTGGGTACTTAAACCTCAAAACGGAATGGTATGGCAAAGAGAATTCTTTAAATGGCTTAAAGAAACTTTGTAATACCTGTAACATTTAAGTACTTTTAGCGACTATTTTGAAAACTAAATAATTAAAACTACTATGCATAAATTTTCAGTTAAACCATTTCTTGCGGCAACCATGCTGTTGGCAGGTATTAATGCCGGATTTGCACAGGACTATCTGGTTAACTCACTAAAGAACAACCAGAGTGAGAACAGTAAGGATTCTTTTGAATTTACTGAAGTAATAAACATTGAAAACACTCCTGTAAAAAGCCAGGGATCATCAGGTACCTGCTGGAGTTATTCGGCAAACTCATTCATCGAGTCAGAAATGATAAGAATGGGTAAAGAGCCTATCGAAATTTCTCAGATATATACAGCGCGTAATGCTTATATCGAAAAAGGTAAAAACTATGTGCGTATGCACGGTGCTATCACTTTAGGTGACGGTGGTGCACTGCACGATGTTATCAATATGTACCGCCAGTATGGTGCTTTACCGCAAAGCGAATACACCGGGCTTAACTATGGTACAAAAAGTAACCGATTTGCAGAAATGCAAACAATGGCACAGGGTTTACTTGAAGCTGTTGTAAAAAACCCTAACGGAGAGCTTACCCCAAACTGGATTAAAGCTTATACTGCTGTTATAGACTCTTATCTTGGTGAAGTTCCTGAAACATTTAAGTATAAAGGAAAAACTTACACTCCGCAAACTTTTGCTAAAGAGGTGGTAGGTATCAATGCAGATGATTATGTAGAAATCTCTTCTTTCAAAGACCATCCTTATTATACTAAGTTCACTCTTATGGTACCGGATAACTGGTCTCTTGATCAGGTTTACAATGTTAAAATGAATGAGCTTACAGATATTATTGATAACGCACTTAAAAAAGGTTACTCTGTAGCTTGGGCTGGCGATGTTAGCGAAAAAGGATTTAGCTGGACTAACGGTGTAGCTTATATCCCTGCAAAAGACTATAAAGAAATGAACCCACAGGAAAAAGAGGCTATCTTTAAAGGCCCTCAACCTGAAATGGAAATTACAGAAGACCTTCGTCAGGAGGCTTTTGACAACTATAATACTACCGATGATCATGGTATGCACATTGTAGGTATCACTAAAGACCAAAACGGTAAAGAGTACTACATTATCAAAAACTCATGGGGAGCTACAAATGACTATCAGGGTTATATGTACATGACTAAAAACTTTGTGAAGTACAAAACCACTGCTATACTTTTACACAAAGGTGGTGTTCCTTCATCTATTGCTAAAAAATTAGACATCAAATAAACCTAATAGGTTTTATAACAATCCAACCCCGAAGCTAATAGCTTCGGGGTTTTTGTTTATAATAAATTCAAATTAATAAAACCTAACAAATACAGGGCTTAAAGTTATATCTTTACTATACTTAAAAAATAATCACTGCATTCAATTAAAAAACCATTATTACTTATGAGAAAGATATTTCTTATATTCTGCGTTACATCATTATCAATTATTGCTCTGCTTACCTACATTGAATGGAAATCCATTTTACTGCTATTAATATTCCTCCCTTTAATGCTTATGGGTTTTTATGACATGTACCAGTCTAAAAAAACTATACGAAGAAACTTCCCTCTATTGGGCCGACTTCGTTACGTACTTGAATCGATAGGACCCGAAATGCGTCAGTACTTTATAGAGACCGACCTAGAAGGAAAACCATTTAACAGACTGCAGAGAAGCCTGGTTTATCAACGCAGTAAAAAAGAGCTTGACACGATGCCATTTGGTACTCAGTTAAATATTTACGACATAGGTTACCAATGGATAAACCACAGCATAAAAGCCATTCCTTTTAACGACATTAACTTTAAGCCAAGAGTCATAATAGGTTCGTCGCAATGTGAACAACCTTATTCGGCAAGTCTTTATAACATTAGCGCTATGAGCTACGGCTCTCTTAGTAAAAATGCCATACTGGCACTTAATGCCGGAGCCAAAATAGGCGGGTTTTATCACAATACCGGAGAAGGAGGACTATCGCCTTATCACTTAAAAGAAGGGGGTGATTTAGTTTGGAATATTGGTACAGGATATTTCAGTTGTCGTGACCACGACGGTAAATTCAGTTATGATGAGTATGCCAAACGTGCCGTTATGGATTCGGTTAAAATGATTGAGATAAAATTCTCTCAGGGTGCTAAACCGGGACATGGCGGAATACTCCCTAAAGAGAAAGTCACCGATGAAATTGCAGCCATAAGAATTGTAAAAAAAGGACAGGACATTGTATCCCCTCCTTACCATTCGGCATTTACCACCCCTTTAGAACTTATGGACTTTGTAAAACTGCTTCGCAAAGGTTCGGGAGGAAAACCGGTTGGAATGAAAATTTGTATAGGTAATAAATCAGAATTTATCGCTATTTGTAAAGCCATGGTAGAAACTCAAACCTATCTTGACTTTATAACAGTTGATGGTGGTGAAGGCGGAACAGGCGCAGCTCCACAGGAATATTCAGACCACGTAGGAATGCCTTTAAGGGATGCCCTTGCCTTTGTTTATGACTGTCTTGTAGGTTTTGGCATTAAAGACCAGATAAAAATTATTTGTAGCGGAAAAATAGTAAGCGGATTTGACATTGTAAAAACACTGGCTACAGGAGCCGACCTTTGCAACTCTGCCCGTGGAATGATGTTTGCCCTTGGCTGTATACAGGCTCTTGAATGCCATGCCAACACCTGCCCTACAGGTGTAGCCACACAGAACCCTAAACTGGTTAAGGGACTTGTACCCCAGGAGAAAAAAATACGCGTAGCGCGTTTTCAGGAAGAAACAGTAAAGAGTGCCATGGAACTAATGGCATCTGCCGGATTAAGACACCCCGACGAAGTGGGGAGAAGCGCCGTAAGTATGCGTGTAGACAGGATTAAGATTGAAACTTTTGAAGAAACCTATCCTGAGCTTAATAAAGGCTGTTTACTGGACGAATCTACCGTGCCGCAGTCATTGATACATTTTTGGAAAAGAGCTTCAACAGAAAGCTTTTAAATAGAAAAGCCCCTGAAAATTCAGGGGCTTTTTTAATCAACTTTTATATCGTTAAGCAGCTTCTTTTACCACTTTTAGACTAGAATCTGATTTTGAATACCTTGAATGCCTTTTTACAGACATCTCAACAAATTTCTTGGCATCCTTCTTATTGTCTGAAGAAACCCTTAATTTAAGGTTTTCACCGTCTCTCATTTTTACAAGAACATAATAGCTCTTTTCAGACATGGCTACTGTAAATACAGAAATACCAATAGCTACAAATGAAAGTAAAAAGAACATAGATGTATCAAGCATTTTACGCTGCATATACAACAATACAAAAATAGTTGAAGGCATCAAAGCCCACATAATCGATTTCAAATCGGTATTCATACCGAATTTAATTTTTTTTACCTCTTTAAATTCAATCTCATTCTCTCTGTGGGCAGAAGCAAGAACGATTTTGTCATTAAAGAGCTTGCCACAGCTGTTGTTAAACAAGGGCATCTCTAACTTTTTCATAGTTTTTTATTGGTTTAATTTTCTTTTTCGCCTACAAAATTAACACCTAATGGTCAAAAAACCCTAATGAATTCTTAAGATTTATATAACACACAAAATCAATTTAAATAATAAATTACGCAAAACCCTTATTTAACTTGGCTTTACACAACTTTCAATCAAATTTTAAATATGTTAAATTTTTGTTAAATTAATTATTTAAGTACCTCTTTGTACACTCGTGCGTTTGCAGAACGGTTTGCAATGTAAATTTTGTATTGAGAATCACTCAAAACTGACTTTAGTTTTTTATCTCTGTCCTCATCATAAGTCTTTTTCTTCTTAGCTCTCTGCACAGCAGTAGCACCCGGATTTTCATCCAGTTTTTTAAGATAATCTTTGTTTATGGCTAACACTTGTGTGTATTGATTATCATTAAGGGACAACTGCGATTTCATATGTGTAGTAACCTTTGCAGCTCCCTCAGAAACTTTGTCCTGAGCATTTGCAGTTACACAAAACAGTAAAGCAAGAACTAGTGTACTAACAAGGTTTTTTACCCTGCCTGTTAATTTTTTAGTCATGGTTGGTGTATATTTTTAGTTAATGATGCGACTAATATAAAAAGAAAACATTCCCAAGAAAAAAAGCCTCGATTAAGAGGCTGATTTTCCCGATGAGTTGCTTTAAAAATAAAAAAGCCCCGCTAATTAGCGGGGCTTTAAAAATATGGCTGTAGCTTATTGCTTAGGCTCATTCATTTTGAAAGTTTCCATAAACTTAGTGGTATAATCGCCATCTACATAGGCTTGCTCATCCATAAGTTGTCTGTGGAAAGGAATAGTAGTTTTAATACCTTCTATTACAAACTCATCTAATGCACGTTTCATTTTGTTTATAGCTTCTTCCCTTGTTTGAGCAGTAGTTATAAGTTTAGCGATCATAGAGTCATAGTTTGGCGGAATAGTATATCCCGAATAAACGTGAGTATCTAAACGTACACCGTGACCTCCGGGCATGTGCAGGGTAGTAATTTTACCCGGCGACGGCCTAAAGTCGTTATAAGGATCTTCAGCATTAATACGACACTCAATAGAGTGTAGTTGCGGAAGGTAGTTTTTACCAGAAATTGGCACACCTGCAGCTACTAAAATCTGCTCACGGATAAGGTCATAATCAATAACCTGCTCTGTAATAGGGTGCTCTACCTGAATACGTGTATTCATCTCCATAAAATAGAAATTCCTATGCTTATCTACAAGAAACTCTACCGTACCGGCACCTTCATATTTAATATATTCGGCAGCTTTAACAGCAGCATCACCCATTGCCTGACGAAGCTCATCTGTCATGAATGGAGACGGAGTTTCTTCTGTAAGCTTCTGGTGACGTCTTTGTACTGAACAGTCTCTTTCAGAAAGGTGACAAGCCTTTCCGTAAGAATCGCCTACTACCTGGATCTCGATGTGTCTTGGCTCTTCGATAAGTTTTTCCATATACATACCGTCGTTACCAAAAGCAGCACCAGCTTCCTGCCTTGCACTTTCCCATGCTTTTTGTAAGTCTTCTGCTTTCCAAACAGCTCTCATACCTTTACCACCACCACCGGCAGTAGCTTTAAGCATAACCGGGTAGCCAAATTCTTTGGCCAGTTTGTCTGCATGCTCGAAAGACTCTAATAGTCCGTCAGATCCTGGTACACAAGGCACACCTGCAGCTTTCATTGTAGCCTTTGCAGTAGCCTTATCTCCCATTTTCTCAATCATCTCAGGAGATGCACCGATAAATTTGATACCGTGCTCCTGACATATTTTAGAGAACTTGGCATTCTCTGAAAGGAAACCGTATCCAGGGTGTATTGCATCTGCATTTGTAATTTCTGCAGCAGCAATAATGTTAGACATTTTAAGATATGATAAATTACTTGGAGCCGGACCTATGCATACAGCCTCATCAGCAAATTTTACGTGAAGGCTTTCTGCATCGGCAGTAGAATACACGGCCACAGTCTTGATCCCCATTTCCCTGCAGGTTCTGATTACACGTAGTGCAATCTCTCCCCTGTTTGCAATTAATATTTTTTTAAACATTGCTTGAGATTTTTAATTTGAACTGTATATTTTAAATAAAGCAAATGAGGATGTTACTCCTCATTTAGCAATAAGTATTTAAAATTCCTTATGACGGATCAACTAAGAATAACGGCTGATCAAACTCTACCGGTGAAGCATCGTCTACTAATACCTTAACGATTTTACCAGACACTTCAGATTCGATTTCGTTGAAAAGCTTCATTGCTTCAATCACACAAACCACATCTCCTTTAGAGATTGTGCTTCCCACCTCTACAAACGGAGCTTTGTCCGGAGATGGTTTTCTATATAAAGTACCTATAATAGGTGATTTTACAGTTACGTATTTAGAATCGTCTTCTGTAGTAGCAGCGGCAGGTGCAGCAGCAGCCGGAGCAGCAGCTACAGGAGCCTGTTGCGGAACTGCCTGTGGTGCCGGTTGGCTTACAGGAACGTGCTGAACGTAAGTAGTTGCAGCCTCTGTACCAGCTTCTGTTGTTTTGATGGTGATTTTAAAATCATCCATTTCTAATTTTACTTCGGTAGCACCGGATTTTGCTACAAACTTAATTAGGTTTTGAATTTCTCTAATATCCATAATTTCCGAATTTTGTTTAGTCTGTTCTATTTTTTATCGTATGCCCATTTAAGATATATCGAACCCCATGTAAATCCACCTCCAAAGGAAGCAAACACAAGGTTATCACCTTTTTTGAACTGATGTTCAAAATCGCTAAGCAGTAATGGTAATGTTGCTGATGTAGTATTACCGTATTTCTCGATATTAACTAATACTTTAGATTCATCAAGATTCATTCTAGACGCAGTAGCATCAATAATTCTCTTGTTAGCCTGATGTGCAATTAACCAATCAACATCATCATGTGAAAGGTTGTTGCGGTTCATTATCTTTTCACTTACGTCGGCCATGTTAGATACCGCATATTTAAATACGGTTTTACCGTCCTGAAAAACATAATGTTGTTTGTTTGCTACAGTTTCTTCTGAAGCAGGGAGTATAGATCCGCCGGCATCTATTTTAAGATACTCACGGCCAATACCGTCACTTCTTAAATATTCATCCTGAAGCCCATAACCCTCTTCATTTGGTTCGAACAGCACAGCACCTGCGCCATCACCAAAAATGATACAGGTAGCCCTGTCAGTATAATCTATAATTGAAGACATTTTATCTGCTCCTACAAGAAGTACTTTTTTATATCGTCCGCTTTGAATATAAGCAGATGCGGTAGACATACCGTATAAAAAACTGGAGCATGCAGCCTGCAAATCGTATGCAAAGGCATTAACAGCGCCTATTTGTGAAGCCACATAAACTGCGGTGGCTGCCACAGGCATATCAGGAGTTGCGGTAGCCAGAAGTACCATATCAATATCTTCCGGTTTAGTTCCTGATTTTTGCAGCAAATCCTGTGCTGCTTTTATAGCTAAAAAGGAAGTCCCTTTATCTTTATCTTTAAGTATACGCCTTTCTTTTATTCCTGTACGGCTAGTAATCCATTCGTCATTTGTATCAACCATTGTTTCTAAAACCTGGTTTGAAAGGACATAATCTGGCACATAAGCCCCTACAGCAGTAATGGCGGCTGTTATTTTGTTCATAAGGATAAGTTATTTCTATTCAAATCCGGGAATTTGAAAAAGCGGTGGAAATTACAAAAAAAATACAAAACCCCTTGTAATATTCCTTCTTATTTTCAAATAGATTGCGTTTAACAAAAAAACTCTCACATAGTGAGAGTTTTTCTCTTATATCTTAACAATTAAGCAACCGCTTCCTGTTTGTCTATAACTACCTGTCCTCTGTAGTACATTTTACCTTCATGCCAGTAAGCTCTGTGGTATAAATGCGCTTCTCCGGTTACTGGACATGTAGCGATTTGAGGAACAGACGCCTTATAGTGCGTCCTTCTCTTGTCTCTTCTCGTTTTCGAGATCTTTCTCTTAGGATGTGCCATTTTACTATATTATTTATCCGTTAATAGTTTTTTTAATTCGTCCCAACGGGGATCGGTGTCTTCTTCTTTCTTATGTTCCACTTTAGGAGCCAGCTCCTCAAGTTTGTTTAATATCTCTGCATTCATAGTGCCGTCTTTAATACCCGGATGTACCCTTTTTGAAGGAACCGAAAGCACAATCATTTCATAAATGTACTGCGCTACGTCCACCTGATACTCCCCGTGTGGCAAAACCAGCATTTCCTCGTTTTCATCATTAAACTCATCACCAAATTTCACAATAAGATCAAGCTTGCCTTTAACCGGCAAATCAAAATCTTCATTAGAAAGGTCACAAGGCACATTTACTGTACCCTTATGCTTAAATGTTAACTCAAGCATAGTGAGCTTTTTATCCAAAACAAGGTTCACTTTAATATTGACATCATTATATTCATCAAAATTAAAATGATCAAAGAACGCTTTGTTTATTTCAAACTCAAACTGGTGCTTCCCCTGTTTTAACCCAGCAAACTGGATTAAAAATTCTTTATTAACTTTCATGTGGTGTGTTTTTTAAAGTTCACATGATATTGCCGGACTGATTATTAAAACAGTCACAACTCACTTCATCACAACAGTTTTGAGCGTGCAAAGATATAAAATTATTGCAAATCCAAACCTGTTATCAACATTTTTTTGTTTATAACTGTTTTTCCTTAGTTTTTAAAGGATTTCGGGTTATTTCCCTATAATCATTTCGGTTATTAAATATATCTAAAGCCAAATATACGGCTTCTTTGAAAGAATTAAAATCGGCTTCGCCTTTTCCTGCAATATCATAGGCAGTACCATGATCGGGAGATGTTCTTATCCCCTCAAGTCCTGCGGTATAATTCACCCCGTTACCAAACGAAAGTGTCTTAAACGGCACCAGTCCCTGATCGTGGTAAGCAGCAATAACCGCATCATATTTTTCATAGGCACTACTCCCGAAAAACCCGTCGGCCGAAAATGGCCCGAAAGTCAGCACACCCTCATCAAACAATTGCCTTAATACCGGTTTAAGCACTGTATCATCTTCACTGCCTATAACTCCGTTATCACCACAATGCGGATTAACGCAAAGTACAGCAATTTTTGGCCTGTTTACTCTAAAATCCTGTTTAAGCGTCTGGTTAACTGTAGTTATTTTTTTTCTTATCAGTTCTTCAGTCAAATGTGAAGCTACTTCGTTAACAGGAATATGATCTGTAAGCAAACCTACTTTAAGATTATCGTGCACCATTAACATAAGCGCATCACCTTCCAACTGTTCGTCAAGATAATCTGTATGACCGGGAAACTTAAACTCTTCCGACTGTATATTATACTTATTAATAGGAGCTGTTACCAGAACATCAATCTCCTTATTTTTTAAAGCAGCAGTAGCAGCAGTGAACGACTTAATCGCGTATTTACCCACATTCTCATCGTTTACACCAAATTCAATATTCACACCTTCACGCCAAACGTTAAGCACATTAAACTTACCATACACCAAATGGTCAAGGCTGTCTATACCATGTATATGGATATCAACATTAAGCATCTTCCTTATAAAGGATATGATTTTTGCATTAGCAAAAACCACCGGAGTGCACATTTCCAGCATTCGGGTATCCTCAAAGGTTTTAAGTACTACTTCACTACCTATTCCGTTAAGGTCTCCTATAGATATACCTACAATTACATTTTCTGCTTTTTTGGTCATAATGGTGCTTTAATTTGCTACTTTTGAATTGCAAATTTATAAAATTAAAATGAGGATGTTTACAGGAATTGTTGAAACACTTGGAACTATAAAAGAAATAAAAAAAGACAACGATAATATTCACGTTACCATACAATCGGGATTAACCCCCGAACTTAAAATAGACCAAAGCATATCTCACAACGGCGTATGCCTTACTGTTGTTGCCCTAAACGAAGAAAGCTATACCGTAACCGCAATTAAGGAAACACTTGAAAAAACGAATTTAAGAGACTGGAAAGAGGGCGATATGGTAAACCTGGAAAGAGGAATGAAACTGGGCGACAGGCTTGACGGACACATAGTACAGGGGCACGTAGACCAAACCGGGGTTTGCAAAAGCGTTGAAGAAGCAAACGGAAGCTGGTACTACACTTTTGAATATGACAAAAGCCTAAGTAACATCACTATCGAGAAAGGATCTATCACCGTAAACGGAGTAAGCCTTACAGTAGTTAACTCAAAACTAAACGAGTTTAGCGTTGCCATTATACCTTACACTCACGAACATACCAACTTTAAATACATACAGCCAGGCTCGGTTATCAATTTGGAGTTTGACGTTATAGGGAAATACGTTAGCCGCATTCACGAGCTAAGAAATTAACTTTTGTTCAATCACCTCTGTTAGATTATTTTCTTAGCTTTGTAGAAAATAATCTAACATGAGTGATCGTATACGTGAAAAACTTTCCATTTTAGCCGATGCTGCTAAATATGATGTATCCTGCTCATCAAGTGGCAGCTCCCGAAAAAATGACAACAAAGGACTGGGCGACAGTAGCGCATCAGGCATTTGCCACTCCTACACCGAAGACGGTCGCTGTGTATCGTTACTCAAAATATTACTCACCAACCACTGCATATACGATTGCGCCTTTTGTGTATCCCGCAAAAGCAACGATATAAAACGTGCTGCCTTTACCGTAGACGAAGTAGTTAGCCTTACCATTAACTTTTACAGACGAAACTACATTGAAGGACTCTTTTTAAGTTCAGGCATTTTTAAGGATGCCAATTTTACTATGGAGCGCCTGTTGCGCATTGTAAAAAAGTTAAGACTGGAAGAACGCTTTAACGGCTACATACACCTTAAAACCATACCGGGAGCCAGTCCCGAACTGCTTTCTGAAGCCGGCCTATATGCCGACAGGATGAGCATAAACCTGGAGATGCCTACCGAAAGAGGCCTCAAACTACTTGCTCCCGACAAATCACACGAGGAAGTAAAAAAACCATTAGGCTTTATACAAAACACCATCACTAAGTTTAAGGACGAGAAGAAAACCGGACTCATTAAGAGTATCCCAAAATTTGTTCCTGCAGGGCAAAGTACCCAAATGGTAATTGGCGCTACTCCTGAAACCGACATGGAAATTATGTACAGCGCCAATGAATATTACAAGAACTACAAATTAAAACGTGTATACTATTCAGGCTATATACCCATAAGCTATGATGACCGTATGCCACAAATAGGCAGTCAACCACCACTGCTTCGCGAAAACAGACTTTATCAAACCGACTGGCTTATGCGTTTTTATGGTTTTGAGGTACAGGAACTGCTTAACCCAAAAAACCCGCATTTAGATACCGATATAGATCCAAAACTGAGTTGGGCTTTACGAAACCCCGAACAGTTCCCTGTTGATATCAACACTGCCGATTATCGTATGATATTGCGTATACCGGGCATCGGCACACAATCGGCACTTAAAATAATTCAGGCACGTAAATTTGGAAAGCTGCGCAGCGACCAGTTAAAAAAAATAGGTATTGCTTATAACAGGGCTAAATTCTTTATGCGCTGTGCCGATAGTCCTTATCAGCTCAACGACCCCGAACCTCAACATATAAAACACCTTATATTATCTGAAAGCAACAGCAAGTACCTTAAAGTTCCCCAAAATCAATTAAGCTTATTTTAGTATGGTTACCTATGTATTTGACGGATCTATGGAAGGGCTGCTAACAGCCATCTTTGAATATTACGAATACAAGCCCGGCAAAGTACAGTTAGTTTGGGATAAACATTACCAACCCACTATGCTTGGCGAAACACATACTATTATTGATGACAAAACAAAGGCCGAAAGGGTTTGGACAGGACTCAAAAAAAAGATGAGCGGCGACTGGCTCATGAAATTTTACAGAGCCTACCTTAGCGAAGTACCTCAAACTTTTCAGGATCTTTTTGATTTTGCCTGCTATATTTTTGACAACCCTCAGGGTGCAGAAAAAAACTTTGGCAATCCGCATGTAATGGCTATATCTAAAATGAACCGCATGGTAGGCCGTGAAAGGCATCGCTTTACGGCCTTTATACGATTTCAGGAAACAGCAGACGGTATATTTTATGCACCTGCCGAACCCGACTTTAACGTACTCCCATTAATAGCTAGTTTTTACAAAAACCGCTTTGCCGACCAGAAGTGGATTATTTATGATATTAAAAGAAAATACGGGCTTTATTATGACCTCAATACAGTACAAACCATATCTTTTGAATTTATACAAAATATAGATACCTCCAAAAAAAGGCTTTCAAACAACCTTGTTAGTGATAGTGAAGAACTCACTTCCCTACTATGGAAAGACTATTTTAATAGCACTAATATACTCGCAAGAAAGAACATAAAGCTTCACATTCAATACCTTCCTAAACGTTACTGGAAATACTTGAACGAAAAAGACGACAAAAATTAAGTTAATTTTAACCAAATGTTAGATAAATGGTTAACAAGTCGTTAACAAGGTAAAAAAACAACATTCAAAAAACAAATATAACATATCCTTATATTTATTGATTTCACATCAACATTATTCACATTTTAAATTAATTGTTACATAAACAACATTTTAAGCGATAAATGTTATTTTTAACACCAAGCCTACTGTTAAAGGATTCGCAACAAGTTCATAACTAAATCATAAATTTTTAGCTTTTCGTTAACATTTTAACGTCATTTTTAGTGATTAACTTTAAATAGCTAAAAACAAGATGTTTAACCAAAATCACCAGTTATGACAAACTTTACGTGGCAATCAAAGCGATTGCCTTTAATGATGCTAATCCTTTTTGGATTTTTATTACTTCCGGCCCGAACGATTGCACAGGAAGCAATATCAATCATTTCGGATAGCGAAACGGGTTGCTATCAGTTCGATGGTCCCAGAAAAGACAGCGAACAGAAAGAACCCGGAGAAGACATTGAAGACGGACCCTGTATAAGGGTTTGCGAAAACACCCAAGTTACTTATTCCCTTACCGGAAACAGCAGTAACTGGGCAAACACACAATGGAGTGTTGCCGGAGGAGGCATAATAACCTCTTCTCTTGACAGCTGCCTGGTGCAGTGGCAGGGTGCAGGAAACGGTACCGTTACAGCAGAAGTTACCAAGCTGGACGGAACAGTAGAATATGTAGAAATATGTATTGAAATCATTCCTGCTCCCGAAGCATTCTATGGAGTTCTTCCTGCCTATGTAGGCATTCCTGTTCAGGCTTGCCTTGACGAAGAAATCTTTTTCACCAACCTATCTACAACAAACGGGGGGAGTGATCTGTTTTCTTATTACTGGGACTTTGGAGATGGGACTTATTCCTCAGAATTCCAGCCCACTCACTCATACAGTGCTGCAACTACTTACACTGTAATACTTACAGTAACAAATGTTTGTAATTGTACCAGTAAATACAAAATGGAGGTTAAGGTTCATGACTTCCCAGGCATTAATATTGAGTGTCCAAGCGTAGTATGTGATGGAGAAATAGCATCATATACCGTTGAAGACTTTGTTGGCGATATTTGTGGCGGAAACTTCAACTGGAGTGTTGACGGAGGTACTATTGTCTCTACACCTCCATACGGACCAACTATTGATGTAGTATGGGACAATGTAGGACCAACAGGTTTTGGTTATGTTACAATTGATGCAACAGGATGTGATATTCCTTGTGCCGGACCTACAACAATTCCAGTACCTGTAATTCAAAACAACGGTACTATTGTAGAAGACACTGTAATTTGTGAAAACGAACAAACAGTTTACAAGTTACCACAATGGCCGTCTACAACATTTAACTGGTCACTAGACAATAACGGTACAGGTGCTACACTTGTTCCTAGACAGCAACAAAATGAAATTGTTGTACAAACTGCAGGAACTTCAGGCACAATTACCCTTAGCTGTACTTACAATAACACATTATTAAATTGTGGTGGTACTGCCGAATTAGTTATTACAATTAAACCAAAAGCCCAAATCAACGGTCCGTCATCACTATGTATAAACACAATAGGCGGTTATAACCTTACTGGCGGATACAGTGGAAGCTGGGTCCTTAAAAAACCAAACGGTACAGTAGTATCAACCGGATCAGGAAATTCATTTAATTACAACTTTACCACAGCAGGAAACTATATACTTACAGTTTCAGGTGGTGCATTTTGTAAAAATGCCCAAATGGGTATTGTTGTAAGACCAAAAGAAACAACTCCTACGGCAATTATTGGCCCTGATGAAAGCTGCCCTGGCTTGCCGGTTACCTATAGCGTTAACAATACTATACCAGGAACGGTTATAGTATGGGATATACTTAACGGATCAATTGCAGGTAGCGATCACGGCGATGAAGTCACTGTAACCTTTGACCCAACAGGACCTTATGTTGTAAGTGCCTGGAGAGAAAATACTGCAGAACCGAACTGCCCATCTGAAATTATTACAAAAACAGTAATATTACCTCCAGTTGATGCAAATATTACAGGAGCAGATGAAGTATGTTCAAGTAGCTACGCAAGTTACGAGACAGCTTATACAGACGGTGAATCGTATTTTTGGTCAGTAGTGCCAAATACTGCCGGTAGTGTTACTGCCGGTAACGGAACAAACATGGTAGATATCTTATGGAACGAGCCTCCTGTGATATCAAATCCGCAACAGGTAAAACTTACTGTAATAAAATGTGGCCTGCCATATGACTTTTATTTTGATGTAGATGTAATAAGTACACCTGCAGCATCAATAATAAGTCCGGCTACAATTTGTGGTGGAAACTCATTCAGTGTAAGCTTAACAGGCTTAACATCTGGTACAGCGACATGGGACTTTGGAGACGGAACAACCCCTGTTGTCGTTTCTGCAACTTCAACAGTACCACATACATATGCTAACATAAATGGTTCAAATACTAATTATGATATTAGTGTACATGTAGACAATCCTAACGGATGTAGTAATCCGCTTAATTTATCCCAAAGCATTACAGTACAACCGGCACCGGTTGCAAGTATAACTCCGGCAGGAATATATGCTGTATGTCCTGAATCAGCTATAAACGATGTACTTACCGTAAATATCCAGTCAGGATTTGGATCTACATCATCTATTAAATGGTATCATAACGGATCACTAATTGCTACAGGCCCTACTTCTATCAACCTTGCATCATTAGGCTATGGTTACGGAAGCTATTATGCGGTAGTGGCAAACAGTAATGGCTGTACTACTACTACAAATACTGTAATTTACAATGACAATTGTGATGTTACACCGTGTAACATAAATGAAACGGTTACAGTTAGTGCAACAAATGACTGCGGACTTGTAACAGCTACTTCAACAGCAACAGGAAGCCCAACAGGTTATACCTGGTTTACCCAACCAGCAGCAACGCCGATATCATTAACACCAACTTCAGCTCAGTTCCAGTTTGATGAATCAGGCAGATATAGAATTTACTACAGGGCAATATATGGCAGCTGTGCTATTACAAAATACTATGAAGTAGATGTACCATATATGGCCGATTTGAAATATAATGTTACCTGTAATGGCGCAGGCGGTTATGACATAACACTGCTGGACCATTCTAATTTCTACCCTGGTTATCAAATGGACAACTATGTATTCAATGTAGATAGTGGCACAGTATATTCAGGGCCCTCTAATACCTTCACAACAACTGTTAGTCCGGGTATACATACATTAGACCTGACAATAAGTAAAAGTGGAGTCCCTCCTTGCTCGGCAGCAACTGTAACTATTGATTTACCTGCTATGCCTAATGCAACAATTAGTGCTCCAAATGAGATTTGTGAAGATGCTTCATTTAATATGATGTTATTAACTCCACAAACAGGACTTACTTACTTATGGAATTTCGGAGACGGATCAACAAACCGTCAGGTATCTCCTTCAAAAGTGTATGAAAACGCAGGGACTTATAATATTTCCCTAACTGTAACCAACCAATACGGATGTACAGATACCAAGTCTCACACAATAGAGGTAATAGAAAATAAACTTCAGGGTACAGTTACTGCTGTTCCTCCGGTAGCATGTGAAGGAGGTTCAAGCACATTAACCTATACTCCTGCCGCCGGTTCGGCTGCACCTACTTCATACGAATGGATGGAAGGTAATACAGTAATCGGTACAACCGCAACAAACACCTTTAATGTAACACAATCAGGTGCTTACTGGGTAAAAGTATCAGGCACATACAGTTGCTCTACAGACATTGGTGTTGACAACCAAACAGTTGTAACATTTGTTAAACCAACAGCAGCACACATATCAGGACCAGATGAAGTTTGCTTAAACAGCAGCATTTCACTTTCTACTCCTGAAGGCCCTGCAGATACTGAATATACCTGGAAGAAAAACGGCTCAATACTAACGGCGTTTAACAACATGACAAGTATGACAGATACCGCTACAGCATTAACTACATACACCTATGAAGTTATTGTTAAAACACCTAATGGTGTAGGCGGTTTTTGTACAGAAACAGATACACATACTGTAACTGTTAAACCAATACCAGGAGCTCCAAGTATATCTGTTCTAGGCTACCAATGTAACCCTGTATACAAAGTTAAACTTCAGGCATCAGCCTCAGGAACAGGGACATTTACATGGAGTAATGGCGTAAATGGCAGCATAAACGAAGTTCTTGAAGGAGGGACATACCAGGTACGCTTTACAAATGAATACGGCTGCTCAAGCACAAGCCAGATAGTAATACCTAAAGACCCTACTGTGTATTTTTGGAATGTACCATCAGGCTGTTACGAATTATGTAAAGATATATTAACAGCAGGATCTCTGGGAGGTATTAATATGACTTTCCCTTACTGGGAGTGGATATTTAACGGAGGAACCGTAGACAATGGATACTACAGCAGCGTAAATCCTCTTCCTCTTGCATCATTTGGTGATGGCAGCTATTCTCTTATATTAGATAACGGATACTGCCATAGGGAAAGTGACCCTGTTGACATCAAAATTAAAGAATGTAGAGAATGTGAGTTTGTAATCAGAGTAAAAGCTATTAAAACTACTCATGAGAACGGGTATTGTTCATACATAGTATACTTTGATCTTTATAACCCTTACTCTATTCCAATACAGGTAACACTTTCACTTCCAAACGGAGAAGGTATGTTTGTACCATCATCTATAACAATACCTCCGGGAAGCTCATCACAAAATGTACAAATGATTCCGCTTAACGGTTTCTCAGGAGGCCCGGCACTTGGATATGCTGAAACCACAATTGACGGAAAACCTTGTCTAAACAAACTTGACATAAGGTTCCCAGACTGCGCACAGGGAAGACCTGCCGCTATGGATGACAGCATGAGTGAATACGAGCTCGTTATTGCTCCTAACCCTGCTAAGGAAAATGTAAGCATGAATTTCACTTATCTTGAAAAAGATTCGGAAAAAACAATTCAGGTTTATAACCTACTGGGTGTAATGCTTGATTCTTATACTCCTGCAATACAAAACGGAACATGGGAACTTAACACATCCCGATTCCCGGCAGGACAATACATTGTTGTAATGAAAGAAAACGGAAATATTCTGATGCAAAAAAATCTTATCATACAATAATATCATAACCTTACAAACAGCCGGCAGCAAACACTGCCGGCTTTTGTTCTTTAAAAACAAACCGTTTACCATAAAAAAATAAGATGAAAAAAAACTACTTCTCACTAAAAAATCATCTAATAATCATAGCACTATTAGCAAGTACCGCTACTTTTTCCCAATCCTGGCAATGGGGAGCAGGAGGTGGCAGCATTAATCAGATACAGGGCAATGAAAAAACGGAATCAATAGTTACCGATACTGAAGGTAACACCTATTTTTTAGCATCTGTAGGAAAAACAGGGCTTCATTTGGATGATATGGATATTACCTCTTATGATGCAGGAAACAATAGAGATTACATAGTAGCCAGCTATAACTGCAACGGCACATTTAGATGGGTAAAAGTAATAGGCGGAGGTGAAGCCGATTATATTAAAAGTATACAAACCGATTCACAGGGAAACATATATATTGCAGGATCGGTATACCGTACTTCACAAAACTTCCCTGTACATATTGACACCGATGTCACACTGCCTTATTCACCTAATGACGGAGAGGAAAAACAAACCCTTTTTCTGGCAAAATACAATTCGGAAGGAGAGTTTCAATGGATGGAAATGCCACAGGCAGAAAATGTAACTTTAACAGAAGCCCAAACCCACAGCTTAGCAGCAGGAATACAAACTGATCCCGAAGGAAATACCTATTGGCTATGCATCTTACCCGAAGGCACCTATGCCAACGGAGCATTTGAAAACACTACTGAAGGTGATAACTTTTTTATACTTAAGTACGATACAAGCGGAAGCTTTATTGAAGCCATTCAGCCCGATATACAATTTACCGGGGTTACCGGAAATTATAAACTTATAAGAAATCATTCAACAGGAAACCTATACATAGGAGGCACTACCAATATACAAGGGTCAATTATTATTAACGGGGAAACAATATCCTCAAAAATGTATATAGCCGCATTTAACAGTCAAGGGGATTACCTATGGAAACAAACCAATAGTCCCGGTATAAGCGGCACTATAGAAGATTTATGCCTAGACAACAGCAATAACCTTTACATTACCGGAGGAACATTAAATAACGATAGTTTTGCAGGAGAGTCATTCACCTCAAACCAACCACATGTTTTTCCTTTTATCATAAAACTGAATGCTAACGGACAGGCACTATGGAGCACAAATGCAGAAACAAATGCCTCTGCAAAGGGAAGCGCCATAACAATAAATAACACTACAGTAGCCTTAACTGCAAGCCATAGTGGTATAACATGGGGAGACACAACCTTTACACAGGAAGACAATGAAGGTTATGATATTTTACTTGCTAACTTTAATACCACAGACGGTAACCTTACAGAAATGATTACGTTAGACAGCAATTTTGGAGATAATGAATACAGCCATGCACTAGCTAACGATAACCACAATAGTTATTACATAGGCGGAAGGATTGACGGCAACCTTACCATAGCAGAAGATGAAATAACCAACACTGCTGACGGATATGATTTTTTTGTGGGTAAATATGGATTTGCTAACTGTAACTGTACACTACCGGCTCCGGAATTTAGCTTTGAGCAGGACAATGAAAATCAGCTCAGCTATTCTTTCACCTATACAGGATCTCAACCTTACAACAGTATTGAATGGAATTTTGGTGACGAAAACACATCGGCAGACGAAAACCCAAGCCATGTTTATACACAAGGAAACATCTATAATGTATGTGTAACCGTAACTAACGATTGCGGAAGCGAAACCTTCTGCAATGAAATTGAAGCCGTTTTAGATACTGACAGCTTTACTCTAGCCAAAACGGTAATCTATCCAAATCCGGTAAAAGACATACTTACCATTTCAAGCAACACCACATTAAAATACACTATCTATTCCATAACAGGTGCAACCTTAAAAGCCGGAGAGCTTATTAACGGAGACAACATCATAAATTTATCGGCATATCAGGCAGGTAATTATTTACTTGAATTACAAACCGAAAGCGGCAATAAAAAGACCGTTAAAATATTCAAAAAATAGATATTATTTAATATATTAACATTTAAGAAAACAACAAAAAGCCTAAAAATACTTAATTTTGTAGCGGCACACCTTGCCTCCGGCATCTGTGCCAAGAAACTACTTTTTAAATACAGCCCCTCCTAGGGCTGTATTTTGTTTTTAGGTAAATAGGTATATTTGTTTAAAAATGCCATGCCATTACAAAACCGTTATTTTATCGCCCTAATACCCCCACAGGAAGTTTGCGAACAGGTAACTGACTTTAAAAAACACATTGCCCAAAATTATAACAGCCATAAAGCCCTACGCGTTATACCGCATATCACCTTAAAAACTCCTTTTCATCTTGAAGAGAAAGAACACAGCTTATTAATGCAGTGGTTTCACAACCTAAGCTTCAACATTAATAAATTCGAATTACAATTAAATGGGTTTGGGTGTTTTGACAATAGTAAAGCTCCGGTTATTTATGTACAACCGGAATATTCCGTTCAATTACTCTCTGTTCAGCAAAGCATTATAAAACAGTTTGGCACAGCATTCCCTAACACCCAAATACAATTTCATGATAACCATTACCATCCGCATATGACCATTGGGTACCGTGATCTTGTCTATCCCGAATTTGAAAAAGCATGGGCTGTGTATAAAAACAAAACTTACCGGGCACAGTTTGAAGTACAGGGCTTTTACCTGCTACAGCACGACACCAAACAATGGAATATAATTGCCGAGCACCTTTTACAGGAATAAAAAAGGCAGCCAACCGGCTGCCTCTATATTATTTTAAATACAATTTTAATGCATCGAGTCCATTTCAACTTTTACATCTGTTGAATCCTGGTTAACATCTACGTCTACATCCATATCCATACTTTCGTCCGGAGTGTCCATAGTTTCAGTGTTTTCCATTTCAGCATCTTTGTTTTCTTTCTTCTCTCCGCAAGAGGTTAAGCTTAATGCTGCTACAAATAAACCGGCAAAAAGCGTGTTTTTTAGCAATCTCATGTTCATAATGTTTAGTTTTAATTAGTAATGTGTTTAGTATTCAAATATAAAACTCTCAACATCAGGTTTTTCCCATAAGATTATTAAAAAAACGGCTCTAAATGTTAAAATACGCTATTGATTTTTAACATATTCGCTTGGTTTAACTTTTTTATGTTTCTTAAAATAATTGGTAAGATGGCTTTCATCGGTAAAACCAAACTCATAGGCAATCTGTTTAATAGGCATATTTTTTCCCGCTATCCTTTTCTCAATAAGCTGCACTTTAAGATTGTTGATGTAATCCCTGTAGGTAATCCCGAAGTTCCTTTTAAAATAGGCGCTAAAGTAAGTTTGAGCAATATTAAAATGCTGTGCTATAGCTTTACTCTGTATGCTTTTAGGACTGTATATATTCTCATGAATATAAGATATTACCTGATTATCATTAAAGGTACACCCGCGTATAGGCAACTCCATTCCCTTCACCGTTTCCCTTATTAGTCCGAAAATAGACAGTATCTGGTAAAAAACGATAGGCGAAGTCGAAACATCCTTACGGCAGTTATAGGCTGTGATATTATTAACCGTATTCTTCAGGATAGTGGCACAGGGCTCGTCGAGTTTTAAAAGTGTCTCCTTGAGCATCTTTTCCCGCATGATAGATTGTGGCGTATTAAGCACCAAATCATCGGTCACCAAATTCTTTTTGGAGCTGAAATAACTGTCGGTAAACTTAATATACACAAATCGGGTTTTGGATTTGATATCAAAATAATGACGATCCTCGGGGGCCAGTGCAAACAAATCACCTGCTTTATACGGAATCATATTATCATTAAGTTCATGTATTCCGTGTCCGCTTACTATATAAATAAGTTCATAATAAGTATGGGTATGCGCCGGTAAATGGAACTTATCTTCCTCAAATTCATGTATTACCAACGTCTCAAACTGATTAAGCCTTCTCATATCACATTATTACAATTATGTATCACAAATTTACAATTTAATTGAGATATATCGTCCGAAATTTGCCCCTTCACTTTTAGACAGATTAGCTATGAAAAAGAGTCTTTTTGCCTTATTGCTTGGCGGACTAACCATTGGTATTACCGAGTTTGTGATAATGGGGCTATTGCCCGATATCGCTGCCGACCTGAAGGTATCCATACCAAAAGCCGGATATTTAATTTCAGCCTACGCACTGGGAGTAGTAATAGGCGCCCCAATTATAGTAATTGCCGGAAGAAACCTCCCTCCCAAAAAAATGCTGCTTATACTGGCCCTGATGCTTGCCGTTTTTAATGCACTTTCCATTTTTGCCCCTAATTACGATATACTGTTAGCCTCACGTTTACTGTCGGGATTACCACACGGAGCGTTTTTTGGCGTTGGAGCTGTAGTAGCCAGTAAACTTGCCGATAAGGGTAAGGAAGCACAGTCTATCGCAATTATGTTTTCGGGGTTAACCATTGCCAATGTTGTGGGTGTTCCGTTAGGGACATACATAGGGCAACACTTTAGCTGGCGCTATACCTTTGTGATTATCGCCGCTATAGGGCTAATTACCTTCTTAGCCCTACTAGTATGGATGCCTTACATGGAAGCCAATAAGGATAATAGGATAAAACACCAGTTAAAATTCTTTAGCAAGCTGAATTCGTGGTTAATAATCCTGCTTACCGCTATTGGTTTTGGGGGACTGTTCAGCTGGATTAGTTACATTGCACCGTTACTTACTAATATTTCAGGATTTGCCGCCGAGAATATTCCGTATATCATGATATTAGCCGGACTGGGCATGGTTGCCGGAAACTTTTTAGGTGGACGCCTTGCCGACCGCTTCTCTCCTGCTCCAACAGCACTAGCTTTGCTATTGGCAATGACAGGTGTGTTGATAACGGTTTATTATGGTTCGGCTAACCAGTACCTGTCATTAACACTGGTTTTCCTTACCGGATGTATATCATTTTCCCTAATTGCCCCTATACAGATACTTATGATAAAAACCGCCAAGGATGCCGAAATGATTGCTTCTGCCACTTTACAGGCCGGGTTTAATGTAGGCAATGCCCTTGGTGCGTTTTTAGGAGGTTTACCGCTTACCGCAGGTTTTAGTTATGCTTCGCCAAACCTTGTGGGTGCAGCCATGGCAACGACAGGGATAATTATTATCTTAATTTTAATGAGCCGAACGAAAAACGAAGTACAGGCACAGGCAGCCTGCTAATATTACCGTACAATAAAATTCACATTATCAGGAGGTAAAAAATTTATGACTGGTTTTATAAAATAATCCTGTAAAATTATTTGGTTTGAATTAAAAATAGTAGTAATATTGCAACCTCAAAACTGGTCCTATAGCTCAGTTGGTTAGAGCACCTGACTCATAATCAGGTGGTCCCTGGTTCGAGCCCAGGTGGGACCACAACCGCAACTTCAAAAGAGTTGCGGTTTTTTTGTTTTATAAACTATCTTTACCCGCACAAACAAAAAAACACACAATGAGAAAAATAGAACATATTGGCATTGCAGTAAAGGACTTAGAAACTTCAAACCAGCTTTTTGAAAAACTGTTAGGAACACCGGCATACAAAATGGAAGAAGTAGCCAGCGAAGGCGTTAAAACCTCTTTCTTTATGAACGGTCCTAACAAAATAGAACTTCTTGAAGCCACAAACCCCGATAGTCCTATTGCGAAATTTTTAGAAAAGAAAGGCGAAGGCATTCACCATATCGCTTTTGATGTAGAAGATATTGTTAGCGAAATTGCACGCCTTAAGGAAGAAGGTTTTACCGTACTTAACGAAACCCCTAAAAAAGGCGCCGACAATAAACTGGTTGTTTTTTTACACCCAAAAGGCACAAACGGTGTATTAGTGGAGCTTTGCCAGGAGATAAGAGAATAAGCTGCCTTAAAAAATAACGGCTTTACTTGCAAAACTTTCAGTACTTTTGCATTATGGAAACGAACAGGCAAAAAAAAATAGGCAATCTGTTGCAAAAAGACCTTGTAGATATCTTACAGGGCGAGGTACGTAAAAACGGAATAAGCAACCTTATCATATCTATATCTAAAGTAAATGTAACCAGCGACCTTTCTATAGCAAAGGTTTATATGAGTGTTTTCCCTTCAGACAAAGGAGAGGAAATACTTGAGGCAGTGCGTTCTAACACGCCGCTTATTAAGCACGACCTTTCTCAGCGTGTTAAATCACAGCTTAGAAAAGTACCGAACCTTATTTTTTATATAGACGATTCACTAGACAGGATAGACCTTATTGACAAAGAGCTTAAAGGCGAAAACAACCCTATTAAAAATCCTGAACTTTTAGACAAACGCAAGAAATCATAATTTGAGCTTCCCTTTTTACATTGCCCGAAGGTACACCATGACTTTAAGCAAAAGCACTGCGGTAAATATAATTTCCGTAATTGCTGCTGCGGGTATTGTAATAAGCGCGACGGCTCTTTTTGTTATTCTTTCTGTTTTTAGCGGACTCAAAAATTTCAGTCTTTCCTTCACCAATGCTACCGATCCCGACCTTAAAATCACTACCGAAATAGGGAAATCATTTACGGTTAGCCCGGAACAGGAACAAAAAATAAAATCACTTAAAGGCATTGCCAATTACAGCCATGTGGTGGAAGAACGCGTTCTTTTTTACTTTGACCAAAAGGAACACGTAGCCTACCTTAAAGGAACTGACAGTATTTTCACCCAGGTAAGCCCTATGGAAAAGCAACTGCTGACAGGTTACTGGCTAACACCGCAAACCTCGCAATGTGTGGTAGGTATAGGCACAGTTGAGAAACTATCGATAGGACTGTCCGACTTCGGGCACAGGCTAGAAGTATATGTCCCAACAACCGGAAAAGGCCCTATAGACAATCCTGAAAAAGCATTTAATAAGTCGGCCCTCGTACCCGTTGCCATTTACTCCATCAATGATGATGTAGACAGCAAGTATGTATACTGCGACCTTGGCCTTGCTCAGGAATTACTGCAATACAAGCCAAACCAAATATCGGCACTGGAAATTAAATTGGCTCCGGGAGCACAGGAAGAAACCGTAAAACAGGAACTGCTTTCCCTTTTTGACAACAAGGTCGTAATAAAAAACAGGGCACAGCTTAACGATTCCCTGTACCGAATGCTAAATACCGAAAATCTTGTTACTTACCTCATCTGTTCGCTGGTTGTGGTACTTACATTATTCTGTTTGGCAGGAGCACTTATTATGCTGATACTGGACAAAAGGGAAAATATAAAAACAATGTTTTGCCTTGGGGTAGATGTGAAAGGACTACGCAAAATATTCCTGTATCAGGGAATTTTTATCACGGCACTGGGTACCTTTACCGGACTCATACTCGGAACCATAATTATAGTATTGCAGCAACAGTTTCAGCTCATTACCATCACCCCTACACTACCATTCCCTGTGGAGTATAATATCACCAATATCATAGTGGTATTACTTACACTTTTTACCTTGGGAATACTGGCTTCAAGAATTGCTGCCGGAAGGGTAAATTCAAAATTATTGGAAAATTCATAATTTTTTTATTCTCCCATTACATTTTTCATTTATATTTGCTCCTCAAGACTAAAGGAATATGAAGTTAATTGCCGTCTTAGCCTGCTAAGACTACATACCACCGCTAGCTTTTAAAAAGCAAATGAAGCATTAAACCCTTAATGCCTCTCTTTGTTTATACTATTCTTTATAATATTTTTATTTTACGACATAATGACACAGCAGTCAAAATTAGGCAACGCGTATTCACGCTTTTATGCCTTATTACAACAATCCCTTAAGGGAGAAAATATCGATTTCACTACGGGCAGTATCCGCAGGGGCGTACTGTTACTGGCCATCCCTATGATGCTCGAAATGATGATGGAGTCGGTTTTTGCACTGGTAGACCTTTACTTTGTGGGCCACCTTGAAAACAGTAGTTTCGCGGTGCAGACAGTAGGTTTAACCGAATCGGTACTAACCATAATCTACTCCATAGCCATAGGTATGAGTATGGCAGCCACAGCGGTAGTGGCAAGACGTATAGGAGAAAAAAATCCTGAAGCAGCCTCAAGGGCCGGAATGCAGGCCATAGTGGTAGCCGTTGCGGTTAACCTTTTGATAGCCGTATTCGGATTTGTTTTCGCTACCGATATATTGGTATGGATGGGATCGTCAATGGAATCGGCTATTTACGGTACTGCCTTCGTACAGATTATGATGGGAGGTAGTTTTGTAATTATGCTGCTTTTCCTTTTCAATGGTATTTTCCGTGGTGCAGGTAATGCTGCTATAGCCATGAAGAGCCTTTGGGTAGCCAATATCTGTAATATTATATTATGCCCTATATTCATTAACGTACTGGACTTCGGATTAACCGGAGCTGCCATAGCCACAACCATAGGCCGTAGCGTAGGGGTGCTTTATCAGTTATACAACCTGTTTAACGGTAAAGGCGCATTAAAAGTAGCCTTATCTTATTTTGTTCCGGATATGGAACAGATAAAAAACCTTGTAAAAATTGCAGCTCCGGGAGTATTGCAGTTTGTAATTGCATCCTGCAGCTGGATATTTTTAGCTCAACTGGTAGCCACAACCGGAGGTGACGAAGGGTCAGCGGGTTATCAGAGTGCATTACGTATAATGATGTTCTTTATGCTTCCGGCATGGGGACTTAGTGGTGCTGCAGCAACACTGGTAGGACAAAACCTTGGCGCACAACAGGTAGAAAGGGCAGAAAAATCGGTGCTGATAACAGCCCGCTTCAATGCCTTTTATATGGGAGTCATTATGATTATTACACTTTTGGCAGCCGATAGTTTTATGTGGTTTTTTACCAATAACAACCATGTACATGACATTGCCGTAAAAGCGATAATGATACTGAGTTCAGGATATGTATTTTACGGAATAGGCATGGTACTTATCAATGCCTTTAACGGATCGGGTGATACAAAAACCCCAACATGGGTGAACTTTTTCGGCTTCTGGATATTACAGATTCCGTTAGCCTATCTGTTAGCCAAACATTTCAACATGGGGCCTACGGGTGTATTTATTGCCATACCGATAGCCGAAACCGCCATGACCATAGCCAGTATGATATTGTTCAGGAAAGGAAAATGGAAAAAAGTACAGGTATAAAATAAAAAGGTTGTCTCAAAAGTAATTATCAATTACAAGCTGTCATTTTGACGAAAGGAAAAATCTCAAAATTTTAATTACATGAGATTCTTCATTCCTCTACGTTACATTCAGAATGACACTTTTGAGACAACCTTTTGTTATTTATTGGGTTCTGAATTTCGTCTTTTCAAAAACAAAGAAAACCAACAGCGCGATAACTATCCCTATAAGCGTATCAAGCACCCTTGCCTGTATGGTAGCCACCATATCCACATTATGACCTATAGATGCTATTGTGAGTGCGAGTGGTGTAATGAACATAAGTGCGAGTCCGTAATTACGCATCACCACTACCTCAATACCAAACTGTAATATTAATACAGTCAATACCAGTCCCAACCCCTGCGGATTGATTAACAGTATTATTCCGTAAAGCAATACACCCAGTAGTGAGCCTATCATCCTGTGTACTGATTTGATGACCGTAAGCCTAACCGAAGGCCCTGCCTGCAAAACCGCTATTACCGGAAGTACCATCCAGTAAATACGTTCTTCCTTAAATACCCAGGCCATTAAAACTGCTAATGTAACTCCGGTCACTATACGCAGGGTTATGGCTCTGGAAACCTCATCAAACTTTAATCCCGAAAATATTTCATTGAATTTCCTGCCGTTGTATTCGGGCTTCCTGAATTTTTTAAAGAAAAGCGGAAACACAATTACCACATATCCTGCAAATGCGCCAAGCCCAACAAGCAACGGATACATGATACTGCTTAAATGCTGTACCTCAGGTGCAGAAGACGAAGCTATTTTACCCGTTACTGCCGCCACCAAAACCATCATCAATGGTCCCGGGGGACCAAGCCGCAAGCCTATCATAAATACGCAGCCAATTATGGTTACCAATACAATACATAACATTTTTAGCCATACATCGGTCGCCATATAAGCGCCCAACAGGGAGGAAAAAGTAATAGCCAAAATAACTACAGGAAGCACTACTGCCCTTTCTTTTCTTTTCAGTTGCGGGCAGTGCAGTGCGGTAAGTCCACCAAGGGAAGAAATAAAGCCTAATGTTAAATGCCCCGAAAAATAAAAGGCCAGCAAAGGTATACCCATAGCAATGGCAGCCTCAAGGCCAACTCCCCATCGCCACGGATTATCGTTTAACGCTACAACCTCCTTAAAATTCTTTCGGGCTTTTACCGCTGTTCGTTTGCTTTGAAGTGAGGCCGCCACGATTATACCATTTTATAATCGGCAAACTTATCAAGCACCTCATCAAACACGGCATACACATCTTCAGGCTTGTCGTTAGACACCATTCGCTGCCTGTATTCTTTAAAGCCGTGTATCCCCTTAAAATAATTAGTATAATGCCTGCGGGTTTCAAACACCCCTACGCGCTCCCCTTTCCAGTCTATAGACCATTTTAAGTGGTTGCGGGCTGCTTCCACTCGGTCTTCAACAGTTGGTTCAGGCAGGTGTTCTCCCGTTTTGAAGTAATGTTTTATTTGGTTAAATATCCACGGATACCCAATAGCGGCACGGCCTATCATAATACCGTCCAGTCCGTATTCGTTTCTGTATTTAAGTGCCTTTTCCGGACTGTCAATGTCTCCGTTTCCAAAAATAGGGATATGAATTCGCGGATTGTTTTTCACTTTCGCGATAGGAGCCCAGTCGGCCTCCCCTTTGTACATTTGTGCACGGGTACGTCCGTGTATGGTTAAGGCTTTAATACCTACATCCTGCAACCTTTCGGCTACCTCATAAATATTTATGGAATCATCGTCCCAACCCAATCGGGTTTTAACCGTAACCGGAAGATGGGTACTGTTTACCACAGCTTTGGTAAGACGAACCATCAGGTCGATATCCTTAAGTACACCTGCCCCGGCACCTTTACATACCACTTTTTTAACAGGACACCCAAAGTTAATATCTACTATATCGGGATTTACCGTTTCTACAATTTTAGCACTCATAGCCATTGCCTCTTCATCACCCCCGAATATCTGAATACCTATCGGCCTTTCATAATCAAATATATCCAGTTTCTGGCGGCTTTTTATCGCATCGCGTATAAGCCCCTCCGAAGAGATAAATTCACTATACATAAGGTCGGCTCCATGCTGCTTGCACAATCTGCGGAAAGGAGGATCACTCACATCTTCCATTGGTGCCAGCAACAGCGGAAATTCAGGCAGTTCTATATTACCAATCTTAACCATCTTCTTCATTTTCTGCAAAATTACAACATTTTGGCGATATGAAATAAAACCGTATAAGCAAACCCTATAACAGTATAGAAAAATTGAATAACCGGCTCTTTTATATCAGCATCACAGCTCTTTATATTTGCACTACCCAAAAAATTACCAACTCGTTTAGATAAACACAGTCCCCACTGTACCTTTTGCAATCAGTATGTACCATACATATTTTTTTTGCCGGCCATGCCTACCACACATGCGCCGGCTTTTTATTTTTTTCGGTTTTTTAAAACCATACCCATTTTTTTACCGTATACATTCATATGGAATGAATGTATTTTTTAGGAATCCTGATGATGGATATGCCTCCATCCGTTAAATAGCGGATTAAAACCAGGATTCATTTCATTCGTGATCCCCCTATTTTCCGCAGCACATATACCACTATATATGTGCTGCTTTTTTATTTGTATAACCCGCTTTGCAACTTGCTAACTTTGACTATATTTGCCGATTAATTTACTACCTTTACTAGTGGCCGTATGATATTACACAAATACAGGGCAACAGAGGTAAGTTAAACTGATACTGAACGAAGATGAAGAACATTAGGAACTTTTGTATTATTGCCCACATTGACCACGGTAAAAGCACCCTGGCCGACAGGCTGTTAGACGCCACCCAAACTGTAACTGCGCGCGAGCAGCAGGCACAGTTGCTGGACAATATGGACCTTGAACGTGAGAGGGGTATTACAATTAAGAGCCATGCCATACAAATGGACTATATGCATAATGGCGAGAAATACACCCTTAACCTTATTGATACTCCGGGCCACGTAGACTTCTCTTATGAGGTATCCCGTTCTATCGCAGCCTGCGAAGGAGCACTTCTTATTGTAGATGCTGCACAAAGTATACAGGCACAAACCATCTCTAACCTATATCTTGCACTGGAAAACGACCTTGAAATCATCCCGGTACTTAACAAGATAGACTTACCGAGTGCAAACCCGGAAGAGGTAAGCGATGACATTGTAGACCTTTTAGGCTGTAGACTTGAAGATATTATCCCTGCCAGTGGTAAAACCGGACTTGGTGTAGATAAAATACTGGAAGCTATTATTGAGCGTATACCGGCTCCGAAAGGTGATCCGGAAGAGCCGTTACAGGCACTTATATTCGACTCGGTTTATAACCCTTTCCGGGGTATTGAGGTTATATTCAGGGTAATTAACGGTTCGATTACCAAAGGACAAAAAGTTAAGTTTATGGCTACCGGCAAAGAGTATTTTGCCGATGAGATTGGCACGCTTAAACTGAACCAGGTTCCTAAACAGGAAATTAAAACAGGCGATGTGGGTTATCTTATTTCCGGTATTAAGGAAGCAAGAGAGGTAAAAGTGGGTGATACCATTACCGATGCCAAAACGCCAACACAAAATATGATTGCCGGTTTCGAAAACGTAAAACCGATGGTATTTGCGGGTATCTATCCTGTGGATACCGAAGATTACGAAGAGCTTAGAAACTCAATGGAAAAGCTTCAGTTAAATGATGCCTCCCTTGTTTTTGCTCCTGAGAGTTCGGCAGCACTTGGTTTTGGTTTCCGATGCGGATTCCTTGGAATGCTGCACATGGAGATTATCCAGGAGCGTTTGGAGCGTGAGTTTGACATGACGGTAATTACTACCGTACCTAACGTGTCATACCATGCCTATACTAAAAAAGAGCCGGAAAATGCTCTTATAGTAAACAACCCGTCTGACTTGCCGGAACCTTCAAAACTTGACCGTGTAGAGGAGCCTTACATTAAGGCTACCATTATTACAAAAAGTGACTTTGTAGGAAACGTAATGAGCCTTTGTATTGAAAAGCGTGGTTTGATTACCAACCAAACCTATCTTACAACAGAGCGTGTGGAGCTTACTTTTGATATGCCGCTTGCCGAGATTGTATTTGACTTTTATGACAGGCTTAAAACCGTATCTAAAGGATATGCCTCGTTTGACTACCACCCTATAGGTATGCGTGCCTCTAAACTGGTTCGACTTGACGTACTGCTTAACGCACAACCTGTAGATGCGCTTTCGGCACTTATCCACGAGGATAACGCTTACAACATTGGTAAGAAAATGTGTGAAAAGCTTAAGGAACTTATACCGCGTCAGCAGTTTGACATTCCTATTCAGGCAGCTATCGGGGTTAAAGTAATATCGAGAGAAACCGTAAAAGCCCTACGTAAGGACGTAACGGCAAAATGTTATGGTGGTGATATTTCCCGTAAGCGTAAACTTCTTGAAAAACAGAAAAAAGGTAAAAAACGTATGCGCCAGGTAGGTAACGTGGAGATTCCGCAGGAAGCTTTCATGGCAGTACTTAAACTGAATGACTAGTACTAAGTATTGAGTACAAAGTATTAAGATAAAGAAACCCGGTGCAGATGTACCGGGTTTTTTTGTTTATTTTAGTTTTATTAAAACACGCCTTATGAATGAAAAAAAATTACATGACTACATTCGAAATAATAATTATCTTATTAAAGATGAAACCATAACCGAACAGGTATATTTTGATCAAATAGATTTAAGAGATTTATTAAAATTAGAGTTCCATAATTGTATATTTGAAGACTCTATAAGATTTCAAACAATAATAAATAACAATCTTGAATTAAAATTTCACAACTGTTCATTTTCGAAGACTTTGGAGATAGTAAACTGTCAGTTAAAATCATTACAGACTAGTTATTTAAAAAAGATTGAAAGAATTTTTATTTCGGGTAAATATCAAAAACTACATCTTGATAGTAACAAAAAGCCTATTCAATGTGTTATTGATATAAATGAGTGTATAATATTAAATGCTATTAATTGTTCGAATTTACATATTGATACAGGGCAATTCACATTAAGCCTAAAGAATAAAATATCTGAAAAGACTGAATTCCGCTCAACTTTTAATAACTCAACATTTCAATTAGCTAACTTTTCAGGTTTTCTTGGACAAGAAAGTGATTTTAGAAATTTTAAAATTTTAGAATCCGCTTTCTTTGGTTCGGAATTCAAAAAAGTTAATTTTTCAAATGCATTTTTTGGTAATCAAACCTGCTTTACAAATTGTAAATTTTATTCAAATGCTAACTTTAGAGATTCGACCAGCATTCAATTATTTTTTGAAAGCTGCTTTTTTGAAAGTTTTTCTCACTTTAATCAATCAAAATTTGAAAATCTTCAAATCAATTATACAACATTTGAAAAAAAGACTTCTTTTGATAGGCTGGAGGTAAACACACTTGAACTATATCAAACTTCATTTAATCAAGGCTCTTTTTTTGACGAATTAAATATTAAAAGCATCTCTAATAAGAAATATATAAAAAGTATTACAGGAGATGAAGCACTTAAATTAAGACGTACACTTAGACAGATCAAACAAGAGTTACAAAAAACAGAAAACAGAATCGATTACAATCGCTTTAGAGGCTACGAACTACAGGCCTACTATCAAGAATTAAACTGGAAAGAAAATTTTAAAGACAAAGCTATATTATGGGCTACCAAAACATCTACAGGTTTTGAACATAGCTGGACAAAAGCGTTGCGTTTTGTTTTAACAGGAGCATTAATTTTCTACTCCTTATTTTTTATTTCAGAAAAATATATGCTCAGCCTAAATCTAGACCTATCTTCTTTAAAAGATTTCGCATCCGGTTATTTTAGGTTTTTAATTATTACTGACTTTTACAACCCTTTAGAACAGAAGCGAATTTTTATTGATAATAGTAATACTACAGGTTGGATTATCTTCATTTTAGGAAAAATTGTTTTAGCTTTCGGTATTTACGAAATGACACAGGCTTTCAGGAAGTTTAAAGCATGATTTTAAAAGATCCTTCACTCCATTACATTACGTATCAGGATGACATACAACGCTGTCATTTCGACGATAGGAGAAATCTCATTCAAAATTAAAATTCATCATTTAAAATAGATTGCCGCGTCTTTCCTCCTCGCAATGACCACAACAGATAACGGCATTAAACTCTGTGGCGTAAAGAAAATTATAAGTGAGGCGTAAAAAAGCATCCGCTGTTTGAGCGAAGCGAGTTCGGATGGTTTAGCCGAATGTCATAATTTTTAGCCTAAGGAGTTCCTGCCTTGACCTTTTGGTTCTTTTGTGTCAAGACAAAAGAACAGAAACATAGATCCTTCACTCCATTACATTACGTATCAGGATGACATACTACACTGTCATTTCGACGACAGGAGAAATCTCATTCAAAATTTAAAATTCATTATTTAAAACAGATTGCCGCGTCGTTCCTCCTCGCAATGACAACAAAAGGAGTTCCAGCCTTGACTTTTTGGTTCTTTTGTGTCAAGACAAAAGAACATAAACAAAGATCCTTCACTCCATTGCATTACGTATCAGGATGACATACTACACTGTCATTTCGACGACAGGAGAAATCTCATTTAAAATTTAAAATTCATCATTTAAAACAGATTGCCGTGTCGTTCCTCCTCGCGATGACAGCACTCTAAAACACAACTTTATGACTCTTTTATGTTAGCAAAACCCTAATGTTCGAGGCTTTACCATTTAGCCCCCCTATTTTTGCAATGTGAATAAGCATTACATTATGAAAAAAGACGGCCCCATAGTTATAATTGAGGATGACGATGATGATCAGTTTATTTTTGGCGAGGTCCTAAAAACATTCAATCTCCCTAACGAGATAGTTTTTATAAACGACAGTACCAAAGCAGTCCCCTTTTTGAAACAGGAACACATTCATCCCTTTTTGGTCATATCAGACATCAATATGCCAAAAATGAACGGCCTTGAACTTTGCGACGAAATAAGAAAAGACATCTCCCTTTACTACAAAACAAAACCTTTTATCTTTTTTACGACCATGGGCAGCGCTTACCCTATAGAGGAAGCCTTTAAACGCGACATACAGGGATACTTTTACAAAACCCCTGATTACAAACAACTAACGGAAAACCTTAAGGAGGTAATCGACTTTTGGCAAAATGTGGATGATACCGAAAACCACGATACCGAATTAAGCGCTTAACCCGAAGCAGACTTATAAGCAACTTCTTGAACTTTTAACGTTCTAAATCGTAACTTTGCACCTTTAGAACCTAAAAGAAATGATTGAAGATAAAAACCAACAGCGCACTGATTTAGGTCAGCTTGGCGAATTTGGCCTTATAGAGCACTTAACACAGAATATAGAGATAAAACACCCTTCTACCCTTACCGGTATAGGCGACGATGCTGCCATACTTGATTTTAAGGATAAGAAAACGGTTATCTCTACCGATTTACTTGTTGAGGGTGTACACTTTGACCTGGGGTATGTTCCGTTAAAGCACCTTGGCTATAAAGCCGTGGTGGTAAATGTGAGTGACATTTGCGCCATGAATGCGAAACCTACACAAATCACGGTTTCGATAGCGGTATCTAACCGTTTCCCGGTTGAAGCATTAGACGAACTGTATGAGGGTATTAAGCTTGCTGCAAAAATATATGATGTAGACATTATAGGTGGCGATACTACCTCATCCCAAAAAGGTATGATTTTAAGCATTACCGCTATTGGTGAGGCAGATGCCGACGAACTGGTTTACCGCAACGGTGCAAACGATAACGACCTTCTTGTAGTTACAGGCGATGTAGGTTCGGCTTACATGGGGCTACAGGTATTAGAAAGGGAGAAAGAAGTATTTAAGGTAAACCCTAACAATCAGCCCGATTTAGACGCTTATACCTACCTTATAGAACGTCAGCTAAAGCCGGAAGCCCGCAAGGATATTAAAGAGCTTTTAAAAGCGCTTGAAATCCAGCCTACAGCTATGATTGATATTTCCGACGGACTTTCATCTGAAATTATCCATATTTCAAAAGCCAGCGGTGTGGGCTGCAACCTGTATGAGGAGAAAATCCCTATAGACCCTCAGTTCATTAACGTATGTGAGGAATTTAATATTGACAGCACCACGGTAGCCATAAACGGAGGGGAGGATTATGAACTGCTATTCACCATAAAACAAAGTGATTACGACAAAATAAAAGGCAACCCTAACTTTACCGTTATTGGGCACATGACCCCGGAAAGCGAAGGCACACATCTTATTACCCGTGCCAATACTAAAATTCCGCTTAAGGCCAGAGGTTGGAACTCACTTTCAGAAAATAAAGAATAACAAAAAAGCCCGATGTTAGTTTAACAATCGGGCTTTTTAATATAACCTACTAATACAAAGTGCTTTATTTTTATTTCAGATAAAAAAGTCTTAGCTTTATTATCAAAATCAGCATCATTAAAATGAAAAAGATAATATTACTGTTAGCACTTATACTTATAACAATTTCGGTCAACGCTCAGGAAAAAGGAGTTTCAGATTTGGACAGGAAATATAACGTATCTATAACCGGAGAAACATCTGAACAGTTGCAAAGTGAGGATTTTTCTTTTGCATCAGTTCTTTTTGAATCAGAATACAGTAAAAATTATACTGATCTAGATTTTCAGAAATCAAAAAAACATACCTCTAAAAATTCTTTTTCAATGTATGATGTTGAAAAACAACCTGAAGGATATTTCAATACAAACACACAAAACTATAACCGATACTATGATCCCTCAAACGGATTTTCTTTAGGTAAATGGAATAACAAAAAAGGAGTGGTATTGGATATAAGTTTAGGAGGTAAATGTGGTCTTTAGTGAGATTAAAAATAATATTCAATAAAAAAGAACTATATAACAAGGCTCCTTACAGGGGCTTTTTTTATTATTTAATCTATTTACATAAAACTCTTCCTTTTTTATTTTAAATAATATTTTAGTTTTGTTTAAAAAACTAAGAAAAATGAAAAAGATTACCTTACTATTAGCCTTAATTATTGGGGTTTCAAGTTATGCTCAGGACGAAGAAGTTTCTGCAGTAGACAAAAAACACGAAGTAAAACTTGGTGGGATTAAATTATTAGCTGGTGCTATTGCCGAAGGCACCTATGAGTATGTTCAAAGTAAAGATTTCTCTTTTGGAGCATCGGTACTTTATAATTTTGATCAGGATAATGATTATCCGGAAGACTTTTCAATAACACCTTTTGCCCGTTTTTATTTTCAGGAGTCAAAAGAATATGGAGCAAAAGGCTTTTTTGTAGAAGGCTTTGGAAAATATGTTATGGGACACTCTAATGAAACTACCTACGATCCTAACGCAGGTTATTCATACAGCAGAAAAGAAGACTTTAATGTTGGTGCTGTTGGTCTTGCTTTAGGTAAAAAATGGATTAATAAGAGTGGTTTTGTACTGGAGTTACTTTTAGGGGCAGGAAGAACCCTTGGCGGAAACGAATATGCTCCTGATGCTTTTTTTAGAGGAGACCTTAATATCGGATACCGTTTTTAAAAATAACAGTATATAAAAAAGGCTCCCGATTGGGAGCCTTTATACTTTTTATACATTTGGTATAATTAAAACAGGGATTAGTATAAAAACACAACTGTAAAGTTTAAAATCTGTTATATTTCCGTCGTGTAAAAACTTACCGCAATTACCATGAAAATAAAAAAGATACTTAGAAGAACACTATTTTTTTTCATCTCGCTATTTATACTCTTTTCAATAGTAGTAGCCATTGCGCTTAATTTTGTTTTCACACCCGAGAAGATCACACCTACCGTAACCCAAATGCTTAACGAAAACCTTAATGCTAAGGTTGACTGCGAAAGCATAGAACTTACCTTCTTCTCCACTTTCCCTTCTTTTGGCATCACACTAAAAAACGGAAGCCTTGTAACACCGTCATTCAGGGACAGGGAAAACGATACCCTTGCCCGCTTTACTGAGTGCAGGGCTTCTTTTAATATCAGTAAACTTTTAACCAAACACAATTTGGTTATTAACGAACTTTCGTTAACCAACCCCAAAATAAAAGCGGTTATCCGAAAGGACGGAAAAGCCAACTGGAACATTGTAAAGGAAACCGAAACCGATACTATAGTTGTAAACGACACTACTTCCTCATTTAAAATCAATTCCGTTTTCATTAAAAAACTAAGCATTGAAAATGCAAAGCTGTCCTATCATGATTTTGTAACCAGGGCACACGTGCGTATAGACAGTTTCAATGTGGCTCTTAAGGCAGCAAATACCGATGAGAAACTGATGCTTACTACCCAAACATCTGGCAAGAGGATAAACTTTTCTAAAGACGGTGTACGCTTTGCCCGAAAGCTAAAAGCCAGCCTTAACACTAAAATATTTGTTGACAAGAAAAAGATGAAGGTCGATTTTGATAAAAGCGAACTCGTACTTAACGACATTGACTTTCTAGCCGAAGGACATTTCAGCATCGACACCCTAAAACGGGAAGTGGATACCGATATTACCCTAGAGATGAGAGTCCCTTCCCTAAAAACACTTTGGGAAGCCATTCCAAAACAGTATGTTAAGCAGGAAGATGTAGACGTAGAAGGAAACGTTGCCCTTAAAGCTGTTGCTAAGGGTGTATACGGACAGGGTAAATTCCCGCTTACCGATGTTGTTTTTAAAATAGATAACGGTATTCTGAAGTACAATAAGTTCCCGGGAGAGATTCGCCATCTGGAAGCCGATATGCATTCGGTATTGAATTTTAACGAACCCGAAAAATCAAACCTTACCATTAAGAACCTTTTACTTGAAGGAACAGGCGTAGACCTGCAGGGCAATGCCGTTGTGGAAAACCTACTGGAAGACCCTAAAATCGACTCTAACATAAAAGGGAATCTGGATTTAACTACTCTGAAAAAAAAGTTTCCTGTAGCAGCAGATATTGATATAAAGGGACTGGCAGAGATAGACCTGAACGCTGTTTTTAAAAGCAACGACATTATAAACAGCAATTTTAATAACATGAAGCTTAAAGGACACTCTACCTTTACCAATTTACTGGTTAGTGTTCCTAAAGACACCATTTACCTGAAAACGCAGAAAACAGAGCTTGTTTTTGGCCGTAAAGCCGAAACAGACTCCCGAAAGGCTTTCGGAAAAATAAATGTAACCGACCTTACCCTTAATTACAAAAAACAGCACGACCTTACCCTTGCCGGGCTGGACATTAAGCTAAGAGCAAAAATGCTGAAAGACAGTGTAGCGGCACTGGGCGCCGATATTAAATTTACCAACCTTAGATACAAGGGACTGGATAGCCTGAAGGGCAGCATTCGCAGGGCGAATATAACTGCTGAACTCAGCCCGAGGAGCACCAAGGAACGACCTGCTATAAATACGACCTTTACTATAGACAGTGCGGGTGTATGGCAGGGTAAAAGGTTTGTGGGGATTAAAAACGGAAATTATAAATTCACCGTAAAAAAGAATCGTGACGAGCAATGGATGCCACGTGGTTATGTGGAGTTTAACAGCCTGTTTGCCTATACTCCGGAGTTTGCCATGCCTATGCGAATGGAACACTCTAAAGTAACCATTAATAACAGGGCTATAACTCTAAAAAATGCCCGTATTACATTCTGGAATTCTGATGTGACACTTACCGGACAGATAAACAATCTGTTCACAAAACGTTCTAAGGGTAAAGATATCAATGCCAAGCTTACGCTACAATCTAACTATATTGATGCCAACGAGATTATGAAGGTAATGCACGACAATGAGCCTGAAGCACAACCCGACTTTAATACCGTAGCGCAAAACCAAAATAAACCAGCACAGCCAACAACTAATGAGAAAGCTGTATTCAAAATACCAGAGAACATCAACTTTGTATTTAACAGTGATATAAAGAAACTGCGCTATGGCGAACTGGATATGACCGATATAAAGGGATTGCTAAAGGTAGAGGAAGGACACCTAAAGCTTAATCAGTTTGAACTTACCACCCTTGCTGCTAAACTTACCACAAGTATTAACTACACCCCCGTAGATAATACCAAAGCTAAAGTAGATTTTGACTTTAACCTGCATGATATAGAAATGGCTAATATTGCCAAGGTACTCCCTGCTATGGACAGCCTTTTCCCTATGACAAAATCGTTTGAAGGGAAAGCCCATTTACGAATGCAGGGTACTGCTATGCTAAATGAGGATATGACGGTTAACATCCCTACAGTACGCAGTATTGCCGCACTACAGGCTACAGATATTATGGTGCTTGACAGCGAAACCTTTACCGAAATGGCAAAAACCCTTATGTTTAAACAAAAGGAGAAGAATACCATTGAAACTCTTGAAATGGAAATGATAATAGAGCAAAGCCATATGGAAGTATTGCCTGCACTGGTGGAAATAGATCGTTACAGACTTGCCGTAGGCGGTGTACAAAACCTTGACCTTACTTATGATTATCATGTTTCGGTACTCAAGTCACCCATACCGTTTAAAACAGGGGTAAACATAAAAGGTGATCTGGACGATTATAATATAAGCCTGGGGAAAGCCAAATACAAATATTACTTTACCGATAAGGAACGACTAAAGGAAAAGGCAGACGAAAGTATTATCAATAAAAAGAAGAAAATTTTAGCGCAATTACAGTTTGAATAACAAAAAAGGCTCCTAATCGGGAGCCTTTTTTATATATCATCCCGAAACTTTGCCCTGTATCTCTACAACAGCTTTTTTGGTAACGAGCATATTCCCGACTGAGTCATACTCCAGTTCTATCTTTTTTATTTTGAGTTCGCCCTTTTTTCCGGGCAGGTCCCATGCAAGTGAAGTCATCCCCTTAGTGAGCACGCCTACTCCTTTAGCGTCATATTCTTTTTTGGTTCCGTCACTCATTTCAACATGAACTTTAAGCTTTACAGTACCCTGGGTACACTTAATCCTGATTTTTTCTATGTTTTTTTCATTGCCTCGTGGGGTTACCACATCTTTTTCAGCTTTAAAGTTCACCTTCTTTTCGGCAATTGTAATCCAGTCCTGCGACATGGCTTTTGGCGACATAGCCAACAGCAGGCAAATGGCGATTAGTTTGAATACATTTCTCATGGTTTCCTTCTTTATAAGTTTAGATATTCATTGTTCACACAAAGCATTACGGTTTTAAAACCGAAACATCAGCAAATCACGCTTAGCTTTGGGGAGCAAGAACAACTAAAACACTACAAAGCAATTAGTTACTATATCTAAGTTACAAAAAACATCAATTACCTAATAATATAATTAATGATTAGCATTAAGAATTAACACCATAGAGTCAGGGTATAAATCCAAAAAACCAACTATTTCAGTAGATGACAAAATATTATCAATATAATCAGAGAAGTATATATATCCATTTTCTTTAGTGAAAAAATCCCCCATTATATCCCTTTCAATCTCATAATTACAACTAACCATGTGATTTATAAATGGTTTAACATCTAGTCTAAGTTCTAACTCATAAACTTCATCTACATCTTCAATATGTATATCCCTTTTAAAATATATAACATTACTAAATCCATTAAAAAAAACAGTTACACTCAACTTATCTGCCTTAACACCAAATTTTTCAAAAAGAAAGAAAGCATTGTCTTTTTCAAAAGTTTGACAGAAGCTTTCCAAATAGTTCTTTATAGATAAATGCTTATGGATATCCATCTGCCTGATAAGATTATTTTTTAATTTTTTAGAAAGTTTACGTAAAATTAAGTAGTACATTTTATACCCTTTAATCCTTTACCGGAATTGAAACATACACCTTCTTATTCTCACTGTCCCCACTAAGCCTATAGTAAAACGTAATCTTAAAATAACCATCAACTACTCCTTTTTCATCCACTGTTAATTCCCATGCGATACAATTATCCCCGCATTGCTCTTTTTTTCTTAATCCCCTTGCAATTGAAGAACTGTTTTTTATATCTATATTCTCGAAATAGGTTTTAAGAGGTGTTGGTTTATTTAATTCCAGGTACGGTAATTTAGTATCCAGCACTACTGTTATTTTCTTATCGCCTTCACTTACAACAAAAACTCCGTTTTCCTGAGCAAAAGAGGAAAAGCCCAAAAAGAGAAACAATAGCAAGGTAATTTTTTTCATATCATATAATTTGATAATTTAAATATAAAAAAAAAGGCTCCCGATTGGAAGCCTTTACTATTATTTCATTTTCATAAGCCAGTTTCGTACCGAAACCTCCTCATTTATAATACCTCTTAATTCTGATATCTTCACCCTGTCCTGCTTCATAGTATCGCGGTGACGGATGGTTACCGTTTGATCTTCCAGCGTTTGGTGATCTACCGTAATACAGAAAGGAGTACCAAGAGCATCCTGTCTTCTGTAACGACGGCCTACAGCATCTTTCTCATCATAAGCCACGTTGAAGTCCCACTTAAGGTCTTCAATAATTTCGCGGGCTACATCCGGCAGTCCGTCTTTCTTAACCAACGGAAGTACAGCTGCCTTAGTAGGCGCCAGTACAGCCGGAAGGCTAAGCACGGTACGGGTTGAACCGTCTTCAAGCGTTTCCTCTTTTAATGAGCTTGAGAATACCGCAAGGAACATTCTGTCTAGACCAACAGAAGTTTCTACAACATAAGGCACATAATTTTCGTTCAATTCGTTATCGAAGAACTGTAGTTTTTTGCCCGAGAACTTCTCGTGAGCCTTAAGGTCAAAGTCTGTTCTTGAGTGAATACCTTCAAGCTCTTTGAAACCAAACGGGAAATCAAATTCAATATCGGCAGCAGCATTAGCATAGTGAGCCAGTTTTTCATGATCATGGAAACGGTATTTCTCCTCACCTAATCCAAGTGACTTATGCCATTTTAATCTTGTTTCTTTCCAGAATTCGTACCATTTCAGTTCCTCACCGGGGCGAACAAAGTACTGCATTTCCATTTGTTCAAACTCCCTCATACGGAAAATAAACTGCCTTGCCACAATCTCGTTACGGAAAGCTTTACCGGTTTGAGCTATACCAAAAGGCACCTTCATCCTACCGGTTTTCTGTACGTTAAGGAAGTTAACAAAAATACCCTGTGCCGTTTCCGGACGCAGGTATAAGTCCATCGCACTTGCAGCTTCAGCACCAAGTTTGGTACCAAACATAAGATTAAACTGTCGTACCTCTGTCCAGTTTTTAGAACCGGTTTCAGGATCCGCAATACCAAGTTCCTCAATAAGTGCTTTTACATCAGCAAGATTCTCGGTCTCAAGGCTGTGAGCCATACGTTTAAGGATAGCATCTTTCTTTTCAAGATAATCCTTAGTACGCGCATTGGTCGCCTTAAATTCCTCTTCGTTAAAAGCATCCCCATAACGGGCTTTAGCCTTATCGATTTCCTTTTGGGCTTTTTGGTTTAATTTTTCGGCATAGTCCTCAATAAGAACATCTGCCCTGTATCTTTTTTTGGAATCCTTGTTATCAATCAACGGATCGTTAAAAGCATCAACGTGACCCGATGCCTTCCATGTAGTTGGGTGCATAAATATAGATGCATCAATACCTACAATGTTTTCATGCATCTGCACCATTGATTTCCACCAGTATTCCCTAATGTTCTTTTTCAGTTCGGCACCGTTCTGTCCGTAGTCATACACAGCGCTTAATCCATCATATATTTCGCTTGACGGAAATATGTATCCGTACTCCTTAGCATGCGAAATTACATTCTTAAAAATATCTTCCTGTTTTGCCATGGTGCAAAAATATAAAAAGGGATTGTTTTATACTTTAAATTATAAACAAACTGATTAATTTATAGGTAAAAATTTCCGTCTTTTTACACCTTACTACCTGACTGTTACCAAAAAGAATTATTTTAGCACAACCAACCTTATCTATGAAAGCCATAACTCTCCTTATATTTCTCCTTTTCACAACTATTTCCTTAGCACAGGCAGACGGAAAACCTAAACGGGAAATACAACGGTTTGGAGACTATGAAGTTTGGATTATTGCTAATAATAGTGGCTATACCCAAATACCAAATCCCGGGATTTACTGTAAATCACATACCTCTGCAAAAGAAATGATAGCAAAGGGCGTTAATGCTATTGACAAAAACAACAACATATTGACCGTAAAAGCTATTGCTGAAATCAATATCGATATAAAATCACTTACTTATAACTGGTTTGGAGGAATTGTATATGTTTCGGCAAAAGGGAGTAATAGAGAACCTGATTTAAAAGTATATCAAAAACATAAATCTGATTCTTTATGGAAGGAAACCAATCTAAAGGTCTTTTTTTCTAAAGAGGGTAACAACTATCTTTTCAAAGCACCACGAAAAGAGGGACACTACTTGTTTTGCCTGGGCAAACCCGCAAAAACAACATTTAATAAAGATGAAGGTATAACAGCAGGCAGCTACAAAACAGTGTATATAAGTACCTGTAGAGCTTTTAATTTTAAAGACCTTAAAGTATCTTACAAAGGAAACTCACTGTCTTATTCGGCAAAAATCAATGACACCCTTACCGCTTTTACATATCCTGCAAGGAGACCTTGTAAAGAAATGGTGTTTGAAGGCTATTATGACAACAACGGCGAAGAAGTAAAACTTACGGTTCCGTTAAGAAAATGTAAGTACAGAAGAGCACGTAACAGGGATGAAACATTCTACATAACCGAAGAATCCCTAAACCCGAATACAGAAAAAAAGAAGAAAAGCGTATGGCAATGGGTGAAAAAAACTTTTTAAAAGCAATAGTATGTTTAAAAGTTTAGTAAACTTATTATATCCCAAAACCTGTAACGGCTGCAATAACAACCTACTGGAAAACGAGATTGTTTTGTGTACCGTATGCCGGCATCACTTACCTTATACACAGCATTGGCTCAATAAGGAAAACGAAACCTATAACAAATTTTACGGCAGGCTTCCGTTAGAGCACGCTTCGTCTTTACTATATTTCCATAAGGAAGGTATAGTACAACAACTTATTCACAACCTTAAATACAGAGGACGGGAGGAAATAGGCAAACTTTCGGGAGAATTATACATAACTCATCTGCTCAAAACGGAGGCATTACAATCGGTCACCGATGTGATTCCTGTACCATTGCATAAAAAACGATTAAAAGAGCGCGGTTATAATCAGGTAACCGAATTTGGAAAAGCATTAGCCAAAGGACTAAATGCTAATTACAATGACTCGCTGTTAATCAGAAAAAACTACACCAAAACCCAAACTAAAAAAGGACTTACAGACAGGGCTGAAATTACCCGTTCGGCTTTTGATGTTAACCCCGCTGAAACCGACAGCAACAAACATTTTTTACTTATTGACGATGTAATAACCACCGGTGCAACGCTGGAAGCCTGTGGCAAAGCACTGTTAAAAATTCCGGAATCAAAGTTGAGTATCGTAACTATAGCCTATGCACACACTTAAATTTTACAAAAACATTTTATTTACACTAAATATAATTGTTATTTTGTGCTGTTAAAGGGACTTTGTATGCGCAATACTAAATTTATCATATATCTATCGGCAGTTGTATTATTTGCTTCGCTTTTATCATTAAACAGCTGTGCTAAAAGGGGAACCATATCGGGTGGACCTAAAGATACCATTCCTCCGGTGTTGGTGTACAGCACGCCAAATAATATGACAACTAATTTTACAGGCAAGGAGATACAGATAAACTTTAGCGAATACATTAAAATTAAGGATATAAACAAACAGCTTATTATATCCCCACCAATGAAAAACAACCCTGACATTACCCCTATGGGAAGTGCCAGTAAGTTTATCCGAATTAAAATAAAAGACACCCTTCAGGAAAACACTACGTACAGTTTTAACTTCGGGCAGAGTATTACCGATAATAACGAAGGGAACCCATATTCACAGTTCAAATTCATTTTCTCTACAGGCCCTTACATTGATTCGCTTATGCTAAGAGGTAATATTAAAGATGCCTTTGAGAAAAAGCCTGACAACTTTGTTACTGTAATGCTGTATGAGGCAAACGAAACCTTTAACGACTCTACCGTATATAAAGAAAAACCACGCTATGTAACCAATACGCTGGATAGCATGGTTAACTACAATCTGGAAAACCTTAAGGAAGGAAAATACTACCTGTTCGCCTTAAAAGACAATAACAACAACTATAAGTATGATCCGAAGTCAGACAAAATTGCCTTTTTTGAAGAACCGATAAACATCCCTAACGACACGCTTTATGAACTAACCCTTTTCTCAGAAAAAAGAGAATTCAAACCATTAAAACCTATACAAGCCTCATCAAACCGTTACTTTGCAGGGTATGAAGGCGATGCTAAAGATGTATCTATTGAAGTTAAAAATGCCGCTACGCAGGAGCTTATAAAAACACTTGTTACCAAAGTACCTGAAAAAGATTCACTACAAATATGGACTCCAAGAGATATTAACAATGTAGCCGACTCACTATTAATATCGGTTAAAAAACTGGACTCCATAAAAGAGTTTGTAGTAAAACCTAAGGAAATGAAAGCCATTGACTCATTAGGCGTTTCTGCCATACAAAAAGGAACAATACACTTTAGGGATACTTTTGCCATATATACAAACACCCCAATTGTAGATATTGATACTACTAAAATCTCACTTATCAATAAAGACTCCATAGCGGTTCCTTTCAAGACTTCTTATGATGCTATGAAGCAAAACCTGAAAATAGACTTTAAAAAAGAAGAAAGCCAAAAGTATAGTTTTACCCTGTTACCCGGTGCCATTAAAGATTTCTATGAAAAAGAGAACGACACCCTTAATTATACGGTAACAACCAAAATGTATTCTAACTATGGGAATCTGCGCCTTAAAATTGCAAATGCGAGGCGTTTCCCTTTAATACTGGAGGTTCTTGATTCAAAAGAAAAAACAATAGCTACAAACTATATTGAGAACGAATCGCAAACCGAAATGGCGTTTGACAATATCCCTGCCGATATGTATTCGGTAAGGGTTATTTATGACGACAATAAAAACCGTAAATGGGATTCGGGCAATTACCTTGAAAAACGACAGCCGGAAGAGCTGCACTATTTCCTTGAAGGCAACAAGCCTAAAGAGATAAACGTAAGGGAAAGCTGGGATGTAATGGAAACCTTTACACTACCATAATAAAACGGTCCCTATCGTTTAAAAAACCGAATTTATTACGGGCTTCCAGCATAGCATCCCTATCCAGTGACAGGGTGATAACCTCTTCGTCATTTGCAGCCTTAGCAAGCTCATTACCAAAACAATCCAGCAACTGCGAATGCCCCGGATAGTTGTGCCTGTTCTCATCGGCACCACAACGGTTGACACCTGCCGTATAACACATATTCTCTATCGCTCTTGCCTTTAAAAGAGCGTCCCAAGCCTGCACCCTGGGCGTAGGCCAGTTTGCCACATACAGTAGCAAATCGTAATCTTCCAGATTACGTGAAAATGCAGGGAAACGTAAATCATAACACACCAACGGACAGATTTTCCAACCTTTGTATTCCACCACCAGTTTTTCATCCCCCTGTGTATAGGCCTTGTCTTCGCCCGCTAGGGTAAACAGATGACGCTTATCATAGGTTTGTATTTTCCCATCAGGGTGTACAAAAATAAGCCTGTTATAATATCCCTCCCCCTCTTTTATCACAAGGCTTCCCGTTATGGCACATCCTTTTTTGACAGCCATAGCCTTTAACCACTGTACCGTTTCCCCATCCATCGTTTCGGCAACAGGTTCCGGTTTCATGGTAAAGCCTGTAGCAAACATTTCGGGTAGTATAATCAGGTCGGTCTCTTCATTAATACTGTCTATTAAACGGGTAAAGTTTTGCCTGTTTGCTTCGTGGTCTTCCCATTTAAGGGCAGTTTGGATAAGGGATATTTTCATTGTATGTGTATTTTGATTAAAAGTACAAATACAACAGTACTCCTGCAACTATAAAACAAAGAGCCGCGCTAAAAGCACGGCTCAGTAACTAACCTAAACATAAACTATACTTTAATAAAAAAGTTATTTAAGATCATAACAGCACTGTAATCACCAGTCGTAACGATTTCCACAACATTACGCCGAAAGCTCTGACTTTTTAAGTGCCGCTATAAAAGCTATGTTTTACTCTTTATCTAAAAAGGTTTAGCGCACACCTGTGCTGTTAAATAGATTGCGGACAGCCTTTATTTCCCTTTTGCCGTCAGGCCATCACAAAAAACTCAATGTTTAAAGGGATAAATTATGTGTCGCTAAACCTTGTTTTTATTGTAATACAAGAGTTGCAATCGCTCCTGCCTTTAAGGCAACAACAGCATTTTTCTCTCCTGCATTTACTTTTACTGTTTTGTCTTCTTTTGAAGTGTTTTGCACAATAGCCACCACATTACCGTTTGGTGTTTGGTAAGCCACGTTTGGCAGTCCGTCTACCATATTGGAGTCTACCCTTACACTACCCGGGCGCACAAACTTGGAAGCATGTGCGATGATGTAATAAGCCGGTTCTCTTGTAACCTCGTCTCCGGTTATGGTAACCGCACCAAGGCAACGGTCACACCCTCCCCTGTCGGTATGTGGCATTTGGTTCTCATCGGCAGCAAGATTCCATTCTAACACGGTTTTACACCAGTTTCTTGGCGCGCCTATTATAAGATTCTCAGTATGCCATGTAAGTTCTTTTGCAAAGTCGCCCGGAGCTCCTACCCATTGCTCGGTAAAGTATAAGTTTTTATTTGGATGCGCATCATGAACCTGAGAAACTGCATCAACAGTACCGCCATACAAATGGAAGGCAGAACCATCTATATACTTAGCAGCTTCAGGATCATCTAGAATGGTAATAGGATAATCCGGACGGTCAGCATTATGATCGTAAACTATTATTTTGGTTTTGATATTGTTCTTCTCAAATTCAGGCCCTAAATGGTCTCTCACAAATTCCTTTTGTGCCTCTGCCGGCATTAAAAGGCTGGGATTGTTACCCGGATGTAAAGGCTCGTTTTGTATGGTAACGGCATCAATAGTAATACCATTTGCTTTCATTTCCTGTATATACTTCACAAAGTATTTTGCATAAGCAGGGTAATATTCCGGTTTAAGGCTACCGCCTCTTGTATCGCCGTTATCCTTCATCCATACCGGTGGTGACCACGGCGAACCTAATATTTTTATATCAGGGTTTATTTTCAATATTTGCTGCAATACCGGTATAAGGTATTGTTTGTCATAACCAAGGTCAAACTTCTCCATATTCTCATCGGTCTCCCCTTCCGGAAGATCGTTATAAGAGAACAGTTTCTCATCAAGATCTGAAGCCCCCAGGCTTATCCTTATGTAGCTTACGCCAATATCGCCTTCACCGGTGCCATATAATTCCTGTAATAACTTTTCTCTTGCCGAAGCCGACATATTGGTTATGTGCTTGGCACTACCTCCGGTAAGCGTATAGCCAAAACCATCCATTTCCTGATAGGTTTTGGAAGTATCTATTGTTATTTCGTTTAGATTTTCTGTTTCTTTAACTAAAAAGTTCTCCTGCTTTTCAAAAGCAACCGACTTATCGGGCATGGTTAACCACAATTCGGCTTCGTTCTTTTTTTCTGCCGTTCCGCATCCCGCCAGCATGGCAAGGCTTAAAAGCGGCAAAGCAATCTTTTTCAGTGAGGTATTTTTTTTATGCATAATGTTTAAAAGTGCCCTTAGGCCCTGTTATTGTATATGTTTGATAAATGCGGTTTTTATTGCCATACTATAGTTGCTACCGAATTAGCTTCTACCGTATAATTTATTTTAGTATCCCCTACGATAACCGATATGTTTTTTGTAATACTACCGGCATTAAGCACCACCAGTACTTTCGACCCGTCGGTATTCACAAAAGCTACATTTTTAAGGTTAAGGGAATTATCAAACTCGGTTGAGCTGACACGTTTTGCACCCGGCCTTACAAATTTTGAAAAATGGGCAAGGCTGTAGTACTCAACATTTTTAGTTACCTGCCCGCCCGAACTCACGGTTACCACTCCGCGACAATCAGTACACCCACCATTTGCAGGGCCATGATTACTGTTAAGGGCTAGGTTCCAAAGCAATACGTTTTTAGACCAGTTTTTAGTGGTGCCTATAAAAATATTACTCATATTCCAGTTAAGGTTTGAGGTAAAATCAGTACTCCATTCGCCTCCCGAAACCTCGGTAAAATAAAGGTTCTTATTAGGGAAGGCCGCATGTACCTGATTCATTGCCGAAACGTTTCCGGCATAAGCGTGAAAAGCCGAACCGTCTATATACTGACTGGCCTGCTCGTCGCCCAATACCGTTATAGGATAGGACGGCTGATCGAAATTATGATCGTATGCTATTATTTTTGTATTTAATCCTGCCTCCTGAAATTTAGGACCAAGGCTGTTTTTAATAAAACTGGCCTGCTCAAGGGCAGTCATTCCCATAGTAGGGTATCCTGCAGTTTCGTGCAGTGGTTCGTTTTGAGGTGTAACCGCAGCTATACTGATACCGTGGTTTGCATAAGCATTTATATACTTCACAAAATAATCGGCATAGGTATCATACCATTGCGGGTCAAGGCTTCCGCCTCCCAAACTACCCGTATCCTTCATCCAGGCCGGGGCACTCCACGGGCTGGAAAGTATTTTAATATTGGGAGCATAATTGAGTATTGACTGCAATACAGGAATAACATGTGCTTCATCTTCAGCTATGGAAAACTGTTCCAGGTTAGGATCGGTACTTCCTACAGGAAGGTCATTATAAGTGAAGTCTTCCAGCGAAAAATCAGATGCTCCTATGGTTAACCTCAGGTAACTAAGCCCGATTCCTTCATCAGTACTGAAAAGATCTTTTAATAATGCTTCCTTTTCCGAAGCTCCCATCTGGCTTATTACATAGGCAGATGAACCTGTTAATGCGGCCCCGAAACCGTCAATTTCCTGATACTGCTGTGAGAAATCAACAGAAACTGACGGATAATCGGTCGCATTGTTATCATAAATAGCTACTGAAGACTGCTGGCTTAAAAGCTTAGTCTTGTTCCCCGTGGTTACCCAAACATCGGCACTGCCAATAACATTTCCGTTGTTTTGGGACGGCGGTGATGGCGGCGGGGTCGTTGACCCGTCTTCACTGTTTGAACACGATAAAAACATACAGGCTAAGCCAAAGAGCCAAAGCGATTTCTTCATGATAGTATTTGTTCTTAGTTATACCCTTCGTTTTGAACAAGGTTAGGGTTTCTTGTAATCTCTTCCTGAGGTATAGGAAGGAATTTTTCAAAAGCCTGCATATTATAGTTTACCGGCTGTCCGTCCCTAAGATCGATATCCTGAACATTATTCATTACATCAACCACTACACCGTTTCTAACAAGGTCATCCCAACGGTGTGCTTCCTGTGCCAGCTCAAGTCTTCTTTCTTTTAGGATCACCTGTTTCATAACAGATGTAGAAGCCGTTTGCTCTGCAGTAAGAACAGGCAGGTTTACCCTTTGTCTTACTTTATTAACTTCTGTCTCAGCAGCAGCAATATCACCTAATGCATTGTGAGCTTCGGCTTTAAGAAGAATAATATCTGATAAACGTAGCAGGTAAATATGATCTGAACTTGCCCAACCCATTGCGTTTTTCCATTTGTATGCAAATGGTATAGAACTGTTTGGAGTATTACCCCAGTACTGATCTACCCAGCCTACTTCTTCAAAAAGAATAGTTGCATTTTTACGGATAACATCTCCTTCAGAATCAAAAGCATCTACTAAGTTGTGAGATGGTGTAACAAATTTTCTCCATGTATCACCACTTACAGATGGTGGCAGGTGCATTTGCGGACCCCATGAACCTTCGTTGCCTCCTAAGTACTGTACCTCAAGAATAGATTCTATATTATTGTAATGGCTGCCATCAAAAAGATCGGCATAATTACCCATTAAGTCATATCCTGCAGGACTGGTAATCACCATGTTTGCGTAGCTTATTACCTGGCCGTAATCAGGGTTAGGCTTTTGAGCATAGGCTTTTGCCATTAGTGCATAAGCCGCACCTTTAGTAGCACGTGCTTTGTTTACACTTGGATCATCACCATAAGTATCAGGAAGCTTTGAAGCTGCCATCTCAAGGTCTTCAATTATCTGAGCATAAACTTCTTCTTCTGTATTTCTGAAAACATGTGTTACCGAAGGTTCTGCAGATTTTACAGTTTCTAAAACCAACGGAACACCCCCATATAATCTTGCCAAAGTATAATAGTGGTAAGCCCTTAAAAAATAAGCCTCACCTATTATTTGTTCCCTTCTTTCTTCAGTAAGATCCTGCTGTATACCCGGCGCTTTTTCAATAACAACATTTGCCTTAGAAATGGCATTGTAAATAGCGGTCCAAGCCTTATAAACTCTTGAGTTTGTAGTTTCTATATTAATAGCGTCTATCTGGAATATCTCCGGATTATCACCACCTGCATAGTGATTATCTGAACGAACATCTGAAAACAACACATGATCCCACACATAGTAGTCATTAGACTGGAAAGATTCATATACACCTGTTATTGCAGCCTCAATTTGACCTGCCGTAACATATGCGTTATCAGACGTTTCATTTGAGATTGGTTCCAGGTCCAGTTTATCGTCACAGGCAGTAAACATTGCAAGAGCAAGTATTGCTGCCGATATAGTTTTTGAATTATTTATAAGTCTCATGATTTAATTTTTTAAAGTGATGCTCTTAATCCAAAAATGATATTTCTTGTTTGCGGGTAAGTACCATAGTCTACACCCTGAGCCATATTGTTAGAGCCAAAAACATTTACTTCAGGATCAAACCCTGAGTAGTTTGTAATTGTAAATAAATTCTCTCCTGTTACATATATATTAAGTCCGCTAAGACCTATTCTGCTCATTAAGTCCTTATTAAAATTATAATTTAATGTAACAGCCTTAAGTCTTAAATAAGAACCATCCTCTATATACCTTGATGATATTCTGGAGTTAGCGATACTTCCGTCAGTAGATACTCTTGGAACATCTGTAATATCGCCCGGTTGCTGCCAACGGTCTAATACTACAGTAGTTTGATTTTTAGCATCTATCATACTTTCTGTATCAAATCGGGTTGCGTTAAGTATATCGTTACCCTGTGAACCCTGGAAGAAAACATTAAGTCCGAAGTTTTTATAACTAAACGTGTTTGTAATACCGTAGGTAAAATCAGGATTTGCATCTCCTATTATTTTTCTGTCGGTATCTGCCGAAGGATCAAATGTTGGCTGTCCGTCTGCCCCTATGTAGTATACATCTCCGGTAGTGGCATCTACACCACCCCACTCATATCCGTAAAACTGACCAAGTGGTCTCCCTTCTTCAACTCTTATTGAAGTTCCTCTACCGGCAATATCTCCAGCTCCTAGAGTTCCTCCTAAAATATTGGTTACTTCATTTCTGTTAAAGGCAATATTTAAATCAGTACTCCATTTAAAGTCACCGTCAAAATTCACAGTAGAAACCTGGAATTCAAGACCCTTATTTACAACCTCACCGGCATTTACAATTGCTTCATTAAAACCTGTTGTAGTAGGCAGCTGTACACGCATTAAAAGATCTTTACTTTTCTTTTGGTACACATCGGCACTAAAGCGGATTCTGTTATTCAGCATAGCAAAGTCAACACCTATGTTTAGCTGTTCTGTAGCTTCCCACTTTAAGTCACGGTTTTCAATAGAACTAGGATATGTTCCCGGCATGATAACACCGCCAATTGGGTAATTTCCTCCGCTACCTACTCCGCCAAACCATTGGTAAGTACCTATATTGTCGTTACCTACAAGACCCCAGCCTGCTCTCACTTTTAAATCATTTACAGTAGTAACATTTGAAAAGAACTCTTCACTTGAAATTCTCCACCCAACAGATACTGATGGGAAATAACCCCACTTATTGTTAGGACCAAATGTACTGGAACCGTCTGCCCTGAAGTTTGCAGTAAGTAAATACTTACCATCAAAACCATAGTTAAGCCTTGATATAAAAGCAGAGTTCGTTTTTTCAGACTTGTTTGCTGTAGCTGTATTAATTATAGATCCCGCATTTGGAGTAGTGATTTGATCACTTGCAAAATTCCTTGTCTCCAGCTGACTGTTTTCCCATTTATATTTTTGATATACTACACCTGCCAAAGCTTCAAGTGAATGTTTTTTAACCTGTAACTTGTAGTTAAGGGTATTATCAAAAATATAGTAGTTTGTAAGATTAGTATTGTAACGGCTAATACCCTGCATAGCCCTTCCATAACTTGTAGTAAACGGATCAAGGAAATAATCACTGGTAGCGTTACTGTAGTCTATACCAAGACTGGTTCTGTAAGTAAGTCCTTTTAAGAACTCAATTTCTCCAAATACATTACCAAACAAACGTTGGTTTCTGTAGCCTCTTTGTGCAGCATCTGTACTTGAAATCGGGTTTTCCCAATCCTGGAACGGGTTACTTGTATACGTTCCGTTCTCTCTGTAAATACCAATATTTTGAGGCGTATTTAAAACACCCAAAATTACACCACCCTGATTAACTGCAGAGTTATCGGTAACATCTACATCTCTGTAATCAACATAATTTATATGTGTACCTATTTTAAGCCAGTCATTTACATCCTGAGTAAGGTTAACTTTAAATGTTTTCCTGTTCATTTCGGCACTTCTTACAGCACCTTCCTGATCAACTACCCCTCCCGAAATATAGTATGAAGTGTTGTTGCTTTTACCTGAAACCGAAAGCTGATGACTTGTAGAAAAACCTGTTTGGAATACTTCATCCTGCCAATTAGTATCAGCTGTATATAAACTCCAATCAGTATTTCTACCCATTTCTTCCATTAAGTCTCTATACTGAGCAGCATTTAAAACATCAATTTTTTTCCAAACAGACTGAAAGCCTACATAAGTATCATATGTTACAACAGGTTTCTCACTTTTACCTTGTTTTGTGGTAATAATAACAACACCATTCGCACCCTGTGCTCCATAAATAGCTGCTGCCGAAGCATCTTTAAGTATCGACATACTCTCTATATCAGCCGGGTTAAGTGAACGTGTGTCTGAAGTTACAACACCGTCTATAACATAAATAGGATCACTTGATGCAGAAAGCGAGCTTGTACCACGTACCCTAACAGTAAATCCTCCTCCGGGCTTACCTGAATTAGAGGTAACCTGAACACCGGCAGCCTGTCCCTGCATAAGGCTGCTTAACTGATTATTTACACGATTCTCAAATTTCTCACCGTCAATGGTTGCTACAGCACCTGTAATATCTTTTTTATCCTGTGAACCATAACCCACAACAACAACCTCGTTAAGAAGTGTTGCATCCTCTGCCATTCTTACTTCAATAGCCCTATTATCAATTACAGAAACTTCTTTTGTTCCGTATCCGATATAACTAAATACTAATACATCACCTGCGTCGGCCTTGATAACAAAGTTACCGTCCATATCTGTAGATGCATTAGCCTGCTTACCCTTTACCAGTATATTAACACCCGGTAGGGTAATACCTGTTGCGTCGTCCACAACAGTACCTTTCACATCAATAGACTGTGCGAAAGCTGCGGTCGTAAAACACAACACAATTAAAATTAAGTAGTTTTTGAATCCCATAGATTTTAAGTTAGAGTTATTTAAATTAATGAAAAACAATCCCTTACTTTGCTGTTTTGAATTTCCCAAATGGCCAAATTGAGAAAAATCCAATTTTAGTAAAGCCGAAATCGTTTTCGGTTTAATTTTGATAGGTGCCAAATTATAATTATGTAAAGAACAGGGTTAAAAACTGCATACACTTTATTTACACCACTTTTAAAAAAGCACTACTTTTTTAGTTACTTTTTTTTTACAAAAAACTAATAACCAATTTTTTAAAAGAAAAAAATAATTGCATATTTCAATCTTTTTAATAGCTTTGCTTTCCCTTAAAAAGCTATTTTTACATCGTTTTCGCTTATTTATTATTTAACAAAGTGATGACAAAGCCTTAACAAAGCACATGAAAAAAAACATTTTCTACATTTTCGCCCTCCTTTTTTTTCATTTATCGTTTTTTGGACAGGACTCCATTGCGCCTAATCAGGCTTTTACCGGGAAAATAAAACAGTATACGCGAAACGATTTTAATGCCGATCCGCAGTTTTGGACCATGTGTGAAGATAGTAGCGGGACAATTTTTTTTGGCAATAATGATGGTGTAGTAATTTTTGACGGTGAACACTGGCAAAAAATAAATCTGCCTAACAACTCATCAGTAAGAAGTTTGCAGATAGGCCATGACAACATGGTTTATGCCGGAGGTTACAACGAAATAGGAACGATACAAAAAGACAACAACGGAAGGTACTTTTACAAGTCCCTTATGGAAGACCTCCAGCTTGAAAACAAGAACATTGAGAACATTTGGCAAATCCATGCTCTTAACAACAAATTACTGTGTCGTTCATTCGATGAACTTATAGTAATTACAGGAAAAACGGCAACACATATCCCTGCAGCTAATTCATTTACTTACTCTAACCTTGCCGGTAACAGCTACTATATACAGGATGTAAATCATGGCATCTTAAAGCTGGACAGTAAAGGACGGGAACTTACAACTGTATTCCCTTCAACCGAATATAACAACGAGGAAATATCGGCTATACTTCCTGAAGCAGGAGGCAAAATACTCGTAACTGTAAAATCAGGAAATGTATATGAAGGAAACCCTGAAACCGGCACAATGCAGTTGCTGAACAATGTTTTTTCCAACCTGCCAAAAGACCAAATCATATCAGCGATACGATACTCGCCAGATGCTATTTTTCTGGGCACTTTGAGTTCAAAAATACTGGTAATAAACAATCAGGGTGAAGTACTTAAAACACCAGCTGTATTCCAAAACTTACAGGATGCAGTAATACACCAATTGTACAAAACGGCGTCAAACAATGTATGGGCCATGCAAAACATTGGCCTTGCTTTTATAGATTTCAAATCGCCATATACCTACCTGTTCAACAAGGCTTCGGTATATGATGCGCTTGTTCATAACAACACCTATTATCTGGCAACCAATCAGGGTGTATATTATTCTACACAAAACTCAGGTTCACAGGCACTTGATTTTAAAAAGGTGCCTAACCTGCATGGTCAGGCTTGGTCGCTACAGCTTTTAGACGGAGATATTATAGCCGGACATGATAACGGCCTCTTTAAAATTGAAAACGGACAGGCGGTTAAAGTTGGTAATACAAACGGCTTTTGGAAAGTCACTCCCATAAAAAACAAGAAAGGCTTTTACCTCGCCTCACAGTACAATGGGATATACCTTTTGGAAAAGCGCGATAGCGAATGGATACTACACAATAAAATAGCAGGTTTTGACGAATCGTCACGTGATATTATGGCTTCCGACGAAAATGACACCTATTGGATTTGCCACGGCTATAAAGGAGTGTTCAGGGTAAGGATTAACCCAACGTATGAAAGAGTAAGCTCGGTTGACCATTTTACCAATAAAAACGGACTGGGTTCGTCCTTTAATGTAAATGTTACCCGTTGGAAAAATGAGACTGTATTTACCACCAATACCGGAATATATCGCTTCAATTCCAACAACAACCGATTTGAACCCCACGCACAACTCAACTCAATATTAGACAGCAGTAAAAACACACGTAAACTTACCGAATATGGTGACAAGACCTGGTTTGTACAGGACGATGAGGCAGGCTACTTTTTCACCAACGAGAAACACCCAAGCCTGCACAAAGACCTTTTCCTGAACCTTAAAGGAAGCTTTAACCGTGGCATGGAATGTATTGTAAGCCTTAGCCCTAACAAGGTGTTGTTTGGAACCACTACAGGACTGTATCTCTACAATATAGAAAGTAATAAAAACAGCGATGGCATTAATACCATTATCACCCAAATATCCTACTCTAAAGATCAGGAGCTTAAATTATTGCCGCTATCTACCAGTGAAGAAACTACACTTCCCAACCAAACCGATATTTTACGTTTTGAGTTCGCTGCACCAAAAATGACTCACGGCACCGAAGTACAGTACAGTTACATATTGGAAAATGTTGACAAAAACTGGTCTACATGGCAAAACATAGCTTATAAGGAATATACCCACCTTAGGCCGGGCAATTATAGTTTTAAGGTAAAAAGCCGCAATACTGCCGGACTTACGGGTTCAGAAACAGTGTATCAGTTTACCATACTCCCTAAATGGTATCAAACTACTTTAGCATATGCACTATATATAATAGGTGCTATACTACTTTTATTTGTGATTATACGCTACATCAGCAAGCGTATGGAACGGGAACACCAAAAAAGCCAGAAAGAGGCTCAGCGCACTAAAAAAATGCTGGAACTGGAACTGGAGCAGCTAAAGTTACAACGCGACAAGGAAGAAATTAAACGAGACAAAATGCATCTGGAGGAAGATGTACTAAACAAGAGTAAAGAGCTAGCTAATTACACTATGCTACTGGCAAGTAAGAAAGACATTTTTGCCGAAATTACCGACGACCTAAAGCAACTGAAAGAAAGCGTTAAGAATGAAGACTCCCGCAAAAAGATACTGGAGATGTTCCAAAAGCTAAACCAGCATAAAATTGGTGAGGAATACATGGAAGTATTTGATGTAAACTTTGAGAAGGTACACCACAATTTCTTTGAAAGATTAAAGGAACTTAACCCTACCCTTACCAAGAGAGAACTAAGGTTATGTGCTTTCGTTAAAATGAACCTTACAAATAAGGAAATATCGCCTTTACTAAACATTTCCCTACGCGGCGTGGAGAACGCCCGTTACAGGGTCCGAAAAAAGCTTAATGTAAACCACGAGGATAACTTTGTCTCCTTCCTTGAAGCCGTAGCCAATGAAGCCGGTGATACCACAGAATAAATAAAACAACATATTAATAAAAAAAGCACCCATATTTGGGTGCTTTTTTTATATCGATAGAAAATGATTCTTATTTGATACTTGCGACAAGGTATTCCCTGTTCATACGGGCAATGTTCTCAAGAGAAATTCCTTTAGGACATTCAACCTCACAAGCACCTGTATTAGTACAGTTACCAAATCCTTCCTCATCCATTTGTCTTACCATGTTAAGTACACGTTGGGTAGCCTCTACCTTACCTTGTGGTAATAAAGCATACTGAGATACTTTAGCACCTACAAACAGCATAGCAGAACCGTTTTTACAACTAGCCACACAAGCACCACAACCAATACATGCAGCAGCTTCAAACGATCTGTCTGCATCATGCTTAGCTACAGGGATTGCGTTAGCATCCATAGTACGGCCGGAAGTGTTTACAGAAACGAAACCACCTGCCTGTTGGATTCTGTCAAATGCAGTTCTGTCAACAATAAGGTCTTTGATTACAGGGAAAGCTTTAGATCTCCATGGTTCAACATAAATTGTATCGCCATCTTTAAAAGACCTCATGTGTAACTGACATGTAGTGATTTTAGTATCTGGTCCGTGAGCTCTACCATTAATATAAAGCGAACACATACCACAAATACCTTCACGACAGTCGTGGTCAAACGCTACAGGTTCTTTTCTCTCTCCTACAAGCTGCTCGTTTAACTGGTCAAGCATTTCAAGGAATGAGCTGCTTGTAGAAACATTATCAAGCTTGTAAGTCTCTATTTGTCCTTTAGATTTAGCATCTTTCTGACGCCAGATTTTAAGGGTTATGTTTATATATTTTGAAGCCATCTCTCTAATTTTTTATTTGTAATTCCTTGCTGCAATTTTGATAAACTCATAGTTAAGCTCCTCTTTGTGCAACGTTTCTTTATTGATATCGTCTCCCTGGTATTCCCAAGCTCCTACGAAAGAGAAGTTTTCGTCATCACGTAACGTCTCTCCTTCAGAATCCTGGTACTCTTCCCTAAAGTGACCTCCGGCAGATTCTTTACGCTGTAAAGCATCCATTGCCATTAGCTGACCAAGTTCCATGAAATCGGCAACACGAAGTGCTTTCTCAAGCTCGGTATTAAGCTCATTAGCAGTACCCGGTACATAAACATCATTATGGAACTCTTTTCTAAGCTGGTCTATCTCGTTGATCGCCTCTTTAAGTCCCTGCTCATTACGGGCCATACCCACTTTGTTCCACATAATGTGACCCAATTGTTTGTGGAAATGATCTACCGATTTAGAACCGTTATTGCTAAGGAATTTATCGATTTGTGCTTTTACGCTGTTTTCTGCTTCAGCAAACTCTGGCAAGTCAGTTGATATTTTACCTGTACGGATATCGTTAGCAAGGTAATCAGAAACAGTGTAAGGAAGTACAAAGTAACCATCTGCAAGACCCTGCATAAGTGCAGAAGCACCTAAGCGGTTAGCACCGTGATCAGAGAAGTTAGCCTCACCGGCAACAAAACAACCCGGAATTGTACTTTGCAGGTTATAGTCAACCCAAACACCACCCATGGTATAGTGTACCGCAGGATAAATTTTCATTGGTGTTTCATAAGGGTTTTCGTCAGTAATTTTTTGGTACATTTGGAAAAGGTTACCATATTTCTCCTCAATCCATTGCTTACCAAGTTTGATTACCTCTTCATCACTCGGGTTATGGTTACCCTGAGCATAAGCGGTTTGTTTACCTTTGCTTATAATCTCTGAAGAGAAATCAAGATATACACCTTCGTTTGTTTCGTTATCCTCAATACCGTAACCAGCATCACAACGCTCTTTTGCAGCTCTCGATGCAACGTCACGCGGTACAAGGTTACCAAAAGCAGGATATCTTCTCTCCAGGTAGTAATCTCTGTCAGCTTCTGCAATTTGTGTTGGTTTTAATTTACCTGCACGAATAGCTTCAGCATCTTCTTTTTTCTTAGGAACCCAAATACGCCCAGAGTTACGTAACGACTCAGACATAAGCGTAAGCTTAGACTGGTTAGTACCGTGCACCGGGATACATGTTGGGTGAATTTGTACATAACAAGGGTTAGCGAAGTAAGCACCTTTTTTATGTATTTTCCAGGCAGCTGTTACGTTACTTCCCATTGCATTTGTAGAAAGGAAATATACGTTACCGTAACCACCCGAGGCGATAATCACTGCGTGAGCAGAATGTCTTTCAAGCTCACCTGTAAGCAGGTTACGTGCAATAATACCACGAGCTTTACCATCTACCTTAACGATGTCAAGCATTTCGTGACGGTTGTACATTTGCACACGGCCAAGACCGATTTGTCTTGAAAGCGCCGAGTAAGCACCTAATAAAAGCTGCTGACCTGTTTGTCCTGCAGCATAAAAAGTACGCTGTACCTGTACACCACCAAATGAACGGTTATCAAGAAGTCCGCCGTAATCACGTGCAAACGGAACACCCTGAGCCACACACTGGTCTATAATATTACCGGAAACCTCTGCAAGACGGTGAACGTTTGCCTCACGCGCCCTGTAATCTCCTCCTTTGATCGTATCGTAAAACAGCCTGTAAACGCTGTCACCATCATTTTGATAATTTTTTGCAGCATTAATACCACCCTGTGCAGCAATAGAGTGTGCACGACGTGGAGAATCCTGAAAACAAAAAGCTTTTACATTGTACCCCATCTCACCAAGTGAAGCTGCAGCCGAAGCTCCTGCTAAACCTGTACCTACAACAATTACATCAATTTTAGGTCTGTTGTTTGGAGCAACCAGTTTTAAATGGTCTTTGTAGTTCGTCCATTTGTCTGATATATGCCCTTCTGGTATTTTAGAATCTAACTTCATAGTATTGATGTTGATTTATTTTAGAATAAAGTGAATAAAAACCGGAATAGAAGCAAATAAAAGCGGTACTACTACAGAAAATGCTTTTCCGAAATTTTTGATAAGTGAATTGTATTTTGGATTGTTTAATCCTAATGACTGGAAAGCACTACTAAACCCGTGATACAGGTGGAATGCTAAAACAAACATTGCAAATACATATAGTATAGTAGCAATTAAGCCCCATTTTTCATCTTTAAAGAAATCTACAGTTACTTTATATAAATCTTTGTAACCTTCTTTGATTTTCACATGAGCATTTGCGTCATAAAACTCTGTTCTGTGCTTAATTTCTATATTTCCCTGTTCAACCTGAGCAACCGGGATATAACCGCCGTCTGTAGTTAGGTAAAGCTCCTGCTCCATACCATTAACTTCAATTTTAACTTTTTGAAGCGGCATGTTTTTATCAAAATGCATTACTGCCCAAAAGTTCACCATGTGTGTAACAATGAAAACTAAAATCAAAGTACCTAAAACCGCCATGTTTCTTGAAGCCCAAACCGTATTACTTGAAGGACTGTTTTTAACATAGCCCACAGGCCTTGCCTTTTTATTTTGTACTGTAAGCACTATCCCGTCTACAGCATGAAAAAGGATTGAGAAGTAAGTTAGATAAGACAGTAATTTTACTGCCGGGTTAGTTGTCATAAACAACGCATACTTGTTGAAATTAAGAGCCGCGTTTTCTCCTGTTGCCAGCAATTGAAGGTTACCTAATAAGTGTCCGATTAAGAACAAACATAAAAATAAACCTGTCAAAGCCATCCAGTATTTTTTTGCAAGCGACGACTTCAATAGTGCAGATTTTGCCATAGTATTTGTGAAATATAGTTTTTTAAAAAATCATACAAAAATAAAGGTAAAACAAATTAACTACAACCTTTGAGGGCTAATTTATAATCAGTATAAAGTAGGGCGATTTTATGCATTTTTTTCAGTAAAATTTTACGAAATATCTTTTTAATCTTAAAAAACTTTAAAAAGTACAATAAAATCACAATACGCCTATACATTTTTTGACCTTTATTAATGAGTTTTGGTCATATCCTCATCAACAACCAATATAAAATCAGCTTTTTCCTTGTTTTCTTCATCCAGTTTTGAGATATCTTTTTGGGAAACCGACGATATTGTAATCACCTTTACACTGGGATCATTTTGTTTTAGATACCATGAAATCCCTTCAAAATTATCACTGTGATATGTTCCGTTAAAATGGATAAAAACATAATCATCCTTTATATTTTCAGTAATAAAATGCGCCATGGTCGCATCTTTTATAGCCTGTGCCTTTGGCATGTTCTCACCACCGTGGCCACCCATCATTTCTATCATTTTTTTATACCCCGGTAAAGTACCGTCATACGGTATTGGTAAAGGAGCTATCCAGCTTTTTTCTTCTTCACTAAGTAATTCCAGCGATTCTAGCCCCTGCTTGTATACCTGGCTGGCATACCTACGTGGTATATTAGTTGCAATAAAAGGAATATTATTCTCCTTAGCATAGTCAACAATAGGCTTGTAATCCGTTTTATAATTACTCCATAAACGCGCAACGGTATCAAGTGCTTTTTGGTCAATCTTGCCGTCAAGATACTGCTGTAACTCGTCCTGATTATCGGCCTCAAACATTTCTGCTCCTAAAACAAGGTATTTTTGTGCGGACATATCTTTCGTAAATTCCAATTGGAGCCAGTGTACTAACGAATTGTCATGATATTCACCAAAAAGCACTACCTGGGCTTCTCCGGCTTTCTTTAAAAGTTTCTTATAAGTAGTCTTTTTTCCGTCTTTAGTATAAAGTTGATAGGGCTGTTTATCCTGAGCCTGAGTAGCTAAGGCAAAAAACAGCAATAATGCCAGTAATTTCTTCATAGGATAGTGGTATTTTAAACGGGACTAAATTAAGATATAATACTGTGTTTTAAAATTAATACATTGTAAAATTTTAGCCTTGTTTTTTCTCAAATCCGCAAAAATCACTTTAACAGATATTTTTAAACATATTATTAGACTGGTCTGCGTAATTTTACTTTTTAAAATAGAATTTAAATGACTACCGGAATAGATGCTATCGCTTTCGATATCGCCAAACTGCACTTACCTATTACAACACTTGCCAAAGCAAGAAATATAGACCCCGATAAACTTGAAAAAGGACTGGGGCTATTAAAAATGACATTGCCCGACATACATCAGGATACTGTTGTATTTGCTGCAAATGCACTTACCACGCTTATAAAAGAGAACAATCTTGAGCCTAAAGAGATTTCCCGTATTTATGTAGGTACAGAAAGTGGCATTGACAGCTCTAAGCCAATAGGTTCGTTTGTAGTAACATTAATGGAACAGTTACATGGAGAAGGCAGTTTTTCACATTGCGATACGGTAGACTTAACCTTTGCCTGTATAGGTGGCGTAGACGCTTTACAAAACTGTATTGATTATGTGAGACTGAATCCGGAACAAAAGGCGGTGGTTATTACCAGTGATATTGCCAAATATGATTTGGAATCGACCGGAGAGTATACTCAGGGTGCAGGCGCACTTGCTATGCTTATTACCGTAAACCCAAGAATTATTGCCTTTAACCACAAATGGACTGTTAGCACGAAAGGGGTATTTGATTTTTTTAAACCGTACCGCACCATAGAAAAACAAGCTATAAACGGCAACAGCAAGAACGATGAATGGTTTGGGAATCTGGAAGCAGAAATCGAAATACACAAAGATCAGCCGGTATTTGACGGACAATATTCCAACCAATGTTATACCGACCGTACCCGTGAAGCCTATTTCAGGTTTAAAGAAGCCAACAACATTTCAGGCTCACTTTATAACAGATGGGAAAGCATTATAATGCACCTTCCCTATGCTTACCAAGGCCGCAGAATGTTTAGTGAAATATTTGCACTCGACGCAGAAACAGCTATGGTAACCGAAGGAAGTGAGGACTATACTGCCAAACTGAAAGAGATTAGTAAAAGTGATGAATACAGAAGCTTTGTAAATAACAAAATTCAACCTTCCGAACCGGCATCATCACTTATAGGCAACCTTTATACAGGATCAGTTTTTATGGGATTATTATCGGCGTTAAGTCAGTACAACGAAAAAGGCAACGATGTTACCGGAAAAGCATTCGGTTTCCTTGCCTACGGTAGCGGCTCTAAATCTAAAGTGTTTGAAGGGACAATACAAAACGGGTGGGAGGCAGCAACAGAAAAAGCGCAGCTCTTTGAAACGCTTGCTAAAAACCACGAAATCAATTTTGAAACCTATTTGGCTTTACACAAAAAAGAACAACAAACGAGTGTTTTACAACCCCGTAATGAATGGGTTTTAGACCATATAGAAAAAGAGAACCCTAACTTAACAGGTGCAAGATATTATAAGTGGGTAGAGTAATTATTATTCTACCCTAAGCTTCTTAAAATAATGTTTCTTATCGGCAAAATCAACGAAGTACTCCGGTATAATATTGTTTTTGCGATCATATTCGCCATCAGCATAAACCCCATAGCCAAAGCCGCATTCATATTGCTCGTCTAAAATCTCAATAACCAGTTTATCATCAGTAAAGGTCATACTCCATTTGCATCCGTCTTCGGAATATTCAGTTTTACGTTCAAAAACGCCCTTACCGTCAACAATAGTTACTCTTCCATACAAGTCACCCATGTTGTACGAAGGCTCTCCCACTTCAATATTGATATAGAAAAGTATAGTTGAATCACTCTCCGGATAAACAAGTACCTCCCCATTCCCGAAGTCGGTTCCTTCACCATAGATATATTTCCCTGCATACTTAGCCGTTTCGAGTTCAGCCGGATCCTTTTTTCTCATTTGCGCCATACCAACTGATGAAACCAACAGGAAAGCAGCTAAAACGAAATACATTTTTCTCATGATGTGGCTATTAATTTTAGTAAATATAAAAAACTCCCTTATTGGTTTAACATTATTTCGTTTTAATCTTAGTACTTTTGGTACTCAAAATAAAAAACGTTTATCATGAAATACCATCAGATAGACCGCAACCTGTTTATAAAGAACCGTAAAAAATTTACGGCAGAAATGAAACCGAAAAGCGTTGCGGTATTCAATTCAAACGATATTTATCCTATTAGTGCCGACAGCACCATACCTTTCCAGCAACACCGTGATATTTTTTACCTGAGCGGTGTAGACCAGGAAGAAAGCATACTGTTACTTTGCCCGGATGCTCCATACGAGCACCTACGCGAAATACTTTTCCTTCGCGAAACTAACGAGCACATCGCTGTTTGGGAAGGAGAGAAATTAACAAAAGACCGTGCCTTTGAAGTATCGGGCATTAAAAGCGTATACTGGCTACAGGACTTTGAAAAAGTACTTTTTGAGGTAATGACTTACTGCGATACCATGTATATTAATACAAACGAACATTACCGTTCTTCTGTAGAGACAGAAACACGTGAAGCACGTTTTGTAAAATGGTGGAAAGAGAAATACCCTGCACATCAGGTAGCAAAAAGTAACCCTATACTACAGCGCCTTCGTTCTATTAAAGAAAGTGAAGAACTTGACTTACTACAAAAGGCTTGTGATATTACCGAAAAAGGTTTCCGCCGAGTACTTTCGTTCACCAAACCGGGTGTAATGGAATATGAGATTGAAGCCGAATTTATCCACGAGTTTATCCGTAACCGCTCTAAGGGTTTTGCTTACGGACCTATTATCGCATCGGGGGCAAATGCTAACGTACTGCACTATGTGGAGAACAACCAGCAGTGCCGCGAGGGCGAATTGATTCTTTTTGACGTAGGTGCCGAATATGCCAACTATTCAAGCGATATGTCGCGTACTATCCCGGTATCAGGTCGTTTTACCGACAGGCAGAAAGAGGTATACAATGCCGTACTACGTGTTAAGGATGAAGCTACAAAACTGCTTGTACCGGGCACGCTATGGAAACAGTACCATGTGGAAGTGGGTAAAATAATGACTTCTGAACTTTTAGATCTTGGTCTTTTAGACAAAGCTGATGTACAGAACGAAAACCCGGACTGGCCTGCATACAAAAAGTATTTTATGCACGGTACATCTCACCACTTAGGTCTTGACACTCACGATTATGGTTTACTGGTCGAGCCAATGAAACCGAATATGGTATTCACTGTAGAGCCGGGAATTTATATCCCTGCCGAAGGCTTTGGTATCCGTCTTGAGGATGATGTCGTAATACAGGAAAGCGGTGAACCGTTTAACCTGATGCGTAATATCCCTATTGAGGCAGATGAGATTGAAAGCTTAATGAATCAGTAACTAATACTGGTTAATTACAATATAACAGAATAACGGCTCATAATTATGAGCCGTTATTTTTTTACTAAATCGTCATATCTTTTAGCTTACTAAATCAGTAAAAACTAATTTTGCACTCAATTACCCCTAATCCCTCATAAGAAACAAGTTGAAACATATTCACTATAAAAACTCTACCATAAGTTATACCGATACCGGAAACGGCCCTACCCTTGTGTTACTACATGGTTTTTTGGAAAACAGTAATATGTGGGAACATTACATAACCGAATTCTCAAAACAGTACCGTGTTATTGCCATAGATCTTTTAGGACATGGACAAACCGACTGCTTAGGCTACATTCATACTATGGAAGATATGGCCGATGCCGTATATGCCGTACTGGAAAAGTTGGAAATAACCCAAGCTGTTTTTACAGGTCATTCTATGGGTGGATATGTGGCGCTGGCAATAGCCGAATTGTATCCTGATATGGTTAAAGGAATCGTATTGCAAAACTCGACCTCAAAAGCCGACAGTGAAGAACGAAAACTGAACCGCGACAGGGCTATTAATGCCGTAAAACAAAGCTACGCTAACTTCGTGCGTCTTGCCATTGCTAATCTTTTTAGCGAAGAAAACAGGGAGCGCCTTACAGCAGAGATTGAAGCGGTGCGTAACGAGGCCCTTAAAACTCCGGTTCAGGGAATTGTTGCTGCACTGGAAGGCATGAAAATACGCAAGGACCGTGAAATATTACTTCATACAACCGACATACCTGTACTATTGATATTAGGGAAAAAAGATCCGGTAATGAATTATCAGGACAGCCTGAGTCAACTGGACGGTACTAACGTAAAACTTATTACCTATCCTGATGGGCACATGGCTCACATAGAAAACAGGGAAGCCCTTACAACCGACCTGCTACAGTTTTATAAAGCAATCCTCTAATCCTTATTAAACAACAAATAAAGCGCTCTAGTCCAGTTTTTCCTCAAAAGGAACACTAGGGTTAAGAATTTCATTTATCAGCCCTATAAGCTCTATTTTAAACTCAGCAAGCATATCAGTATCAATACTACTAATAAGCGGAGCGCTACGTTCTGTACCTTCTTTAAAACTAAAGTTCATAAATCCGGTTTTCATATTCTTGAAGGATATGATTCCCGCTTCGGTCTCCATACCGTTTATGTTAGGCTCATACATAAAAGCATAGGTAAGCAGCTGAATTATCTTTTCATTTTTAATATCGGCAGGTAGTCCTTCCCATGTTTTAAGCACCAGGTTGTTTTTCTCCACCTTACCCGTTTTGTAATCCACTATCCTTATTTTACCATTGCGTTGTTCAATACGGTCAATATTACCCGATATTTTTACCGCATAAGGCAGCCTGCTGTCTTCCAGCCAACGCTCAAAGGTTTCTTCCAGCGCCAGTACCTTTACAGTATCACCTTCCTCTATCAGCCTTCGTTCCTGTTTGAGCAAATTGTGTACATTTCGTTTTGCCACCTCAAAAGCGAGCAGGTTACGTCCTTTTTTAATCTCCCCTTCCTTGTACACCAAAACAAACTGTCGCATTACCTCATCATCGGCAAGAGCCTTCATTCCGTCTATATCCTGAACGGTAAGGAATTTACCCAGAAAAGGTTTATAGAGTTCCTCCAATGCACCGTGAATAATGGTACCTAGCGTATTAAGAGCAATACTTTCCTCTACCTCATCTACCTCACGAATACGCAAAACCCTTTGATAGTAAAACTGTATTGGATTACGGATGTACCCTGTTAATGCCGATGGCGAAAAACCTCTACCCGTAGCAATCTCCTTTAGCCTCTCCATAACCTTGTCTGACTTTTGTATCAGCATAGGCTCATAAGCCTTATCAGGCAGGTAGGCATTGTAAATTGTACTTTCCAGATTATGTAGCGGTTTTTTCTCAATTTCAAGCTGTGTCAAAAAACGGCTGCGTTCCCCTGCATCAAGTCCTTCACTTTCGGTATTGTATAGCAGGTAAATGTTTTTTGCCCTCATGAGCAAATGGTAAAAGTGGTAACTGTAAATCGCGTCCTTTTCCTTGTAAGTAGGCAATCCCAGTTCCCTTTTCACATCATAAGGGATAAATGAGTTTTGGGTTTTCCCCGACGGGAATTTCCCCTCATTCATTGAGGTGATGATTACATTTTCAAAATCAAGCACACGACTTTCCAGCACCCCCATAACCTGCAGTCCGGTTAACGGTTCCCCTTCAAAAGAAACCTCTGCCAGCTCCACCACCTGTTTGTAAATGGTGTAAAGCACAGCCAGGTTATTCAGCTCAGGATGTGAATCGGCATAATTAATCAGTTTATTGATTACTTTGAATACCGAGTATAAAAAAGCTTTGGCTATTTTTTCCTCCTCATCGTCATTACCCATAAACTGTTTAAGCAGCAATAATATATCTGACAGTCGGCTTAATACCGATTTCACGTCATTATCCCATCGTTCAAACAATAAAGTGAAGAAAGGCGAAGCCTCTCCCTGTATTTCAAAGAGTTTATTGAGCGATAAAAAGGTAATATTGTTTTTATTGATTACATCTACCATGTAAGATGCCCCCGAATGTGGTTCCACCAAAGGATGCGTAAGCACATCCAGTACCTCCCTGTAATACAGTGTATAACTGGTTTCACTCCTGTTAATGGCATTGGTATGCATTTTAAACAGTTTCTGGACAAGCAACTGTGCCGGATTGTTCTTACTACTATAGCCCATGGTAATATTAAGGCTACCCACACTATTTGGCAAACTGTATAGCATCGGGATAAGCATATTTTCTTCCCCAAGTACCAAGGCGGTTTTATCCAACCCGTGTCCTTCACTCTGGAGCTTCTCTACAAGCTGTCCTGCTATTTTTGCCTGACCAACTGTTTTTGGTGTACCGATAATTTTTATATTCTTTTCTTTGCTAAAATCATTAGCAATCCATTCAAAAGGCTGAGTATGATATTCTCTCCACGATTGCTTAAAGCGTCTTATAAACAGTCCTGCATCGTGATATGGGTCGTTTAAGAAAGTCTCATCTATATCCCAATAGATCTCGGCCTGTCCTGCCGAAAGCAAATGCCTAATAATACGCTCTTCGGCAGCATTAAGTGCATTGAACCCGGCAAAAATCAGTTTATGTTTTTTAAAGGCATTAGAAAAATGGTTGATATTCCCAACAGCTTCCCTATATACTAATCCCTGATAGCCTGCCTCTTTTTTAAGCAAATGCTCATAGAGCGCATCATAATACACCGGTAACAGATTCCAAAACTCCAGATAATTCTCTATCATGGTAGTCCTGTTCTCCATATCCAGTGACCAATGCTTAATGTCTTCTATATCCTTAAGATAGGAAAGTACGTGTTTAGGATTTAGCAGATAACGGTCAATCTCGTTAAAATCCTGCAACAGGGTTTTGCCCCAGTTGGCAAAATTTTCAAAGGGTTGTTGCTTTTCTTTCTCGGTAATTCCAAGGTAAACCGAATAAAACTCAAACAACAGCTCTATAGGATCTATAGCGCGAATACCCGAAACGTTTTGCACAAAATCTTCTATACTGATAATCTCAGGTGCAAAAACAGTTTTATCAAGTTGCCTTTTTAGCGCTTCCAGCAAAAAAACCTTTGCCCTTTTATTAGGAAGTACGATGACAATATCCTGCAACTTATCAGGGTAACTGCTTACTAATTTTTCACTTAGCTTATCAAGAAAAGTATTTTGTGTCATGGTATAAAAATAAAAAAACGCCCCGGAAAAACCGGGGCGTTTCAATTTATTTTAGAGGGTTAACTTAATCTTTGATAAGTTTAACTTCTACCCTTCTGTTTTGTGCTTTACCAGCTCTCGTTTTGTTAGAAGCGATTGGCTTAGTTTCACCAAAACCTACAGCTCTTAACCTGTCGGTAGCAATACCATGCTCAACAAGGTAAGTTTTAACAGCCTGAGCTCTGTTTTCAGATAATGTTTGGTTAAGTGCATTACTACCATCGCTATCTGTGTGACCTTCTAAGCTAAATTTAGCATGAGGGTACTCTTTTAAAATTTCTTTCATGTTTTCAAGTACTTCATAAGTCTCTTCTTTGAAAGTAGCTTTACCACTATTGAACAGGATAGTTCTTGCATAGTCGTTAAGTTGTTTCATAACTTCTTCAGTAACTTCAGGACATCCGCGGTTAGCAGCAGTACCTTTAACTTCAGGACACATATCGTCTTTGTCTAGTACACCGTCACCGTCTGAATCTGGCCATGGGCAACCACCGTTTTCTTTTGGTCCTGCCTCATTTGGACATTTATCATCTTTATCAGCAATACCGTCTCCGTCAGCATCAGGACAACCCTGTAGTGATTTAACACCTGCTACATCCGGACAAGCATCATTTTTATCAGGAATACCGTCTCCGTCAGTATCAGGACATCCGTTAAACTCAGCAGTACCTGCTTCGTTTGGACATTGGTCATCTTTATCAGGAATACCATCTCCGTCACTATCAGGACATCCTTGGAATTCTTTTAAACCTGGCTCGTTTGGACATAAATCGTCTTTATCATAGATACCATCCTTATCTGTATCTTTTCCTCCAAATTTGAAAGTAAGACCCGCCATGTGCTGGAAGTGAGAAGGAAGCTCCATTCTGCTATCAGCAAATGATTTTTTGTAACCAGACTGAAGTGTTAAAGCTACGTTTTCAGTAAACCAGAAGTTAAACTGAGCACCAAAGTTAAATGTAGCATCTCCATTATCATCCATCCAAGTGTAACCTCCACCCACATAAAGTGCAGGATCAAACCATTTTGAACCGATCATGTTCATGAAGCTGTATTTAACAGAGGCATCAAGACCATAGTAACTTACATCACCCGGATTAATTACAGTACGCTCTCCACCTTCTTTAACTACAAGCTTGTCAATTTTATTAACCGATCCTGTTAAGCCAACCGAAAGGTTTTGCCCAACATAACGGGAAACATTTAAATAAGAAACTGAAGGGATAATATTCCAATGATCTTTAGCATTAAAGAACTCACTGAATCTATCACCAAAATCATCAGCTGTACTGGTTCTGGTATCAACTGCATTGACACCAAAAGAGACAGCCCATGGATTGTTCTCGTCCTGCGCGTGAGCATTTAAGCCCACTGCCATGCATGCAGCAACGATTAATTTGTTAAGATGTTTCATACTTTTTTATTTTAATTACAAATAGGTTATAGTAGACAAATTTAGCGTGTTACGAAATAACAACAAAACTATTTAATACAAATTATCCTACCTAAAAACCGAAAATGTAGTTAAATTATCGTTAATTCTCTCCCTACCTGTGTAAAAGCAGCGATTGCCTTATCCAAATGTTCCTTTGTATGAGCAGCAGAAAGTTGCACTCTTATTCTTGCTTTATCTTTAGGAACAACCGGATAAAAGAATCCTATTACATAGATTCCTTTTTCAAGAAGTTTATCGGCCATTTCCTGAGAAAGCTTCGCATCATATAACATTACCGGAACTATAGCAGAATCTCCGTCTATAATATCAAAGCCTGCTTTTTTCATACAATCTTTAAAATAGTTGGTATTCCACTCCAATTGATCTCTTAACTCAGTACTTTCACTTAACAGTTCGAAAACTTTAATTGAAGCCCCAACAATTGAAGGTGCCAGTGAGTTAGAGAACAGGTATGGTCTTGAACGTTGTCTCAATATCTCAATAACTTCTTTTTTTGCAGTAGTATAGCCACCCATAGCACCACCTAAAGCCTTACCAAGAGTACCTGTTATAATATCTACCCTGCCCATTACATTTTTAGCCTCAAGCGTACCTTTACCAGTCGCTCCAATAAAACCAGCAGCATGACATTCATCTACCATTACCATGGCATCATACTTATCGGCAAGGTCACAAATCTTGTCTAGAGGGGCTACAAGCCCGTCCATAGAGAAAACACCATCGGTAACAATAAGCTTAAACCTTCTGCCATCTTCATTAGCTTTTATAAGTTGCTTTTCAAGCTCTTCCATGTTGTTATTCTCATAACGGTAGCGTCCTGCTTTACAAAGACGAACACCATCTATAATAGAAGCATGGTTAAGACTATCTGATATAATTGCATCTTCCTCTCCTAAAAGCGGTTCAAAAACGCCTCCGTTAGCATCAAAAGCTGCAGCATAAAGAATAGTATCTTCTGTTCCGTAAAAATCAGCTATTTTTTGTTCCAGTGTTTTATGTATATCCTGTGTACCACAAATAAAACGTACTGAAGACATACCGAAACCATGAGTATCAAGCGCGTCTTTTGCCGCCTTAATTACCTCTGGGTGAGACGAAAGCCCCAGGTAATTGTTAGCACAAAAGTTAAGTACTTTTTGTCCTGAATCAAGAGTAATTTCTGCTCCCTGAGGAGAAGCGATAATACGCTCTTTTTTATATAATCCGTTTTCTTTAATAGCATCCAGTTCCTGCTCTAAATAATTCTTGATTTTTCCGTACATAGTTTATCAGTTTAATATTTTTATGGTATAAATCAACTCTAATTTTGCGACAAATGTACCACATTTATGGTTTCTCCTATATAGACTAAGGCTTTTTTAGCAACTTCAAAGCCCATTTCCTGCAGTGCCATTTCATATTCGGCCAACTGCATTTCATATTTAGGTTGATGTGCACCCGTTTTATAATCCAGCAGCCATGCCTTATTCTCTTTGACTGCAACCCTGTCGGGCTTAATATTTTGTATATCTCTTCTTATTATATTCTGCTCATTGAATACCGTAACCCCCTCGGCAAAAAAGACTTTTAATTCATCATGATTTACAATAGATTCAAGGCTTTGTTTAATATCCTGCTCCTGAGCAGCTGTTACCAAACCGGCCTCTATTGCCTTAACAACAGCCAAATCAATATCTGAAGATGTCTCGATGAATGACAGTATTTCATGCATCACATTACCAAACTCAATTGCCTTTAACTGGTTAGTACCCCACATAAGTGATTCACGTTGTGCAATTTTAACCCCACGCGGGCTAAACCTTTCATTAACTACCTTAATGGTTTCCTGATGTGAAACATACTCCTCTTTATCAGAAATCTTATCAGGGCTACCAAATTCATACTCCAGAGTCACATCGTCATACAACCCTTTATACATAAGGTATTTTATAAAATAGGATGACATATTATTAGTAAGCTCTCCTTTTGATGTAAAGTTCTTACCCGAAATTATATACAGCTGTTCCTCTGCACGGGTAAGTGCCACATACAGTATATTAATGTTATCAAGTAATTCTTCCTGCGATTTTATATGGTATAGCTGTGATGCTTTTTCACCATATTCGGCAACCTCTTTTTTGCTGTCTATAAGTGCTTTTTGAAAACCAAGAGTCTCGTCATCCAGTTCCAGCCAAATTTTACTTCGGGGCGACTTGGCATAATCTTCCTCGGCAAAAGGGAAAATTACAACAGGAAACTCCAAACCTTTAGATTTATGTATGGTCATTATTCGTACAGCGTCATTTCCTTCGGGAGAAGGAATACTGAATTTTGATCTGTTATTATCCCAGTATTCTAAAAAGTCTGATATACCCGACTGACTCCTTACATCTTTTTCCAACACAAGATCAAGGAAGTACTGCACATACGACTGATTACTCTTATCTTTTATAAAAGCATCTATTATGCTTTCTACCGCCTCATACAGGGAACGCTTCCTGCAATTCCTGAAAGAAATATGTATATTATGTTCAGCCAACCAGTTTTCCAGTTGTTCTTCATCGGGCTGTTCCATACCCTCACTTATAAAGTCGTGGATTTTTTCTCCCATACCCTGACTGGTAGCCGCGAAATATAAAAAGTGTGCTTTAGCCTCCTTATTGGCATTACTTTTCAGATAGCGAAGCAAATTAATAATAAGCTTCACTTCAGCTGCATTCTCTATTAGTAATGTTTCAGAAGAAAGAATAGGTATTTTATTCTCAGTTAAAAAATTAGCAAGTAATACCCCCGGTTGTCTCTTTCTGGTAAGCAAAACAATATCCCTGTAAGCAAAACCTTTTTCCCTAACCTTTTGTATTGTTTGAAGCACCTCTTCAAGATACAACTGATTTTTATCGGGAGCTTCCTCTGCATCATCCGGTTGCTGAACTTCCGGAAGAAATGAGATATTTACATATCCTCCCGTTTTACTGTTAAAATCCTGCCTGCTGTGATTGGCATACAAATCTTTATAATCAGGATCATCAAATTCACCCGACAACATACCAAACAGTTCGTTATTAAAGTTAATTACCTCACTGTAACTCCTGTAGTTTTGACCAAGTTCTATAATTTCCTTATCGGGATTGGAAAACGGATTGTATTCCTTACTAAGCTCTATAAACTGTTCGGCCTTACCACCACGCCAACGGTAAATAGACTGCTTCGGGTCGCCCACTACCATAAGTGAACCCTTTACCCCCATATCTTCAGACGCGAGGGAGTTATCAATAAGCGGAATCAGGTTAAACCACTGCATTTGTGAGGTATCCTGAAACTCATCTATAAAAAAGTGCCTGTATCGCTCCCCTAACCTTTCATAAATAAAAGGCGCAGGTTGGTTTTGAATTTCCCTGTATATAATAGCATTGAATTCGGATATCGAAAGTACATTTTGCTCTTTCTGGATACGCTCCAGTTCCTGACTTATAGAATTAAGCAGTGATAACGGGGTGATATTTTTAAGGAAGGCTTCATAAAAATTCTTTTTCTCATAATTCTCGTAAGCTCTTTTTAGCATTACTATCAATTCTCCCGAAATACCTTCGATAACTTCCCTGTCTTTCGCCGCCTTATTCACCGCTATATCTTCGGGTTCGTGGTATTTCTTGTGAGTAGATTTCAGCTCCCCTTTTTGTATGTAACCAATATGGTTAGGAAATGTACCTCTGGAAAATGATTTAAGATCTATTCCTTTCTGCTCCAGCAGGGCAAAAATAGCATCGGCAGTATGCCTGCTGTCCTCTTCCAGTTGTTCAATATTCTGTTTGAGTTTCTCCTTTATAAAAAGAAATTCTTCTATAGGCTTATCACTAAACTGTGCTACCTCGTTACGATTGTTCTCATTAATGAGCAGCTTCCCTATTTCAAACAACTCGTAGGTAACATCCCAACTCTTATCGTTATCGGTTTTATCTACCGAGAAATCCACAAGCAAATTGGTAAGCACATCATTCTCACCTGCCTTTGCAATAATAGCGTCTACCGCTTCCTGAAGCAGGTTATCGGTTTCGAGTGACACATCAAATGACACCGAAAGATTTAGGTCGTGCGCAAAAGCGCGTATTACCTTATGTGTAAACCTATCAATCGTAGAAATATCAAACGAGGCATAATTATGAATTATATGCTTAATTATGGCTTTCGATTTATCTTTGATAGTGGCCAGTGACAACCCGGTTTCTACCGAAAGCGTCTTCATTAAACCTTCAGCCTTAATATCAGGTTCATCTTTAGAAAATTCAGACAGGTTAGCAATAATCCTGTTTTTCATTTCCTCCACCGCCTTATTGGTAAAAGTAATGGCCAGTATTTTTCTGTAGGCATCGTCGCTTCCTGCCAGCAGAAGTATCTTTAAATACTCTTTTACAAGCATATAGGTTTTACCCGAGCCAGCAGAAGCGTTGTATATTGAAAAAGCAGCTTTTTTCACTCCGTTTTTTATGAAATTAGGATTTAGTAAGATAAATTATAACAAAATCTTATTTCGTTATAAAGCGTAAAATTTCTAAATTTGGATTAAAATTAATATTAATCTTTAAATTTTGACATATTATGGCTTTTGAATTACCAAAACTTCCGTATGCGTATGATGCGCTGGAGCCACATATTGATGCCCGCACTATGGAAATACACCATACAAAGCACCATAATGCATATACTACCAACCTAAATAACGCCATAGCTGGAACTGACTTAGAAGGTAAAACAATTGAAAATATTTTAATTAACCTGGACCCGGCTAACGGTGCGGTTAGAAATAACGGTGGTGGTTTTTACAACCACAACCTGTTTTGGCAAATACTTTCTCCAAAAGGAGGAGGCCAGCCAACAGGTGAACTTGAAGCTGCTATAGAAAAAGCTTTTGGTTCTTTTGAAGAGTTCAAAGCAAAATTCTCTAAAGCTGCCGCTACACAGTTTGGATCAGGATGGGCTTGGTTATGCGTTCACAAAGGTGGTAAACTTGAAGTTTGCTCTACTCCAAACCAAGATAACCCGTTAATGCCGGAAGTGGGTTGCGGAGGTACTCCAATACTGGGACTTGACGTTTGGGAACACGCTTACTACCTAAACTACCAAAACAGAAGACCTGACTATATTGAGGCTTTCTTTAACGTAGTAAACTGGGAAGAAGTAGCAAGACGTTATGCTAACGAAAAATAAAAATTATCAAACTGTGTTTACAGTTTGATAAAAAAAATAAAAAAGGGAGTTCATTTGAGCTCCCTTTTTTGCTGTAAACAGCAATATATTAAACGATTGAAATGCTTTTAAAATAAGAAGGGGAAACGATGTTTCCCCTTCTTTGCCCCCAAAAATACCGTAAAAATTAATTTACTAATGCTATTTTGCTGTAAAACTAAGATTACGATTGATAATTTGCAAGTTTTTCGGTAAAAAATCAGGTAAAAAGTTTAAATAATCGACGAAATGCAACTTTTAATCCTGATTAACAAACCTTTACAACCTCATTAATAGGCTCTTGCGTCGTTTCCTTCGTAAAAATTAATAAAGGCTCTGTTAACCACACGGTTACCTCCCGGAGTAGGATATTCACCTGTAAAATACCAGTCACCTAAATTCTTCGGACACGCCTTGTGAAGGTTCTCTACGCTTTGGTAAATAATCTTAACCTCAGCATCAATCTCATCCGAACTTAGCATTTCAGCTATCTTGTTAGAAATCTCCTCGTCTGTAAACGGTGCGTAAAACTCTTTAACGTAGTTTATCACCTCGTTATCAGGAAGGTTTTCCTGTGCTTTCGATTTCTTATAAACATCTTCAACAATATGCTCCATACCTCTTTCAATAAGAAGTTCATGAGCTGCCTTAAAGGCAATAAGACCCTCCAGCTTCGCCATATCAATACCATAACAGTCAGGATACCTGATTTGCGGAGCAGAAGAAACTACAACAATACGCTTAGGATTAAGCCTGTCCATCATTTTGATTATACTCTTTTTAAGCGTAGTACCCCTTACAATACTGTCGTCAATAATAACCAGGTTATCTTCCGGTTTGATAACACCATAAGTAACATCATAAACGTGAGCCACTAAATCATCCCTACTACTGTCTTCAGTAATAAATGTTCTTAGCTTAGCATCCTTGATAGCTACTTTCTCTGTACGGATTTTAACCGAAAGCAACTCTCTCAGGCTATCTTCGGTTAATGTATCCTTGTTATCAAGTATATAATCGTTCTTTCTCTTATTAAGGAAGTCCTGTGCCGCCTCAACCATACCAAAGAAAGAAGTTTCTGCCGTATTAGGGATATATGAGAATACTGCGTTATCGGTATCGCTTTCAATCGCCTCAAGTACCTGCGGTAACACTAAACGACCAAGCTGTTTACGCTCTTCATATATCTCGGCATCGCTACCTCTTGAGAAATAAATCCTTTCAAACGAACATGCTTTTTTAGGTAATGCAGGGTTGATTTCTTCAATGTCCATACTACCGTCTTTCTTAACGATTACAGCATGTCCCGGATCTAATTCCTGAACTGATTCAAACGGAACGTTGAAAACGGTTTGAATAACCGGCCTTTCTGAAGCAACTACCACAATCTCATCATCCTGATAGTAGTATGCCGGACGAATACCTGCAGGATCTCTCATCACAAAAGCATCCCCATGACCCATCATACCTGCCATAGCATAACCACCATCCCATTTTTTAGAGGCACGTTTAAGTATGTTTGCTATATTAAGTCTCTTAGCAATTTCTGCAGAAGCTTCAAGTTTGCTGAAACCTTCTTTTTTACATTCCTGGTATAAATCAATCACTTCTTCATCAAGAAAGTGACCTATCTTTTCCATTACAGTTACCGTATCAGCAAGTTCTTTAGGATGCTGCCCTAACTCTACAAGGCTGTCAAAAAGCTCCTTAACATTAGTAAGGTTAAAGTTACCTGCAACAATAAGGTTGCGGTGCATCCAGCTGTTTTGACGAAGGAAAGGGTGAACGCTCTCTATACTGTTTTTACCAAACGTACCATACCTCACGTGCCCTAAGTACACCTCACCTACATAAGGTACATTTTCTTTTTGAAGCTGCACATCGTTAGCATATTCAGGATGCGCAATCATCTCCTCATTAATCCTTCCGTTTATCTGGGTAAATATATCCTGTATAGGTTGCTGCTTGTTAGAACGTATCCTGCTTATGTAGCGCTGACCTGGCTTAACATCCATTTTCACACTGGCAAACCCGGCACCATCCTGCCCGCGGTTGTGCTGTTTTTCCATCAGCAAATACATTTTTTGCACTCCGTAAAAGGCCGTACCGTATTTTTCTTTATAATACTCTAAAGGCTTACGTAATCTTAAAAGTGCTATACCACATTCATGCTTTAAAGCGTCGCTCATAGTTGTGTTATTGTCGTGTTTATTAAAAAAAGCCCCACAATGAGGCCTTAGTATTTTTTACTCTTCTTCGTTTTCTAAATCCAGTGATATATCAAACTGGGTTAATGCCTTGAATTGTTGCAGGCGGTCTATAACCTCTTCTTTGGAAACATCCTCCATTCGTTGGGTACCAAACTGCTCTACACAAAATGAGGCAAGGGTCGAGCCATAAATTATGGCGTTCTTCATATTATTAAACGACAGGTTTTCGCTTTGAGCTATATAACCTGTAAATCCTCCTGCAAAAGTATCTCCCGCCCCTGTTGGGTCAAACACCTCTTCAAGCGGAAGTGCCGGTGCAAAAAACACCTGTTTGTTATGAAACAACAATGCGCCGTGCTCTCCTTTTTTAATCACTACATACTCAGGCCCCATTTCATGAATCTTAGCTGCTGCCTTAACAAGGGAGTATTCTCCGGTAAGTTGTCTTGCCTCCTCGTCATTAATAGTAATAACGTCCACACGTTTTATAACTTCCTTAAGTTCAGGCAGGGCGCAGTCCATCCAAAAGTTCATGGTGTCAAGCACTACAAGTTTAGGTGTTTTTTCCATTTGGTCAAGCACACTAATCTGTACCAACGGGTGCAGGTTCCCCAGCATTACCACATCGGCATCTTTGAAGTTTTGAGGAACTTTAGGCTGAAAATCGCCAAGTACGTTTAATTGCGTTTCTAAGGTATCCCTTGAGTTAAGATCGTTATGGTAACGCCCTTTCCAAAAAAAGGTTTTTCCGCCTTTTACCACCTCGATGGCCGAAACGTCAATTCCCCTGTTTGTAAATAAGTTGATATGTTCTTGAGGAAAGTCTTCTCCTACTACCGAAACGATGGCCGACTTCACTTTGAAAAAAGAAGACGCTAAGCCAATATAAGTCCCTGCTCCACCAAGTATCTTATCGGTTTTCCCGAAAGGTGTTTCGATAGCATCAAAAGCAACTGAACCTACAATAAGTAATTTATTCATAAACAGTTTAAAAATGAAGCTGCAAAGATACTTCATAAGTTGGATAACAACAAATTTGTCAATAAATTTCATTTATACCCACAACAGCCTTTTCTTATAGTTTGTCGGGATATACACCACGCTTTGTCTGTTATTCACCCTTTACCCTCAAACCATTACATATAACTTTGTAATATTCTTAAAATCAATCAAATAATATATTATGAAAAATTCAAAAAACTTAGAGCCGCTAACTATTAATTTATGGTTTGACAGAAATGCCGAAGAAGCTGCTAAATTTTATACCGCAGTATTTAGTGACGGCGAAATACTAAGCACATCTCATTATGGCAAAGAAGGACAGGAAATACACCGTATGCCCGAAGGAGCCGTAATGACGGTTGAGTTTATGGTACACGGCACCAAATTCGTAGGATTAAACGGAGGTCCATTATTCCATTTAAACGAATCAGTTTCCTTTATTATTAAATGTAAAGACCAGGAAGAAGTTGATTATTACTGGGATAAACTTGGCGAAGGCGGGAATCCAGAATCACAACAATGCGGTTGGCTTAAAGATAAATTTGGGGTATCATGGCAGGTTATCCCTAAAGCATTTTTTACACTAATTAGCGATCCGGACAGAGTAAAAGCCGGAAAGGTAATGAATGCCATGCTACAGATGAAAAAACTGGACATCGCAAAACTGGAAGAAACTTTTAATAGTTAAAAGTTTTTTTACAGGAATACTACTAATCCGCAGCATTAATTTGTAGCGGATTTTCTATTTTTAACCCAAACAGAAAACCAACTCAATGGTAAGAACCATATCAGCTTTAGCCACATTTATTGTATTAACACTATTTGTTTGCATAATCAAAGTACTCGACAGCCCAGAATTTGCTTTCGGAATTCCTTTTTTATGTTTGTTACTCGGCCTAATAATGCGATATCAAAAAACAAATCTATTAATACAGAAAATAGGAACAGGGATTTTATACAGCTCTTTAATTTGTTTATTACTATTAGGCTCCTTTTTTATATGGCTAAGTTATAATTGGCCAAAATAGTTTTACAATAACTTCTCTCCTTCAGCCTCATAATAAGCATCAACATTAAGCACAGGCTGTTGTGATGCCATTACAGCCAACTGATCACAACGTTCGTTTTGAGGATGATTATTATGCCCCTTTACCCACTTAAAATCTACTTTGTGTTGTCTGTATATTTTCAGGAAACGTTTCCATAAATCTGGATTTTTTTTACCGGCATACCCTTTTTTCTCCCAACCAAAAACCCAGCCTTTAGTAATTGAGTCAATCACATACTTGGAATCAGACACCACAAGTACCGACATCCCCTGAGTTTTTAGCTTTTCAAGACCAACAATAACAGCCAGCAGTTCCATTCGATTATTGGTAGTAAGTCGGAAACCTTCATAAAACTCCCTTTTATAACCGGTACCCACCTGTTCCATAACCACACCATAGCCACCCGGCCCGGGATTCCCCTTAGCCGCGCCATCAGTATATATATGTATTTGGTGTGCCATTATTTTTGTGTATTTTGATTATATGGTGATTTTCATTTGAAAAGAACTTAATTATCAGATTACTTACTCAAAAACTCTTCTATAACCCTTGGGAAGTGTTCGTGTTCCAAAGCAAGTACCCTTGATGCTACTTCCTGAGGAGTAACACAGTCAGACACTTTTACCGTAGCCTGAAAAATAACATTCCCCTCATCATAATTATCATTCACATAGTGTATGGTAATACCGCTTTCCTCCTCTTTATTTTCCAAAACAGCAGTATGAACATGCATACCATACATACCTTTTCCGCCATATTTGGGGAGCAATGCAGGATGTATATTTACTACTTTATCAGGATATTGAGCTATTATATTGGACGGGAATTTCCATAAAAATCCGGCCAAAACAATAACATCAGGGTTAAGATTTTGTACATTTTTAAGCACAATATTGCCATTTAGCTCCTCCCTGTTAAACACAAAAACAGGCACATTATAGCTTTTTGCCCTGCTGATTGCACCCGCATTTGGATTGTTAGTAAACAGTCCAACAACATTAAATTCGTCTTTTTTACCAAAATAATCCATGATTTTTTCGGCGTTAGACCCCCCTCCTGAAGCAAAAAGTACTATGTTTTTCATACCTTTTTTAATTTTTTTTCAAAGTGCAAAAAAAAGAATAATAAACTGTAAAATAAAGGCTCTCTGGCAAATTTCTGAAATTAATTTTTTATTTTAGTAGTCACATTTTTTTAGTAAAACATGGTTTTAAAATAAAGTTTTTTATTTTTGCCATCAATTTAAATTCTAAAATTAAAGATTATGTCAGACATTGCATCAAGAGTAAAAGCGATTATCGTAGACAAATTAGGTGTTGACGAAAACGAGGTTGTAACAGAGGCTAGCTTCACAAATGATCTAGGAGCAGATTCACTAGACACTGTTGAGCTTATTATGGAGTTTGAAAAAGAATTTGATATTCAGATTCCAGACGATCAGGCTGAGAACATCTCTACTGTTGGTCAGGCTATTTCTTACATAGAAGAAGCAAAAAAATAATAAATAATATACATCCATGTATCTGATGCATGGATGTTCTTATTTATTGTCTTACCAACGTTTGCGTTAAACGCTTTGATAAAATGAACGGGTTATTCCTTTCATAATATATCCTGATGCCCATGTTTTCTTATTATTTTCAATAGAGACGCATGGGTATTGTTCTATAAATTGAAACTATAAAATTTAACTTATGAAATTAAGAAGAGTTGTAGTAACCGGCTTAGGCGCCCTTACACCTATAGGAAACAACGTTGAGGAGTACTGGAACAGCCTTATCAACGGAGTTAGCGGTGCTGCCCCTATTACATATTTTGATACGACTAACTTCAAAACAAAATTTGCCTGCGAAGTAAAAAATTTCAAGGTAGAAGATTTTATAGACAGAAAAGAAGCAAGAAAAATGGACCGTTACGCACAGTACGCCATTGTTTCTAGCGATGAGGCTGTAAAAGATGCCAATTTTGATTTTGATAAACTGGATAAAGACAGAGTAGGTGTAATTTGGGGTTCAGGTATTGGAGGTCTTGAGACTTTCCAGGAAGAAGTAATGAATTTTGCTGCCGGTAACGGTACTCCAAAATTCAACCCATTCTTTATTCCTAAAATGATAGCTGATATTGCAGGTGGTCACATTTCTATGAAATATGGCTTTAGAGGACCTAACTTCACAACGGTTTCTGCCTGTGCATCATCAACAAATGCTTTAATAGACGCTTTTAACTACATTCGTTTAGGCCATGCCGATGCTATGGTTACCGGAGGTAGTGAGGCTGCCGTTACCATTGCTGGTATGGGTGGTTTTAACGCTATGCACGCACTTTCTACAAGAAACGACGATCCACAAACAGCGTCAAGACCAATGGACAAAGACCGTGATGGTTTTGTACTTGGTGAAGGTGCAGGTTCGCTTGTTATCGAAGAGTATGAGCATGCCATTGCAAGGGGCGCTACTATTTACTGCGAAATTGGCGGAGGCGGTATGAGTGCCGACGCTCACCACATTACTGCTCCACACCCAGAAGGGCTTGGTGCTAAAAATGTTATGCTTAACTGTTTAAGGGATGCAGGTTTACAACCATCAGATGTTGATGCTGTTAATATGCACGGTACATCTACTCCGCTTGGGGATATTGCCGAGTCTAAAGCCATACTTGAAGTATTTGGCCAGCACGCATACAACCTTAACCTTAACTCAACAAAGTCCATGACAGGTCACCTTCTTGGTGCTGCCGGGGCTATAGAGGCAATCGCTTCAATACTTTCAATAAAGCACGGAATTGTTCCTCCAACCATCAACCATTTCACTGATGACGAGAACATAGACCCAAAACTAAACTTCACTTTCAACAAAGCTCAGAAAAGAGATGTAAAGGTTGCCATGAGCAATACCTTTGGTTTTGGTGGCCACAACGCGTGCGTATTGGTTAAAAAACTGGAATTATAATTATCCTTTAATGGGCATTATAAAAAAAATATTTAATAAATCCCGCTCTCCTGAAGACGGGATTTTTTTTGAAGAAATGAGAAAAATACTGGGATTTAACCCGGTAGATCTATCACATTACCGAAAAGGGTTTACACACCGCTCTTCAAACAAAACAGATGAAAACGGCAACCCTATAAACTACGAGCGCCTTGAGTTTTTGGGAGATGCCATGCTGGGGTCTGTAATTGCAGCACACCTGTTTAAAGAGGTACCTACCGGAGACGAAGGTTACCTTACCAAAATGCGCTCTAAAATTGTGAGCCGCGAACACTTAAATGAATTAGGGCGTGACCTTAACCTTATAAAATGGGTTGAGAGTAAAGTATCTGCACAACACTTTGGCGAAAACATACACGGTAACCTTTTTGAAGCCTTTGTAGGAGCTATTTACCTTGACAGAGGGTTCACTTACTGTGAAAAATTCATCAATAAAAAGGTAATTGTACCTTATGTAGACATTCCTAAACTTGAAGGAAAGGTTATTAGCTACAAAAGCCTGGTTATTGAATGGTGCCAAAAAGAAAAAAAACAGTTTCACTACGATGTTTTTGAAGACAACGGCAATGAAGACGTTAAGCATTTTGGCGTACGCTTAAAAATTGACGGAAAAATTGTAGCAAAAGCCAGGGCAACTTCTAAAAAGAAAGCCGAAGAAAAAGCATCTCAAAGAGCCTACTTTGCATTTCAGGAAAAAATTAACAAAAAATAAATGAATTTAACAGCAAACTATAACGTTTTCGTTGATAATTTACCGTTAACTTAATTTTAAGACTGTTTTTTGTAAGTTATAAGTAGTATATTTACGCCTTATTATTCAGAATAATAATGGCTATTCACAAACTGCTGATTGATGACTTCGTTACAATCGATTATGAATTAATCGCCATACACTCTTCTCTGGAAGACTACAGGCTGGCATATTTCATTAATCGGGAACTGTCAATTCTCCTTGAAAAAAGCCCAAAAAATATAGAGATCAAGGTAAAAGAAGGTGAAAGCTGTTTTTCAAGGTTCATTTATGAGGATGAGGATAAAGAAATAACCTGGAACCTTCTGGAAAACAAAAACACCATTGTGAGCAAACAACAGGAAAGTATTTCGCTGTTTGATGCCGCAGGGTTTGATGTGAGCACTAATGTCTTCCTTTTACCGGAATTCAAAAAAGTAGATTACATTATAAAAATAGAGAACATTTGTGGCAATTTTGCGATAGAGGAGCTTGTAGAAAAGCTACTCAAAATACGTCACGTTACCACCGCTTATAAAATTGACCACCAAAAACTTAAATCGAAAAACAATTTAATTTTTTAAGAATGCCAACAAATAAAAAAACTAAAATTGTAGCTACACTGGGACCTGCCTGCAGCACAAGAGAGGTAATTAAAGAAATGATTGATGCAGGTGTAAACGTTTTCAGGATAAACTTTTCACATGCCGACTATGAGGATGTAAAAGAACGCATCAGCATAATCAGGGGCCTAAGCGACGAATTTGGTTATAATACCGCAATACTAGCCGACCTTCAGGGGCCAAAACTAAGGGTGGGTGTAATGAAAGAAGATGTTGTGGTAGACAAAGGTGATGTAATCACTTTTACAACCGCACAGGATATACTTGGTACTGCTGAGAAAGTATACATGAACTACAAAGAATTCCCTAACGATGTAAATCCGGGAGAAAGAATATTACTGGATGACGGTAAGCTTATCTTTGAAGTTCTTGAAACCAATAAAACAGACGAGGTTAAAGCCGTTGTTGTACAGGGCGGACCTTTAAAATCGAAAAAAGGGGTTAACCTTCCTAACACAAAAGTTTCTTTACCGGCTCTTACCGAAAAAGATGTTAAAGATGCCATCTTTGCTATTAAGCAGGAGGTTGACTGGATTGCACTTTCATTTGTAAGAACTCCTAAAGACCTTGAAGAACTTCAGGATCTTATTTCTGAACATTCAGCTTATAAAATTCCAATCATTGCTAAAATCGAAAAGCCAGAGGCTGTAGAGAACATAGATAAGATTGTTGCTTTTTGTGACGCACTTATGGTAGCTCGTGGCGACCTTGGTGTTGAGGTTCCTGCACAGGAAGTACCACTTATCCAGAAAAAACTGGTTCACCGCGCTAAAACTGCACGTATCCCTGTAATCATCGCTACACAAATGATGGAAACTATGATTACCAGCCTTACTCCTACAAGAGCAGAGGTGAATGACGTAGCAAACTCTGTTATGGACGGTGCCGATGCGGTAATGCTTTCAGGTGAGACATCTGTAGGTAATTACCCAGTACAGGTTATTGAGAAAATGACTCAGATTATCGAATCTGTAGAAGATTCTCCACTAATCTCAGTCCCACAAAATACACCACAGGTTAGAACCAAGCGTTTTATAACAAAATCTATTTGTTATCACGCTGCACAAATGGCAAACGTTATTAAGGCAAAGGCTATTTCAACACTAACAAACAGTGGTTATACTGCATTCCAAATCTCTGCATGGAGACCAAATGCACATATACTTGTATATACTTCTAACAAGCGCATACTTGCACAGATGAACCTTTTATGGGGGGTTAATGCTTTTTATTACGATAAACTAACAAGCACTGACGAAACTGTAGAAGACGTTAATTCAATTGCACATGAAATGAATTTTGTAGAGAAAGGTGATATGATAATTAATCTTGTTGCCATGCCTGTAATAGAAAAAGGAATGGTTAACACACTTAGGGTTTCTGAAATAGAGTAGCCTTCTGCTAAAAATAAATTTTAACTAAGCCTGCCATCAAGCAGGCTTTTTTATTATGTAAAGAAGATATATATTTGATACTGTAAAAACAATCGCACATGAACTTTAAATCTAACAATCCGTTTTTAAAAAATAAGTCTTTTGCAAGACCTGCAGAAACAACTATTATTGATGAACAGGGCCGCCCGGTTCAGATAATTGATTATAATGAAACGATGACCGTTAACGGAGCAATCAATAAAAGTTTCATTCTACTGGTTATGTTAATAGGAAGTGCAGCATATACCTGGTGGATGGGTGTAAATGGGCAAAACCCAATGCCATTAGCCATAATGGGTGCAATACTTGCTTTTGTAATGGTTTTAATAGCATCATTTAAGCCTAAATACTCACCTTACTTAGCTCCTGCCTATGCTTTATTTGAAGGACTTTTTATAGGGGCCATATCTGCTGTTTTTGCAGAAAATTACTATTCAGAAATTATTATCCAAGCTGTTGCCGGTACCTTTGTAACCTTTATTGTATGCTTAGCATTATACAGGTTTAAAATCGTTAAGGTAACAGAACAGTTTAAATCAATAGTAGTAGCTTCAACTTTTGCCATCGCAACCTACTATTTAGTTAGTTGGATTATCAGCCTGTTTACATCGTGGCAACCGGTTCATTATGGCAATTCACTAATGAGTATAGGTATTAGCGTTTTTGTTATTGTGATAGCTGCACTTAACCTTTTCCTTGATTTTGATATGATTGAAACCGGAGCCAAAAGAAGACTTCCTAAATACATGGAATGGTTTGGCGCAATAGGATTAATGGTGACACTGGTATGGCTGTATCTTGAAATATTACGATTATTAGCCAAGCTATCAAGCAGAGACTAAGTAATTTTATAAAAATATTTGAGCCGACTTTAGTCGGCTTTTTTATTTACTAAAAATCGAACCTAAGCTGTACGGCAATCTCTTTTTTCTTCTCCTCTCCTTCTTTCTCTTCATTGTTAAGGTTTGCCAATGATATCCCAAGTAATCTTACCGAATCTTTTATCTTTTCCTGATACAAAAGCTCTTTAACCGTTTCCATTATAAGTGCCCTGTCTGATATATAGTACGGTAATGTTTTGCTACGGGTTTGCACGGCAAAATCGCTGTATTTAATTTTAAGGGTTACGGTTTTACCGGCTATCTTTTTCTTTTGAAGCCGTTTATCAAGTTCTTTGGAAATATCATCCAACTTCTCAACCATAAACACTTCCGAAACAAGATTTTCAAAAAAAGTATGCTCTGTCCCTACCGATTTTACTATCCTATCGGGTTTAACGGCACTGTTATGAATACCCCTTACCACATGATAATAATATGCTCCTGATTTACCAAAATGCTCTGTAAGATATTCAACACTTTTAGCTTTTAGGTCGGCTCCTGTAAAAATACCTAACTGATACATTTTTTCCTGAGTCACCTTACCTACTCCGTAAAACTTGCCAATAGCGAGATTTTCCAAAAACTCCATTACCTCATCAGGATTAACCGTTTTTTGTCCGTTCGGCTTATTATAGTCACTCGCTACTTTAGCAATAAATTTATTGATTGAAATCCCTGCTGAGGCCGTTAGCCCTGTAGCATCAAAAATACGCTGCCTTATCTCCTCGGCAATCATAGTCGCACTGGGATTACCTTTTTTGTTTATAGTAACATCCAAATAAGCTTCATCCAGCGAAAGCGGTTCGACCAAATCAGTATAATCCAGAAAAATTTTCCTTATCTGATAGGATACTTCCCTGTAACGTTCAAACCGTGGCCTTACAAATATAAGGTGCGGGCATTTCTTTTTGGCTAAATAACCGCTCATAGCACTACGTATCCCAAATTTACGTGCTTCATAACTGGCTGCAGCCACCACACCTCTGCTGGAACCTCCGCCTACGGCAATAGGTTTCCCGCGAAGCTCTGGATTATCCCTTTGCTCCACAGAGGCATAAAACGCATCCATATCCACATGGATTATCTTTCGTAAGGGCTCCTGCAGTTCCATACGGTAAAATTAAATCATAAAAGCTAAAATTAAGCCTTATTCTGGCTTTTCATACGAGGAAAGAAGAAAGTGGCAGGCCTGCGCTTAAAATGCGCCCAAATAGAGCTTATTATAGGCCTAACCTCAGAGAAAGGAATATTTCTGGAACGGAATGCCAGCCCCATAGAAAGGCCAAAGCTAACAAGGAAGTTTATTAACCCGATAATCCCTATACCGAAAATACCCCAAAACAGCATCCAGCCCGATACGTTATAGTTAGCCCCATAAAGTCCTAAAGCAAGGTTACCACTGGCAAAGGTAATGTGGCGTATATCCAGGTTGAGTCCAAGAAATATGCCTATGGAAGCAGTACTCCCCATAAAAACACCAAACCAGAAGTTGGAAACAATACCCGCCCAACGCCTTTCATACCATTCAGATAATTTTTTGGTCTTAACACGACCTATACTCAGTTTTAAAAGAGGATGCTCCTCAATACGGTAATACATCTGTTCGTGTTTATCCCTATTAGCAACACTACCTGCAATAATACCCGAAAGGAAAAGAAAAACCCCTGCTATCGCAGCATGCAATATAGCTAGCGAATGTATAGGGCTCAAATCATTAATAAGCTTATACCATTTGGTTAAAGCCAGATTATAATCAAAAATAATATCAATAAGCCATATACCCAGTAAGGCTACCGGAAAAGCAAACAATACATTCCCTACAAAAGCAATAAACTGAGAGCGGAATACCCTAGCAAAGAACTCCGCAAAGCCCTTGTGTTTTTCATCTTCATTATCGTCTGACTTGCGCCCTATTTCCAGCGAACGTATAAGTGCCGATGCTGTCATGGCAGGCTGTTTTGTAGCAAGTGTAAATCCGCAAAGGTAAATCCCTATAAAGGCAAGGGCATAGTTTAGGCTGTAAAAAAACGCATGTCCAAAAGCACTATTATCCATTTTAGAAAGGAAAACCTTTAAAATACATGCTATACCCACAATAATACCACCACCTGCTGCCGTCCAGAACATCCTGAAATAATCGGCTCGGTCTTTTGTAATATAATGTTCTCCCGTAATTGCAGTATGTTGGGTAACTTCATAAGAAAGCAACTGGGTACTTTCACTAATCAGTTTCCTGACATTGGTTTTATCGCAATTATATTCAATCAGGTCGAGTGCAAGTTTAATAGAGTGTCTTCGGGCATCATCGGCATCGTTCAACACCAGTAACGGCAAAAGTGTTTGTAGCCTGAACAACTGTTGTCTTATACGTAACAGGCTTTGGTTTACCCTTAACGATATACCATATTTCTCACTGTTCTTAAAGGCAATCTGTACATAATCTATACACTGCTTATGCAATATCATGAGCTGCTTGTATCCTAAATCTTTCTGATCAAGAAAGTTGTTTTTATCCTGAATAAGCTTTTCGGTAAGCAGGGCAAATTCTTTTTGGATTTCAAGGAAAGGACTTTCCATGTTCTCATATTCGGGAACCATTTTTATCACATCACTTTCCAGTGCACGCCCGGCAATTCGGTGTAGGGTAACATCTATAGCAAAAAGCAGTTCGGCAAGCGGACTTTTATTTGCTACCGATGTATAAATGGAACTGAACTTAATTAAATCAAAAACTGCCTCAATTTGCTCATAAGGTATTTTTCTGATCCATAACGGATCTGTCTTCACAAAAAACACCTGATTCAAAACATATTCCAGTGTATCCTTTTTAGGTTGATCGGGAATAAATTTGGCAAAAAGCCTTTTTTTAACCTCGTAGAAAAAGTCGGCATCCGTAAGTATACCCGCATCCGTAAGTATTTTACTGAATTTCTTCTGTTTCAGTATCCCCTTTAAGTATTTGGAAAAACTGGCACAGTAATGCTCATTATCCCTTAGCAGTAATATAAGTTCACTTATATCAACCGAATAAACCTTACTGAGTTTTTTAGGACGGATAATATCTACCAGTTCTGCCAGCAAATCAACCTCATCCGCTTTATATTCCCACAGGTTGTTTTCTTCAAAATTTAATTCGAAAAATTCTTTCAGGGTAGCTTTACGTCTTGATTTTTTTAACTTCATAGGGCAGAGGCAGGTATTAGTATGCTTGCGTAAAAATACAAATAGGACTTTATATTTTCACTACCTTGCATATATTTTTAGTATTTGATTATGATTGAAATTGAACGAAAATTCCTTGTACTTAACTCCGACTTCAAAAATGAGGCTTCAAACCATAAAAGGATAGTTCAGGGCTATCTCAATTCTCACCCTGAAAGAACCGTAAGGGTACGCATTAAAGGTGACTGCGGCTACCTAACGGTTAAAGGAAAAGGAAATGAACTGGGCACTACCCGTATGGAATGGGAACAAGAAATTCCCTTGCACGATGCCGAACAGCTTTTACAGTTATGCGAACTGGGAAGTATTGACAAGATAAGATATGAAATCCCTTATGGCGACCATGTTTTTGAAGTAGATGAGTTTTTTGGCGATAATAACGGACTTATTATTGCCGAAGTAGAGCTTAACGATGAGAATGAAACTTTTTTAAAACCCGCATGGCTGGGTGAAGAGGTAACAGGAGATAACAGGTACTACAACTCTTACCTTAGCCAAAACCCATATACCTCATGGCAAAAATAAACACTTATGATCTTGTTATTGTTGGCGGAGGCCCTATAGGTATGGCATGTGCCATAGCTGCACATCAAAAGGGACTTAATTATATTATACTGGAAAAAGGCGCCTTAGTAAACAGCCTGTTTAACTACCCGCTATACATGACGTTTTTCTCCACCGCCGAAAAACTGGAAATAGGCAATATTCCGTTTAACTGTATAGCTCCAAAACCAGGCAGGCAGGAAGCACTGGAATACTACCGTAACATTCAGCGTTATTTTAATCTGAATACAAAACTGTTTGAAAAGGTTGAAGACATAAACAAGGCTGACAGAATATTTACAATAACTACAGATAAAGCTAACTACTCCGCAAAAAATGTAGTAATTGCCACCGGATTTTATGATATCCCTATTTACATGGACATACCAGGGGAACAACTACCTAAAGTAAGCCACTACTACAAGGAGGCTCATGAATATGCTTTCAGGAAAGTACTCATAGTAGGTGCCAATAACTCATCGGTAGATGCAGCACTTGAATGCTGGCGAAAAGGTGCCGATGTAACTATGGTAATACGAAAGGACGAAATTAACCCGCGTGTAAAATACTGGGTGAAGCCCGATGTTGAAAACCGTATAGCCGAAGGCAGTATCAAGGCGTACTTTAATTCAAACATAACCGAAATAAAGGAGAACGAGGTGGACATACTTACCCCTAACGGAACTGTTACTATTGAAAATGACTTTGTTTTAGCCCTTACCGGTTACAGGCCAAATCTCGAATTTATACAGCAATGTGGTGTCAATATAAGCGATGACAGTAACCTAACACCGGAATATAACCCTGAAACCATGGAAACGAATATAACAGGGCTATATCTTGCCGGAGTAGTATGTGGCGGTATGGAAACTCATAAATGGTTTATAGAAAACTCAAGGGTACACGCTGATATGATTATCAATAACATTATAAACAACAACTAAAAAAGACTGAGTTGCTCGCCCTTAGTACCATCAAACAGATGTGTGGCCAGTGGCTTCATCTTTTTATCCTTAAAATATTTTTGGCGGGCTATCTTAAAGGTATTGTGTATCACATCTGCAATATTACCTTCACCTGCCATTCGTTTGGCAACATTTTTTTCACCAAGCTTACCGCCGTGTAGTGATGCTATTTGATTCAATACTTTGTCTTTCCTGTCAGGGTAATGTTCTTCCAGCCAATCAATAAAAACAGGTTCAACCGTATCGTTAAGCCGAACAAGTGTATAACCAAAACTATGTGCACCACTATTGGAAATAGCCTCGGCTGTTGGTAAAATATCCATGCTGTTTAACCCGGGGATTATAGGTGCTATCATTACAAACGTTGGGATACCTGTTTTAGATATCGTTTCGAGAGCCTTTAATTTAGTGTTCACAGATGATGTTCTGGGTTCCAACTTTCTTCTCAAATCCTCATTTATAGTCGGGATACTTAGCGCCACTGTTACCAGGTTCTTCTCTGCCAGTTGAGTAAGTATATCAAGATCGCGGGTTACCAGCGCGTTTTTTGTAAGTATGCTAACCGGATGCCGGTATTCTAAACAAACCTCCAGCAATCCTCTTGTTATTTTAAGCTTCCGTTCGGCAGGCTGGTAACAATCGGTATTACCCGATAGCATTATGGGTTCTGCCCTGTAGCCTTTTTTCTTAAAAAACTTCTCCAGGAGTTCGGGTGCATTTCTTTTAGCCAGTATCATCCGTTCAAAATCGACCCCGGCACTATAACCCCAGTACTCATGTGTAGGACGAGCATAACAGTAGGCACAGCCATGCTCACAACCCTGATACGGATTCATGGAATAAGCCATAGGTAAATCAGGATTTTTAACTTTGTTTACAATGGTTTTTGGGTATATGTACTGTATTTTGGTTTTGGCTACAGCCTCTTTAAAATCATCATCATAAATGGATTTTTCATATCTGTTTTTCTCAAAATGGTTATGAATATTGGCAACAGCCCCCTGCCCTTTTATCTCCTTTTTCATCTTTACCTCCTTATTTTCAGCTAAGATAAAAACTATAAGATTATTTTCTTATAAATTAAAAGAAAATATTATCAACAGGTTTGGTTATTAAAAAAACAAACAGATAATTTATATTTGCCATATATACTTACAAATATGACCACAACCAATTTTACCTTTAACGATACTGCCATAACCGTATACCAAAACGGATTAGAGGAAACCATAACCTTTAACGGAAAAAGTGTTTCCCAAAAAAACACTCTTTTTGGAACAAGACATGAATTTGTTATCGAAAATGATAACTACGAAGTAATAACTGCTTTTGATTATGCCAGCCGATGGGATAACAAAGTACAGTTTAGAAAAAACGGTAAATTACTTGAAGAAAAAAGAGCACGGGCAAGTTTGCTTACACAAACGATAGCGATTATAATACTATTAGCAGTAACTTTTTTACTTATTAAACTCTTTTAAGCCGTTAACTGCTTTTTGAATCTATGAGCATCAAACTGTATTGATGATTTTACCGCTACTATAAATTCGTATTGGTAATCCAGCTTCATAAGGAAGTCTTCTACCTGCTTGCGGCTTAATTTAGCACTTGTAAGCTTCATTTCTTCCTCATGGGAATATTCGATACAGTGTTTCTCCTTAAAGGCGTCCAGAAACTCCGAAAATGTAATATCGTCATTTTCAAAAGCATTATACGACCACACATTGTTTTCGGTTATATACTGTTCGAGAGTTAGATAGAATCTATGACTGTTTTCCCTATTATTCCTGAAAAGCTTTAAGGCTTTTTTTCGCATGGAATAAACATTTGAATCTTCAAAAACATTTGTCACATAAAACAACGCAGCCATAATGAATGCAGTTGTTATCATCAGCATAAAATTCATAGTCATAGTTATTAGTGATTCGAGACAAATGTATATTAAAAATAATCACAAAATGAGAGGGTTATCACTTTTACTATTCTTATAATTTGGGTGTCATAATTTTATACTTTGTTGCATATTTATCATTAAAAAAACAAAACCGCCCGATAAAAAATTCCTTATCAGACGGTTTTACATAAAACAAACAATTAATCAAATAATTCGGACTACCCCAAATTATATTATTTCCATCCTCCGCCTAACGCTTTATAAAGGTTAATTATGGCAAGGTATTGCTGGTATTTATTATTAACCAAATCAAGCTCAGCACTTAACGCACTGTATTTGGCTGTAAGTGATTCCAGGTAGTTTACAAGACCATACTCCAGTAACTCATCAGAATAGTCAGACGCTTTTCGTAACGACTCAACCTGTTTCTTTCTTATGTCCAGCTTTTTAGTCTCATTGTTATACTGAGCAAGAGCGTCAGACACCTCTTTCCCTGCATTAACAAGAGTTTGCTGGAACTGAATATAAGCCTGCTGTTGGTTTGCCTTAGCAACCTCATGCTGGGTTCTTATTTGTCTCTGGTTAAAAATAGGCTGCGTTAAACCACCCACTATATTAGCAAATAATGAGTTAGCGTTAAACCATTTATCAACTTCTAAACTTTGTAAACCTCCCGTAGCTGTTATAGTAAACTGCGGATAGAAGTTAGTCCTTGCTACATTAGTAAGCTCAAACTTATTGATAAGGTTATATTCGGCAGCAACCACATCAGGCCTGTTACTTAATAACGAAGTAGAATATCCCAGCTTAATTTCAGGATTAAGATCATCAGGATTGAAAGCACTTCTTTCAATTTGATGAGGCGCCTCCCCTAAAAGAAGACTCATGGTATTCTCTACTAAAGTAATGTTGGTTTTAAGGTCTTCAATAATAAGCTCTGTAGCATATTTTTGAGCCTCGGTTTGCTGTACGGCAACCTCATTAACACTACCCGCTTCTTTAAGCGCAAGAATAGCTTCTACACTCTCATTACGGTTTATAAGCGATTCTTCGGCAACTTTTAACTGTGCATCAAGACCAACCAACTGATAATAAGTTGCAGCGATATCTGTAATCACTCTGGTTTTTACTGCCTGGTTTGCAGCTATAGTTTGCATATATGACGCACCGTAAGCACGTTTGTTACTACGTATTTTACCCCAAACATCGGCTTCCCACGATAGTGTGGCACTTAACTGGTACTGATCCAGTGCTCCGTTAAAGAAACTACCAAACTGGCTGTTTCTTGAAAGTTCCTGGTGCGTTAGGTTTGCCGTACCGCTAAGTGTTGGGAAATATCCCATTTTAGCCTGTTTTAAGTAGGCCTCTGCTGCCGTTACGTTTTGTATGGCAACAAGCATGTCAAAATTATTTTGAAGCCCTTTATTGATGTGCCCCTGTAAAACAGGATCGGTAAAAATCTTATCCCATGCCACATCGGCCAGCGAAGTACTGTCCTGAGCTATAACTTCTGTCCTGTACAGGTTTTCGGCCTTTACATCAGGCCTTTCGTATTTTTTGGTTACAAGGCAAGACTGCATTAACAAGCCAACACCTACCAAAACAATTATCCTGTATATTTTAAAACTTTTTTTCTTCATCTGAAACTTAGTTTATGCTTCATTATTTTCTGTTTCAACAAACTTAGGTCCGCCCGAAATCCTTTCCTGTAATCCCTGGAATATTACAAACAGTACAGGAATGATAAACACCCCAAATAAGGTACCCACAAGCATACCTCCTACTGCTCCCATACCAATGGAACGGTTACCTACAGCACCTACACCATTTGCCAGTGCCAGCGGCATTAAACCGAAGATAAAGGCAAACGAAGTCATAAGGATTGGCCTTAAACGCGCCTTAGCACCTTCTATGGCCGATTCGGCGAGGCTCATACCATGTCGTCGCCTCTGGATGGCAAACTCAACAATAAGAATGGCGTTCTTAGCGAGGAGACCTATAAGCATGATAAGTGCTACCTGGAAGTAAATGTTATTTTCCATTCCTGCCAGTTTTACGAATCCGATTGCCCCTGCAATACCCACAGGTAACGAAAGAATAACCGATAACGGCACAATGTAACTTTCATACTGCGCACTTAAAAGGAAGTACACAAATATTAAGCTTAACAGGAATACACCCATTTGCTGATTACCTGCAAGAATCTCTTCACGCGTCATTCCCGAGAACTCATAAGTATATGTTTTTGGAAGGTGCTGTTCGGCTACTTCCTGAATCGCCTTAATAGCATCACCCGAACTGTAACCAGGATTTGCTTTACCGTTTACGTTAACAGCCTTAAGCATATTAAAACGTGCTACGGCCTCAGGACCATATATCTTTTTAAAGTCAACGAACTGGCTAATTGCGACCATCTCACCTGACGCATTACGTACATAAACATTGTTTATGGATTTCTCATCGGCTCTGGCTTCCGGTTCAGCCTGAATCATTACACGGTATTGCTTACCAAATCGGTTAAAGTCTGTTGTATAAAGACCACCGTAGTAACCCTGCATGGTATTGAATATATCGCTAACAGATACTCCTGCATTTTTAGCCCTTTCCACATTAATGTCCATTTGATATTGAGGGAAGCCAGGGTTAAAATTGGTAATGGCATACTGTATTTCCGGTCTTTTAGAAAGCTCTGCAAGAAACTCATTAGATACTTTACTTACAGTAGCCCAATCGTCATCTCCTTTATCTTCTACTTTTAATTCAAAACCATCGGCAGTACCAAATCCCTGTACACTTGGAGGGGTAAAGAACAGTATTCTTGCATCTTTAAATCCGGCAGTTCTTCCAAAAAGTTCACCCACAACATCATCTACTGATTTGTCTCCTTCTCTTTCACTCCAGTCTTTAAGTTTGATAATGGCAAAACCATAAGATCCACCGTTTACCCTGTTAAGTAAGCTGAAACCTACAACACTCATTCTAGACTCTACAATAGGCATGGATGTGAATACTGAGTCCAGCTGATCCATCGCCTTTTGTGTTTTCTCAAGAGTTGTACCCGGAGGCAGCGTAATATCGGCCATGATGATACCACGGTCTTCATTAGGAATAAATCCTGAAGGTGTAGTAGTGAAAAGGAAATAGGTTATTCCTGTAAACAGAAGTAAGCCTATTACTGCTATCCATTTTCTTTTTACCAATACACCTAATGATTTGGTGTATTTATTATTCATTGCATCAAAACCTGCATTAAAGGCATCGAAGAAACGGTCTTTAATATTTTTCTTTTTATGGTGATCCCCTTCTTTATGCGGTTTAAGGAACACTGCACAAAGTGCCGGACTTAGTGTTAATGCATTTACTGCAGAAATAAGAATCGCTACCGCAAGGGTTATGGCAAACTGCTGATAGAATACCCCTGACGGACCGTTAAGGAACGATACCGGAATAAATACTGCCGACATTACAAGGGTAATGGAAACAATAGCTCCTGTAATCTCGCTCATAGCAGAAAGTGTAGCCTTTTTAGCAGATTGCTCTCCTTCATCCAGCTTGGCGTGTACCGCCTCTACCACTACAATGGCGTCATCCACAACAATACCAATTGCAAGAATCATTGCAAACAGGGTAAGCATGTTTATAGAGAACCCAAACACCTGCAGGAAGAAGAATGTACCTATAATAGCCACCGGTACTGCGATAGCAGGAATAAGTGTAGAACGTGCATCCTGAAGGAAAATAAACACTACAATAAACACAAGGATAAACGCCTCAAAAAGAGTAGACTTTACTTTTGCAATAGAAGCATCAAGGAATGTTTTGGTGTTATATGGTATAACATAATCAATCCCTTCAGGGAAAGTTGTCTTACTTTCTTCAAGAATAGCATTTACCTTGTCAATAATTTCGTTTGCATTAGAGCCCGATGTTTGGAAAATACCAATTGCCACACCGTTTTGCCCCATACCAAAGTTCTTTTGACCATAGTTAAAAGCACCCAGTTCTATTTTAGCAACATCTTTTAATCGAAGGAAGTTCCCTCCGCCTGTAGCCTTTATAACTATATCTTCATACTCCTCTACTGTAGAAAGGCGTCCCTTATATTTAATTACATATTCGTAAATCCCATCAGCATTTTCACCAAATTTACCCGGCGCAGCCTCTACGTTTTGTTCCTGTAATGCTAACTGAATATCACTTGGTGATAAATTGTAAGTAGCCATTTTTTCAGGATCAATCCAAATACGCATAGAGTAGTCCTTGGCACCAAATACATTTACCTGACCTACCCCCTTAACCCTTTGCAGTTTAGGCACAAGGTTAATTTTGGCATAGTTTTGTACAAAGGTACCGTCGTACTCTGGGTTTGATGAGAATAATGAAAGAAACATAAGAGCACTGGTTTGACTCTTTAAAGTAGTAACTCCTGTTTGTATTACCGCCTGCGGCAGTTTACTTGTAGCACGAGCCACACGGTTTTGTACGTTTACCGCAGCAATATCAGGGTTAGTTCCCAACTCAAAGAAAACACTAATGTTTGCCGAACCGTCATTTGCGGCAGAAGAGGTCATGTAGGTCATGTTTTCCACACCGTTAATCTCTTCTTCCAGCGGAATAACAACACTATTTAGTACTGTTTCTGCATTAGCTCCCGTATAGGTAGCAGTTACCTGTACCGTAGGCGGGGCAATTTCGGGATACTGTTCTACCGGCAACGACATAAGCCCCAGTATACCCAAAATGGTTATCAATATCGAAATTACGGTACTTAGTACCGGCCTTTCTATAAATGTTTTTAGCATAATTTATTATTTTTTGCGGAGTATCAGAACTTATTTTTTTGCTGCAGCTTCTGCACCTGCTGCCGGAGCTGCCTGTTTTTCACCGGACTGAGGAACAATTTCCTGACCATCCCTTAGTTTGGTAGCTCCCTCGGTAACAATAACATCGCCGGCATTTAATCCTTCCGAAACGATATAATCAAGACCTGATGTTGTACTTGTTGTTATAATAGTAGATTTAACTGTGTTGTCTTTATTAACAACATAGATCATCTTTTTACCCTGCATATCCATAACCGCATTTTGTGGCACAAGGATAGCATCCTTTTTTTCTATTGGTAAGCGAACCACACCACTGCTACCACTTCTAAGTATACTTTGCGGATTAGGGAATTCTGCCCTGAACTCGGTTGTACCGGTTTGCGGGTTTACTAATCCGTTTACGGTTTTAAGTCTTCCTTTTTCCTCATAAACAGACCCGTCTACAAGTACAAGGCTAACATCTGGAGTATTTTTAAGTTTTTCAGCAAGTGATTTACCGTCAAACATCCTTGTAAAATCAAGCATTTGCTTTTCGTTCATTGTAAAGTAAGCCCTCATTACTTTAGTATCAGATACTGTTGTAAGCGGCATCTCCATAGTAGAACTTACAAGGCTCCCTTCTTTATACGGAAGTCCGCCTATCACTCCGTTTACCGGAGAAGTAATAGTCGCATAACCTATGTTTGCAGCAATTGCACTGTAGCTAGCTTTTGCCTGTGCCAGTTGTGCTTTTGCTGTTTCCAGCTGTACATTACTTATAATCTTACGGTCAACAAGCGGTTTAAGCCTGTCTACCTCAACCTGAGCAGCATCTACACTGGCTTTTGCAGCGGCAGCATCTTCGTTAAGGGTTTGGGTTTCCAGCCTGAAAAGCAGCTGACCCTTTTTAACTTCCTGCCCTTCATCCACATATATTTTTTGGATAAAACCGGCAACTTTAGGCCTAATCTCTACATTTTGCTGACCCTGCAGGTTTGCCGTATATTCTTCATATATAACTGCATCCTGCTTCGCTACGGTTGTAACAGGGAAAGGCATAGGTCCCATTTGCGGAGCCTGTTCCTGTTTTTTTCCACATGCCGTTACCATTAGCATAGCGGCTATTGCACCTAAAAATGATTTATTTCTCATTACTAACACTTGAATTAAATTGATCTAATCTGTTTTTCTCTATTTCCTTAAACTGTTGTATTGTTTTTTGCAAAAGACTTTCTATCTCTAAAACGTGTTCCTTATACGTTTGTAAATGCATCATATCAAAACGTTCAAACGGACAAGAAGCAGTAGCCTCCCTGTACTTAAGCATCTTCTCAACCAATACCTTTTCCTGACCTACCATTTTTGCATAACCCTCCAGTCTTTCACTAAATGGTGCCGGGCGAAAATATTTTTTACGGTCTCCGGGAAGGGTATAGTAAACTATCTTTCCTATTTTTAAAAGTAAATTCAGGTTTGTTGAAATAGAACTTTTGCTTGCCGAAAGCTTTTCTACAAGAGTATCAAAAGTTATCCCCTGCTTGTTGTCAACTATAAGTGTACCCAATATCCTGCCTGCTAAAGGCGGTAAATTGTAATTGGTTTCGAAATGGATTCCAAACAACTCCACCAATTCATCTCTATCCTTACTTAAATTTGACATGTTAATGAATTTTTTTGCAAAGATATAAACTTTAGTTCGGTAATCACCGAACTAAACGAACTAAATTTGTGTTAATTTTTCTTTAAGATAATTTTAACCAATAAAAAACCGGCCTATAAAGCCGGTTAATAGTCATTCTATTATTTCAATTTTTACTTTTAAAGTACCATAATTTTTGTTACCCGTTATCTCCATAAATGCCTTTTTCGTGAGATCTATTTCCAGTTTTTTACTAAAAGGCCCTCTGTCATTTACTGTTACGTCAACATATTTTCCGTTGGTTAGGTTTGTAACCCTTACCTGAGTTCCAAACGGAAGGCTTTTATGTGCAGCCGTGTATTTAGCATTATCAAAGCGTTCGCCACTACTGGTTTTACGTCCGTTAAACTTATCATGATAATAAGTGGCAACCACATCGGTTTTGTAAACGATAAGATTTTGCGAAACTGTATCAGTAACCGGATTTACAAAAGCTGTAGTATGCCCACCAAAAGCAGTATGAGCAGAGAAGCTACTCAAAACAAAAACCACTAGTAATAAGAAAGTTAAGGGCAATACTTTTTTCATAGACATAAATTTAAGCCTTTTTCACAAATTAAATGCCATAAAATAAAAAAGGGTCGCTAAGCGACCCAAAATATTTTAATTAAACCATGCGCTCCACGGTATCCTGCTTAACAGGAGTACTAAAGCAATGGCATACATGTAGCCAATTTTTTTGAATTTAGCCTGACTGTCTTCCGTCTTTTTATGCTTAGACCATCCTATAGTGATAAGTGCAATAGCAATTATATTAATAAGCGGGTGCTCTACAAGGTATAACCTCAATGTACTGTCCTTCATTACAGCTCCCATACCAGCCTGTTTAGCTGTTTCAAAATAAGGAGATGCAAAATAAAGCACTAATCCCAGCAAAAGCTGAATGTGTGAAAAAATAAGTGCTATCATTGATATTTGCCTGTCTTTTGGCGTGAATAACCTTTTTGAAGATAATCCTCCAAAAGCATTTAAAGTGGCTATTAAAAGAAGTCCTAAAGTGGCATAAGCCCAGTAAGAGTGTAACCCTAAAACGGAATCGTACATAAAAGTTAGTTTTTGTTTTCTACTTATACAAAAATAGAAATTTTATAATTGGATACTATAAAAAAATAATCCCCGATATAATCGGGGACTATTCTGAAATTAATAACCTGCTTATATAGAAATTAGAAATTAAATCTCATAGCAAAGTTCCAGGTAGTACCATTACCAAAGAACACATTGTTACTTGTATTGATTCCTTTATAAGTTTCGTCTCCATCCTCAACAGCTCTTGCTGAAGTCATTTCTGACATATAAACTTCCCCAAAAAGGTTGTTTACGTTTAAACGGAATGATAATGATGTTTCTGTAAAGTTGATTTTATAAGTTGCTCCTGCGTCAAAAACATCGTATGAAGGAAGTTCAATATTATCTTTAACAACAGCTGTACTGTAAAGGTTGTCGTAGTTTCTCCAGTCAACATCTACAGATAATCTTTGGGTAGCTTTATACACCAAACCAAAACCATAAGTAGTTTGTGCCCCACCACCTACTTTACCACCTTTAACATCAATCACCTCTTCTTCAGTAAGGTTTTGATCCTGATCAAAAGTTCTTTGGTAAATGTTATCATCATAAGTCCAGTCACCAAATGAACCGAAACCTCTTACATCAAGGAAAGTGAACGGATGTGCCATGAAATCAATCTCAACACCTTTGTGAAGCTGTACCACACCAGAGTTGTTAAAGTACACTCTGTCACCTGTAGCCTCATCACCATCTGAAGTTGTAGTAACACGGTCTTTCCATTTAGTACTGTAAAGGTTAAGATTAGCATCAAAATAACTACTTCTAAATCTGTAACCGGCTTCAAAACCTGTTACTTTTTCGTTTTTAGTTAATGGGTTAACATCATTACCAAAGTTTAGATAGATGTTATCATGGTATGGTTGTCTTGAATAATGACCTGCATTAACAAATACTGTATGGTTAGGTGTTATAACATAACTGGCACCACCTTTAATATTGAATCCGGTATTGTTTACTTTAGCCGATTCTTCTTCAGCCTCTACATAACCAAATCTGTCCCAACGTCTGTGCGACTGATTAGAAACCGCACCCTGCACATATGCAGAGAAATTATCAGTAGCATATTCTACCTGACCGAAAACACCACCGTAGCTGATTCTTTCGCTATAGTCGTAGTTTACTTTCTGGTTGTCATCAGCATTATCAAACAAAGAGCTCCAAGGCTTAGCGCTAAACGCATCTGTTACGATATAACCTCCTGGGTACTGAGCATTATCAGTAGTTTCCCATCCGTTAAGACCTAAGAAATGGTTTATAGTTCTGTAGTGATCTCCTTTATATGTCCTTAAATCGATACCTGCATTGTAGCTAAGTTCATCTGTTAGTTTGTGGTTAAAGTTAGATACCACTCCATACCATGCATGGTTATTTACCGAGTTACGGATAGCATAACCACCATTACTTAACGAACCTATAGCTCCCGGAAGAGCAGAGTTGTTTTCTGCAATAGCATCAAAATCCACATGGCCGTCAGCAGTTCTTACTCTACCGCTACCCCAGTTACCGGTTCCGCCACCACGTCCCCATGAAGCATAAAGTACTGTAGAAAGCTGCATGGCATCGTTGATATTGAAATCCCAGTTAAAGTTAGCAACCGGTTTGTGATAATAATTTCTTCTTTCCGTCATATAGTCACCATTGTAGTAACCATAGTTGTTATTATATTTTCTACCGTTTGTAAGGTAGCTGGAAATCGATTTTGTGAAGTTTTGGTCGTGAAGCTGTGGTGCGCCAAAAATAAGGAAGTTAAAAAGGTGCTTTTCATTAGCCTTATAACCTACAGATACAAAGTAGTTTTGTCCTTCACCATAAGTACCACGGTTGTATCCGTCGCCACTCCATTTAGTAAGTAATGCACTAAAACCCCATCCGTTTTCCATCATACCGGTGTTGTATGATACCGTATTCTTAATGAAGTTGTTGTTACCTATTGTAGACTGAGCAAAACCACCCTGTCTAAGCTGAGTAGCCTTTGTAACAATATTTACAGTACCACCTACAGAAGATATGGCCAGTTTAGACGAACCAAGACCTCTTTGTACCTGTACAGAGCTTGCAACATCTGTCATACCACTCCAGTTAGACCAGTACATATTACCATCTTCCATACCGTTAATTGGCTGACCATTTAAAAGAAATGCTGTATTTGTTTGGTCAAAACCACGAACATATACTTTAGAGTCTCCAAAACCACCTGCCTGGCTTGCAACATAAACAGAAGGTGTATTTTTCATTACCTCAGGAAAATCCTGGCTCCCTGATTTCTGCTGAATTTCCTTGTAACTTATTTTAGATACGGCAACAGGTGTTTTCCTGTCTTCTTCCATATCAATAACTCCAGATCCAACAATTACCACCGCTTCAAGTTCTTCGGCATCAACCATTAATTTGATCTCACCAACATTAAACGTTTGCCCCGGTGTAATAGTAAAAGGGATAACCCTTGTTTCATAACCAATAAAAGAGATAATAACATCTCCCGATGTTTTACTGGTTTTAAGTGTAAAACTACCATCGTCATTTGTAGTAGCTCCGTCTGCAGTTCCTCTAACCACTACATTAGCTGCCATTAACGGTAAGTTGTCCTGTCCATCTACAACTTTACCTGAAATTGTTTCCTGTGCAAATGATGCTGCTCCCAGCAACAACATTGTTAAGGTCATCAACAAGTGTCTAAAATTCCTCATGTTTTTTGCGTGTGTTTAAGGTTTCGGGCGCAAAAATTATGTTTTACCCGCAACCCAAGGTTAAGGCATTATTAAATACTATCATGTTTACAAAATAGTGACAATCAAGCAACTATATATTAAAAAAAACTTAAAAAATTAATACTTTGCTTTACCTTGGGATAAATATTTATTCACATATTAGTAACCTGTTTTTTTTGTTTACGGGCATAAAAAAGGCCCGAAATTGCTTTCGGGCCTTTGTTTTATATATAACTTAAAAACTATTACATGTGTTTTTTATTAGTATTCCTTCTTTTTGAGAAAGTAATTTAACAGGAATTCGGTTGAGTTATCATGCTGTTTTACGTCTCCCGAATGTATCTCATCAAGGATAGAATTTGCAAGCTGTTTGCCTAACTCAACCCCCCATTGATCGTAACTGAAAATATTCCATATTACACCCTGTACAAATATTTTATGCTCATATAGTGCAATAAGCGATCCCAACGTCTCTGCCGTAAGTTTATCAATTAAAAGAGTATTTGTAGGCTTGTTACCTGTAAACACCTTAAAAGGAAGTAAAAACGCCGCCTTATCGCCATCTATACCCTGCTTTACAAACTCGGCTTTAACCTGAGCTTCAGTTTTACCGTTAAGTAATGCTTCAGTTTGGGCAAAGAAGTTTGACATTAGTTTATCATGGTGGTCTTTATTACCGTATAACGGTTGTACAAAACCAATAAAATCTGTAGGGATAAGTTTAGTACCCTGATGTATTAACTGGAAGAATGCGTGCTGAGAGTTTGTGCCCGGCTCACCCCATATAATAGTACCGGTTTGGTACTGTACAGGGTTACCGTTACGGTCTATACTTTTACCGTTACTCTCCATTATACCCTGTTGCAGGTATGGAGCCAGTTTTTGCAGGTACTGTGTATAAGGTATTAAAGCCTCACTTTCGGCACCAAAGAAATTGTTATACCAAACGCTTAATAATGCAAGTACAACCGGGATGTTCTTATCATGCGGAGCTGTTTTAAAATGCTCGTCCATATCGTGGGCACCTTTAAGCAGCCCGTCAAAGTTTTCAAAACCTACAGCAAGACTAATGGAAAGCCCTACGGCACTCCAAAGGGAGAAACGTCCGCCAACCCAGTCCCACATAGGGAATATGTTATTTTCGTCAATACCAAACTCTGTAACCTTTTGTATGTTGGTAGATACAGCCACAAAGTGTTTAGGCACATCTTCCTGCTTAGCCGATTTAAGGAACCATTCCCTAACCGTTTGAGCATTAGAAAGTGTTTCCTGAGTAGTAAAGGTTTTAGAAACAATAACAAAAAGGGTAGTTTCAGGATTCAAACCTTTAAGGCTCTCCATAACATGATCACCATCTACGTTTGATATAAAACGTACCTCAAGGTTGTTCTTATAGTAAGCAAGCGCATCTACAACCATTGCAGGCCCTAAGTCACTACCTCCTATACCAATATTTACCACATGGGTAAACGCTTTATCGGTATAACCTTTTTGAGAACCGTTTATAATACCGTCACAAAATCCTTTTATTTTATTTTTTACAGCATATACTTCCGGCATTACATTAACACCATTTACTTCTACACCGGCACTTTCGGGTGCACGTAATGCAGTATGAAGCACAGCCCTGTTTTCTGTTCTGTTAATGGCGTCTCCGGTAAAATAACTATCTATAGCCGATGCCAGCCCCGACTCCTGAGCCAGTTTTAGTAAAAGTGAAAGCGTTTCCTCGTTTATTATATTTTTAGAGTAATCCACCAAAAAGTCATTCCACTGGATGTGGAATTTTTCGCTCCTGCCTTTATCGGCAGCAAACATCTCCTGCATGGAGGCATTTTGCATATCGGCAAAATGCTTTTGTAATTCCGTCCAGGCTGCGGTACCTGTAGGATTGATATTTTCCATTGCCATTACTTATTATTATTTAATTTGAGGTTTGAGATACTGTCTAATTCTTGTTTTAAAGGCTTCATGTAGGCCTCATATCTTGGCATATGCTCTTTTTTCATTGGGTCAGAGCTTGTAAACTTCTGTTTCAGGGCATCAACCTGCACCCCGTTTTTCCAAAAACGGTAACAAACGTGTGGTCCGGTTGCCAGTCCTGTACTACCCACTTTACCGATTATTTCTCCCTGACTTACCCTTTGCCCCGTTTTAACCAAAATTTTTGACATGTGCAGGTATTGGGTAGAGTAAGTACTGTTGTGTCTAATTTTTACATAGTTACCGTTACCGGCAGTATACCCTGCCCTTTCTACAACTCCAGTGGCAGTCGCCATAATAGGTGTACCAGTAGGTGCGGCATAATCGGTACCGTTGTGTGCTTTCCAGCGTTTTTGTACCGGGTGAAAACGTCTTGGTGTAAAACGCGAAGAAATACGGCTAAACTTAAGCGGTGCTTTTAGGAACATACTTTTTAGTGCCTTACCGTTCTCATCATAATAATCGTAGGTTTTAGCAAGCGTGTCCTGCTTAAAAGGAAAAGCATAAATTTTATCACCTTTGTATTCAAAGTAGGAGCCTTCAATATTTTTTATTCCGGCATAAATAGTATCGCTTATATACGTTTCATTAATGATAACCCCAAACTTATCGCCTTTTTGTATCCTGAAGAAATCGACACTCCAGGCATAAATCTCAGATAGTTCCTGTGCCAGAGCCGGACCTACACCTTCTTTTTGCAGTGTACCTGCCAGCGAACCTTCAATTTCCCCAACAATTACCCTTCGCTTTACGCTTACAGGACGTTTCTTTTTATGTACTACTACCGAATCCCTTAAATCGATAACATAATAGCTAAGTTTATCGGGCTGATATACAAACGCCTTAAGGCCGTGTGGTGCTTTTTTATCCTTAAAAAGAGTATAGGGCTTACCTATTCTTATATCCCTAAGGTTAAAAGTATCCCTTATTTTTTCTGTTATATTATGGATAGCTGCTGCATCAAAGTTTTGTTTAGCCATCAATCCGCCAAAAGTGTCACCACTTTTAATGGTATCATGCACTACCTGAAAACTATCTACAACAAAGCCAAATTCTTTTCTTATTTTTTTAACCTCTTTCTTTGCTACAGGTTCGGGCTTAACGTCCTTTTCCTCCTTTTTACAGGCAATAAAAGTGGTTAACAGTAATATGAAAGCAAGATATCTCAAATTAGATGTTTTATGCGGTTATTATACGTTTTCTCCCCAGTTCTTTAATTCCTCCTCACTCCATAATTCAGGGAAAAATATCCTTCTTTGGTATTTAGGATGCATATATTTTTTCCAGTCGCTTCCTCCGGTTGCTTCCTGCGGCCCCGAAACGCTTTCAATATATTTTTTTGCCGTATTGTAGTGGCCCATTACCCAGGTAACGTTTACCGTATAATCATAATGACGCATTGCTTTTACAAGAGTAGCATCTTTTTGGGTTTCTTCAGGAAGCTGTTTGAATTTTCTCCAGATGTTTATGGTGTTGTACTCTTCCATAAAGCGAAGAAATTCACCCTTGTACCTTTTCTCAAACTGAGATAACAGGTATGATTTCTCTCCTGTTTTATAGTCTTTACCCGCAGCCTGCCAGTATAAATGCTCTAATGCGTGCTCATAAGGCGTATTCCTGTCAATATTAGCTCTATACCTGTAGTCTATGAGGTTTATAAGATCTGTAGAAGCAAACTCGATAAGACGGTATTGCGCACTTTGGAATCCGCTCGCTGGCGTTAAGGTATTCCTGAACTTCATGTATTGATCTACCTCCATACCGTCACCCATAATATCAAACGATGTGGTAAGCATATCAAAGTAACGACTAATACGCATTAGTTTTTCGGTAAAATAAGCCGTTTCAGGCTGATCGGTATGGCAAAGCTGCTCTACTTCCCACAATATCATTTTAAACAACAGTTCGTTTACCTGATGGTACATTATAAAAACCATTTCATCAGGAAGCGTAGTCCTTTGAATCTGCAGGTTTAATAATGCATCTGTTTGTATATAATCCCAGTAGGTTATGGGTTTTGCCCAAAGAAGCCCTTCAAGATGGGTTTCTGTTTTCTGGTTTATTGCCTTAAATTTTTTTTCAAGATCGTTAAGCTGTTGCTCTATTGCGGGTGTAATGTCCATTGTATTATCTAGATTTAACTTTAAAAGAGTGGCTAAGCCCTTTAAACTCGTCCAAATCTGCCTTTAATGAACCCACTGCCAAATCGGCCTTTATCCTTAGAGGAATCCTGTTACCATCGTCTGAAATCCAGACAGTTAAACTCTCCTCTTCCTTAAATACACGGCCTGCCTGAACATAGGGTCTGAATATCATGGCAGAAACGGTCCCAAATTTAGTTTTTATATCCTCTCGACCAAGGAATTTTAACTTAAACTTCGTCACTTCTTCATCAAAAAACATGTCTACTTCTATAAAGCCCCCCACTTTAAGGTCGTCAACCTCAGGGTGATTTCTCAAATAGTAGAACACCGATACGATATCCTGCACATTTTCAGGCACCTTAAAGGTTTTTTTCGTATCATTTTTATAGTCGTTCACGGTTACCGTATTACTGGACTGGTTAAAAAAACCTTCCTGGTTTTTGGTATACCCGCCTTCGTCTATTTTCCTTATAAACTGATAAGGCTTACCAGTCTCCTTATCAAAGTAACTTTGGTAATCATCCTTTACCTTAAAAAACAGTTTTGCTGCACCTGTGGTATACCCTTTGCCTACTACGTGAAATACTTTTTTATTTTCACGAACGGCATCTTTAACCTCAAGGGTGGCATACCCGGCGTTTATAAAACCGTAATGGATTCTGAATTTAAAATACTCGCCTGTAGAAAAGGCGTTTTGCGAATAAACATTACATATTGTAAAAAACAAAATGGCTGTTATTAACTTTTTCATAGCAATTATCTAACTTTTTGGTGTTTTACAATAGTAAATTACAATTTTTGTTCCAAAAATACTAAACAAAAAAACCCAGCCAAAATTAATGACCGGGTTTTTATGCTATTAACCAACCAAAAAACTATAAATTATGAAAATTACTTTTCACAAAAAAGTGAGCTCACTACAGCTCCCTTTTTGCGAGTGCAAAAGTAGACAGGTTATTGAGAATTTCTCTCTAAAAAATCAACTTTAACACATATTCCTCAAAAAACAAGCCTTTTGACGGTTTAAAATTATTGACTATACAAAAATAAGTAACTTTTATAGCGTTCCTCGCAATGCCTGTTCTCTCTCAATCGACTCAAACAGAGCCTTAAAGTTACCTGCACCAAAGCCTCTTGCACCCATTCTCTGGATTATCTCATAGAAAAGTGTAGGACGGTCTTCAACCGGTTTGGTGAAAATTTGTAATAAATAACCTTCCTCATCAGCATCAACCATTATACCTAAGCTTTCAAGTACACTAATATCCTCTTTCATAATACTCATGTGCTCACCAAGACGGTTTGGCACTTCTTCATAGTAAGTATGAGGTGGTGCAGAAAGAAACTCCACACCTCTTGCTTTAAGTGCGCTTACAGTTTTAATGATATCATCGGTAGCGATAGCGATGTGTTGTACACCAGGGCCACCATAGAAATCAAGATATTCTTCAATTTGAGATCTTTTAGCTCCTTCTGCAGGCTCATTGATAGGGAATTTAATCCTACCGTTACCATTAGACATTACTTTACTCATTAGAGCAGAATATTCTGTATGGATTTGCTTGTCATCAAATGAAAGGAAGTTAACAAAGCCCATTACTTCTTCATACCACTTAACCCAGGTATTCATTTCATTCCACCCTACGTTACCTACCATGTGATCCACAAATTTAAGGCCTGTTGGCTCAGGATTGTAGTCAGACTTCCATTCTTTATATCCCGGTAAGAAAGCTCCTTTATAGTTTTTACGCTCTACAAACATGTGAACTGTTTCACCATAAGTATAGATACCTGCACGTACTACTTCACCAAATTCATCTGTTTCAACAGTTGGTTCCATATACACTTTAGCACCTCTTTTAGTAGTTTCCTCAAAAGATTTTCTTGCATCCTCAACCCAAAGTGCTACAATTTTAACACCATCACCGTGCTTAACGATATGATCGTTTAACGGAGAATCAGCATTTAACGGAGTTGTTAATACTAAACGGATTTTGTCCTGAACAAGTACATAAGATGCTCTGTCTTTTAAACCTGTTTCCAAACCTGCATAAGCATGCGACTGGAATCCGAAAGCTGTTTTATAATAGTGGGCCGCCTGTTTAGCGTTACCTACATAAAATTCGATATAATCTGTTCCTAAAAGCGGAAGGAAATCCTGTGCTCCTTCAAATATTTTTTCTAAGCCGTATTCTACGCTCTTTACTTCTTTGCTCATAGTTTCAATATTTTAAGTTTTCCCGGCAAGGCAGGAAAACGTTTTGTTTTTTTGTTAGTTTTAAAAAATTACTCTACCCACGATTTGTAGTATTGACCATCGTCTAAGCCCATAGCAGCTTTAGTTACTTTAAGCGGACGGAAAGTATCTACCATTACCGCAAGCTCTAAAGTTTCTGTTTGACCGATACTGCGCTCCATTGCCCCGGGTGCTGGTCCGTGAGGAATACCTTTAGGGTGAAGCGTAATATGCCCCTGCTCTATGTTGTTACGGCTCATAAAGTCTCCGTCTACATAATAAAGCACTTCGTCACTATCAATATTACTGTGATTGTATGGTGCAGGGATTGATTTTGGATGGTAGTCATAAAGCCTTGGGCAGAATGAACAAACCACAAATCCGGCGGTTTCAAATGTTTGGTGAATTGGTGGTGGTAAGTGTACCCTACCTGTAATAGGCTCAAAGTTATGGATACTAAACCCGTAAGGGAAGTTATAACCATCCCAACCAATAACGTCAAACGGATGTGTAGCATATACTACCTCATGCATCATACCTTCTTTCTTGATCTTGATAAGGAAATCTCCTTTTTCATCATAAGTTTCAAGTTGCTCCGGTAATTTAAAGTCCCTTTCACAGAACGGAGAGTGCTCTAAATGCTGACCGCTTTCATTTTTATAACGCTTAGGCGTATAGAAAGGTGATGTAGACTCTACATAAAGTAAACGGTTATCGCTGGTTTCAAAATCTATCTGATATATCATACCTCTTGGAATAACAAGGTAATCACCATATTCAAACGGAATATTACCCATAAAAGTCCTAAGAGTACCTTTACCTTTGTGAATAAACAGCATTTCATCGGCATCGGCATTTTTGTAAAAATACTCACGAAGCGATTTTTTTGGCGCTGCAAGCCCAATGATACAATCATTGTTTACCAGCATATCGGTACGGCTTTCCAAAAAGTCATCCTTAGGCTGAAGCTCAAAACCTTTAAGTAAAAGTGATTTGATATTTTTTTCGATGGCAATTTCCGGCTCTACAGAGTAAGACCTTAAAATCTCCTTAACCTGTGTTGGCCTGTGTACATGGTACAACAGAGAAGAATGTCCGTGAAAACCTTCGGTACCAAACAGCTGCTCGTAGTAAAGCCCGCCATCCGGCTTTTCAAACTGTATATGTCTTTTGTGAGGGATATTCCCTACTTTGTGATATATAGGCATAATTGAAATTTATTAATTAAACATATTAAACGGGTATACCAAATAATATATATCATTCCGGATTTCTCTTGATAAGAAATTTCAGGTGGCTTAATAAATCTGTCCAACTCATATTCATAAGACAAATATCGTAAAAATTTAATTTTGCTCCCTAATTATTATACAATATTTATATTTAGGACACATTCTCAGCAAAAATTTGAGTTTCACGTTAAAATCGGCTTTGGTTATGAATCTGTTGATGTGATTTTAGGCTGTTTGAAAAATATGAACCACTTATGTTAAAAGACTTTACGGATTTTTAATTTAATTGACCTTTTCTTTACTTTTCTATTTGTTTTTCTATCTTTGAAACCGTTTAATAACCAAAAAACAAATATCCTTTATGGCAGCGAAAGCAGAATCGTGGGGCTCGCGTGTTGGCTTAATTCTGGCAATGGCAGGTAATGCGGTTGGATTAGGTAACTTTTTAAGATTCCCGGTACAGGCAGTTCAAAACGGAGGTGGCGCCTTTATTATACCTTACCTCGTGTGTTTTGTAGTAATGGGAATCCCTCTCCTTTTTATTGAATGGTCTACCGGCCGTTTTGGAGGAAGATACGGCAACCACAGTACTCCTTACATTCTGGACACCATGGCTAAAGGCCGAATATGGAAATACATTGGTGTCTTTGGTATATTTACCAATATCGCCGTCGCATCATACTACTGTTATATCGAATCCTGGACTATGTCTTATGTATACCACACAATAAAAGGAACTTTTGTGGGTATGGATCAGGCTCAAGTGGCAGGATTTTTTGATACCTATACCACAATAGCAAAAAGTACTACAGGCATTCCTTATGAAGCTGTTGTTTTTTACATAATATGCTTACTATTAAATACTTACATACTCTCTAAAGGTTTAGGTGGTATTGAAAAAGTAGCAAAAATAGGTATGCCGCTACTTATCCTTTTTGGTGCTGTACTGGCATTTAAAGGATTAACTCTTGGAACAGACGGAGCATCAGACCTGTTCCCTAATGCAAATGCATGGGATGGACTTAACTTCTTATGGACACCACAGTTTGACTCCCTCGCCAACCCTAAGGTATGGCTCGCCGCCGCCGGGCAGATATTCTTTACCCTGTCTGTAGGTATGGGTACCGTACACTGTTATGCGGCCTACATAAAATCTAAAGACGATATTGCCTTAAATGCTGTTTCCGCAGGTTTCATGAACGAATTTGTAGAAGTAGTTTTAGGTAGTTCAATAGTAATTCCTATCGCTGCAGGTTACCTTGGTCTTGACTGGGTACTTCAAAACGCAGGTTTCGGTATGGCATTCCAAACTATGCCTTACCTCTTCCAGCAATGGGGTCACGTCCTCGCCGTTTTTGCAGGGGTATTCTGGTTCGGGCTATTGTTCTTTGCCGGTATTACCTCGTCCCTCGCCATGGGTACACCATGGATTGGCTTTATGCGCGATGAGTTTGGCTGGAAAAACAACAAAGGAGCATGGTCCTTCGGGCTTATTGCCCTCATAATGGGATTACCAACCGTTATCTTCTTTAAAGAAGGTGTATTTGATGAATACGACTATTGGGCAGGTACCGTAAGCCTTGTAGTGTTTGCTTTCCTTGAAACCGTACTGTTTGCATGGATTTTCGGTATAAAAAGAGGATGGGAAGAAATCAACCTGGGTGCCGATATTAAAGTTCCGGTATTCTTTAAATACGTCATACTTGTTGTAACGCCATGTCTGTTAGGATGGGTTCTTCTTGCCAGTGTACCGGATATGACCAATAAGGTTATGAATAATGACACCCATAACAAAGAGTGGTTTGCTGATGCTTATTATGCCGAGGATTATGGCTCTGCCGAATTTGGTGTAGTAGACTCCGTAACGCCTAACTTTGTAAAAATTGCTTTTGAGAACGAAAAACAGGTGTTTGATAAATCGCAAAGCAACATACATACCGTAAAATATACCGATTATAAAACCTACTCATTTAAAGACAAACAACATACAGTTGTTAGTCAGGGGGATAAAGTATACCCTAAAGATAAAATCGCTGAAGGTAAATTCACGAATCACGTGATGTATAAAACACTGGGCAGGTTATTATTAATAACTTTGTTTATCTTTATTAGCGTAGTAGTGTACAGAGCATATTTAAAACGAGTTAAAGAAGGGAGGGCAACAGCATGAAAACAGAAGCAATAATAGTAATGGTAAGCGCACAGGGAATTGTGGTCGCCATGGCAGCATACTTTTTTTATAAGGTTTTGACTGTAAAGCCCAAACAGGAACCCGACTCCTATTCGGAAAATGATGATATAACAGAAAGGCAGGATAGTTAATCCTGCCTTTTGGCTTTTTATATATTCCTTTTAAACTTCTGTGAAAATTTAGAACCAGAAACCTACACTAAACCAGGTATAGTGATTTTTGGTATCGGGAGACCAGCTGTGTTTTATCTCTATAGGTCCTATTATGGTTTCCATACCATAACCAAAAGCATATCCGCTATACTGAGGCACACTGAATATATTACCCTCATCATAAATCCTGTGTCCTAAATTGGCAAAGTTTGCTGTAAAGTTAATATGATTTTTCTTTACAAACTCATAGTCAAGTGTTGCAGTTCCCTTGATGTAACTGTCTCCTGAAAGGCTCAAAAAATCATATCCGTAAAAATGACGGAAGTTATTTGTCATAAGATATCCGTATCCTCCTAAAATAAAATCAAAAAACGGCACTGTAGTATCGCTGGAAACAGCAAAACCGCCTTCTGTTTGCAATTCTAACGACAGGTTATGCACTATCTCATGTACTATACCCATATCTGCCTTAAAGATGCTGAAACGCCCAAAAATATTATTGTAATCAGATGAGAATAAAAACGTTTTTGCCTCACCGGTAAAATACCATCCCTTTTTAGGAAAGTATTTGTTATCATAAGAGTCGTATTTAAGTGTACCGTATAGTGAGAAATAATCGCTGTCGTCAAAAATACTGTTAGACTCTACCGTTTCACTCTTAATCTTTAAATGCTTTAGTTCGGCACCTGCACCAATCAGGAACTTTTGTGCAAAAATGGTTTGCAGGTATACCTTATTGGTAAAATCGGTAAAATCAAGGTTAAGCGAATTCACCCCAAATGTCCTTAAAAATTCTCCCTCATTATATTCGGCAGATATATTCCTGTTGAAATTACTATAGCTTGAATGGAAACCGTAACTGATATGAAAACCATTATCGCGATAATAATCCAGGTTATAACGGAAGTGATCTCCCAATATCACATCAAGCGATGCAACGTCATTTTGAAACAACAGTTTCTTTTGGGTAAGGTTAACCAGTATACCGCTCTTATACAACCCGTCATAGTGAAGCCCGAATTTCAAATAGCGGTTCACAGGATTTTCACTTAAGTTCATATTAAGCACATCGCCTCCGTTAGGTCCTTTTTCAAAAGAATAGGAAATGGAATTAAAGTTTTGTGTAGCGCTAAGACTACTTATTCCGGCATCAAGTTTATCGTAAGTAATTTTTGTACCTCCTTTAAACCTTAGCTTACCTATCACGTATGATTTGGTGTAATATTCCAACTCATTCACATTAATATATTCAATATTAAGAGTATCTTTTGCCTCGGTACATCTTTTTACTATAGGCTTATCACCACCCAGTTTTTTTAGCGTATCATATAATATTAAAGCAGCCTCTTCTCCTTTTCTGATAATTTCCCGCCCCTGATCAAAAGAAATAACCGAGTAGCCCGAAATATCCGGTTTTATATATACATCAGTCTCCTTCCGTTTCTTTTCCATTTTTTTGATCATCTGGTAGTTATTGATCTGGACGAGTACCCCGGTTGCACCTTTAATCTCATCGCGGGATTTCAGTCCGTCCTGAACATCAACCCCAATAATAATATCGGCACCCATCTTCCTGATTTCCTCTACCGGATAGTTATTGGTAACCCCTCCGTCAATAAGCAGTCTCCCGTCTATCTCCACCGGATAGTATAATGACGGAAAAGCTCCACTGGCAAGAATCGCATCCGGTAGTATACCCTTATGCAATACTACCTCCTCCCCGGTTTCAATATCTGTAGCAATACAAACAAACGGAATAGGCAGGCTGTCAAATTCCCTAACGTGCCTAACATGATTGGTGAGCCTGTTTATAATTGCATAATTGTAAAGTCCTTTTGAAACAGCTGTTGGAAACCCTAACTTAAAGTTTTTAAACGGAAGTGTTAAGGCGTAAATTTCATCATTTCTTTTCTCAAAAAAGTTTTTGGAACCTCTTGGAATATAATCACGAAGCAAAGCATCTGAATCTACCCTCTGAAAAATGGAATCCAATTGATTTGCACTGTAACCGGAAGCATAAAGCCCCCCGATTATAGCTCCCATACTGGTACCGCCTATATAGGATATTTCTATTCCGGCCTCTTCGAGTACTTTTAAAGCACCAATATGGGCAAGTCCTTTTGCCCCTCCTCCACTCAGCACCACCCCTATTTTTGGTTTATGTTTCGGCAGGGTATCGTTTTCCTGAGCCGAAATAGTATAAAAAGTGATTAAAAATAGCAGGGTAAGGAGCGGTTTATTCATTACGTTTTACTTTTATAGAATTCTGTAATTTTTTTAGCTTTTGCAGGGCCTACAACTTTTGCAATGTCTTCTTCGGGGGCGGCAGACAGCCTTTTAACCGACTTAAACTCTTTCAAAAGCGCTATCATTGTCTTCTCCCCTATACCCGGTATGCTTTCTATTGACGTTTGGAGCGCTCCTTTGCTACGTTTATCCCTATGGAAATTAATCCCGAAACGGTGCGCCTCATTCCTGAGGTGCTGTATTATTTTTAAAGTCTCTGATTTCTTGTCCAGATACAGTGGAATGGAATCCCCCGGATAGAAAATTTCCTCGAGTCTTTTAGCAATGCCTAAAATAGTGATTTTACCTCTCAATCCCAAGTCATCAAGGCTTTTTAAAGCCGATGATAACTGACCTTTACCACCATCTATAATAATAAGCTGTGGCAGGGGTTCATTCTCATCCAAAAGACGCTTGTATCGCCTGTAGACCACTTCTTCCATAGAAGCAAAATCGTTAGGACCTTCAACCGTTTTTATATTAAAATGACGGTAGTCCTTTTTACTTGGTTTTCCGTCTTTAAACACAACGCACGCCGACACCGGATTAGTACCCTGAATGTTTGAGTTATCAAAACACTCAATATGCCTTGGCTCAAACGGAAGGCGCAAATCTTTTTTCATTTGTGCCATAATACGGTTAGTATGCCTGTCGGGATCAACTATCTTAATTTGCTTAAGCTGATCCATACGATAAAACTTAGCGTTGCGTTCAGACAAATCTAAAATTTGCTTTTTATCCCCAAGTTTAGGTACTGTTATTTTTACATCAGGCCCCAAATCCAGTTCAAAAGGCAGCAATATCTCTTTTGAGCGCAAATCAAAGCGTGCCCTAAGCTCTACAACGGCCAGTTCAAGCAACTGCTCATCTGTTTCTTCCAGTCTCTTTTTTATTTCCATAGTATGTGAACGGATAATGGCACCGTGTGACACCTGTATAAAGTTCACATAAGCCATACTCTCATCAGATATTATGGTAAATACATCGATGTTAGATATCTTCGGATTAAATACGGTAGAGCGCGCCTGATAGTTTTCCAGCACCTCAATCTTTTCTTTTATTTTCTGGGCTTCCTCAAATTTCATTTCGGCGGCCAGTTCCTGCATCAGGTTTTTAAAATCCTTAAGGCTTTCCTTAAAGTTCCCTTTAAGTATTTCCCTTACCGCATTTACATTGCTTTGGTATTGTTCCAGCGATTCATAACCTTCGCAGGGTCCTTTACAGTTCCCTATATGGTACTCAAGGCAAACCTTATACTTACCGCTTTTTATATTACCTGCACTCAAATCATAATTGCATGTACGTAGCGGATAAAGTTCCTTAATAAGCTCCAGTAATGTATGTACCGTTTTGAAGTTGGTGTATGGGCCAAAGTATTCCGACCCGTCTTTTACCAGCCTTCGGGTAGAAAAAATACGCGAGAAAGGTTCTTTCTTAATACAAATCCACGGGTAAGTCTTATCATCACGAAGCATAACGTTATAGCGTGGCTGGTACTTTTTGATAAGATTGTTTTCCAGCAGCAATGCATCATTCTCTGTAGGCACAACAATATGTTTGATACTGGCTATTTTTTTTACCAGTACTCTTGTTTTACCTGAGTCGTGAACTTTTGTAAAATAAGATGAAACCCTCTTTTTAAGGTTCTTGGCCTTACCCACATACAGCAGTTTACCATCTTTATCGTAATACTGGTAAACACCGGGGCTGTCGGGAAGGGTTTGTATTTGTAATTCCAGCGGAGTTTGCATATTACAAATTTAAAAAACAAATCATTACCCCGAGTCTTAAAAAACACAGGTTAAACACATAAAAATTACTGATAATTCCTATTTTTACCCTTTCTGTAAAATTATGGCAAAACACAGGGAGATTACCATACTGGGAGAGACCGTATTACCGGGTGACAGCAAAACCATAAACATGGAAATTGCACGCCTGCATACCATGACAAAACTTAAGGTTCCCATTATTGTGGAAAGGGCTAAAATCGACGGACCCGTTGTTCTTTTTAGCGCCGGGCTGCACGGAGACGAAATTAACGGCGTTGAAATTGTACGCCAGCTTATAGTTCGTAAAATAAACAAACCCAAACGCGGAACCATTATTTGTATTCCGGTAATTAACGTATTCGGTTTTGTAAATAAAACCCGTGAATTTCCTGACGGACGTGACCTAAACAGGGTTTTCCCCGGTAGTAAGAGCGGATCGCTTGCCAGTCGTTTTGCTTTCCACCTGCTAAACGAAATCGTACCTCATATAGATTACTGTGTAGACTTCCATGCCGGTGGTGCCAGCAGATTTAATGCAGCACAAATTCGTATTGTACCAAACAATGAAGAATTAAAACAGCTTGCCGATGTGTTTAATGCACCCTTTACCCTTTATTCCAAAAACATTTCGGGCTCGTTTAGAAATGCCTGTGGCAGGATGGGTGTAAAAATGTTGTTGTTTGAGGGAGGGAAATCGTTAGATATTAACAACGACATCACTCAGGAAGGTGTAAAAGGCGCAAAACGCTTTTTAGCGCACTTTGATATGCTTAACCCCAAAAAGAACGCTAAGGAAGCTCCCGGACCTTCTATTTACATTGAAAGATCAGGATGGGTGCGCGCCCGTTTTTCCGGATTATTCCAGTTACATTGTAATGTAGGTAAGTTTGTGGAAAAAGGTGAGGTAATAGCTTATATAACCGATCCGTTTGGTAAGTTTGAACATAAGGTAAAAGCACCACACGCCGGATATATTATTAATGCTAACGATGCCCCTATAGTGTATCAGGGAGATGCTGTTTTCCATATTACCCAAAAACTGCAACATGATTAAAAAAGAACTCCGCATAAAATATAAGGCACTTCGTAATGCTATGAGCTTTGATGAGATTGAACAACAAAGCTTGGCAATAGCAAACCAATTGCTGAAACTGAATATTTGGGATAAAACCTATTTCCACCTGTTTCTTAGTATTGAAGAGCATAAGGAAATCCAAACCGAATACATTTTACAAATACTTGCCGGAAAAGATAAGGAAGTAGTTATTTCAAAATCTAATTTTGATGACTGTAGCATGACACAATACCTGCTTACCGATAATACACGTCTTAAAAAAAACGAATATGGCATACCGGAACCGGTTGACGGTATAGAGGTACCCGATACTAAAATAGACGTGGTATTTGTTCCGCTTTTAGCTTTTGATACTAAAGGACACCGCACAGGCTACGGAAAAGGGTTTTACGACCGCTTTTTAGCCAGTTGCAAAGAGGATGTGATAAAAATAGGATTATCCTTTTTTGAAGCCGAAGAAAGTATAGACGACACACATCCAAACGATATGGTACTGGATTATTGTGTTACCCCAAAAGAGATTTACCGATTTTAACTTTAACCTACTCTGTAACTACGCCCTGAGGCTTAGCAAACGCTCTTTTATTGAAAAGAAGCAATATACCCACACCTACAGAAATTGCAGCATCGGCAACGTTAAAAACAGCATTAAAGAAAGTAAAGCTTTCTCCTCCCCATATTGGGAACCATGAAGGGAATTTACCATCGGTGATTATAGGGAAATAGAACATATCTACCACCTTACCGTGAAAAACTGTTCCATATGGATTGTCTGAAAATAAAGTAGCCACATGGTTAGGGCTACTGTAATCAAAAATAAGTCCGTAGAAAACCGAGTCGATTATATTACCAAAAGCTCCTGCCAAAATAAGCGATATGGATATAATAAGGTAATTGGAGTAATTTTTCTTTACAGAATCATATAACCAATACCCTATACCACCTACTGCAACTATCCTGAAAAGGGTAAGTATCAGCTTACCGTATGCCCCCGGAATAACAGCACCCCAAGCCATACCTTCATTTTCAATAAAATATATCCTAAACCAATTTAGACCCATAACCGGAATATCTTCACGCAACACGAAATGAGTTTTTATGTAGATTTTTGAAACCTGATCTATAATCAGTATAAGGATAACAATAAGGTAGGCTTTCTTTAAAGACATTTTTAAAATTTTACCCGCAAAAATAAATGAAATTATTAAATAATAATTATCAGACCTTAGTTAATAGAATGCAAAAGGTTTAATATGGAGAAATAAACCGCAAAAAAGCGTGCCTGTATACGGGATTTTAAAGTTACAGGTCAAGATGTGTTAAGTAAGGTGATAAAATAAAAAAGTAAGGGCCGCTAAAAGCAGCCCTGATATTACAATTTATCTTTGCATGTTTTTTGCCTCGATACTCATGGTAGCGTGAGGTACAAGTTTAAGTCTTTCTTTACCAATAAGCTTACCGGTTACTTTACAAATGCCATAAGTTTTGTTTTCAATTCTTATAAGGGCATTTTTAAGGTCACGAATAAACTTTTCCTGACGGATAGCAAGCTGAGAGTTGGCTTCTTTAGACATAGTCTCACTACCTTCTTCAAATGCTTTAAACGTAGGCGATGTATCATCTGTACCGTTGTTTAAATCATTCATGTAGGCACTCTTAATTAAGTCAAGATCAGCTTTAGCTTTTTCTATCTTTTTAGTAATAAGCTCCTTAAACTCGGCTAAATCCGCGTCCGAATATCTTATTTGCTGCTCATCTACCATATTTCAATTATTTTGAAATTAATACTAGTGTTTTTATCTCATCAAATTCAATTTCTGTACCGTTTTCAATTTCTTCATTAAATATCAGTTCATCCGTAAGGGTTTCAGACTTTATGTAACTCTCGTTATTCTTAACAGCCTGCTCCAGCACTTCGTTATCTTTCAGGTAAACTTTAATCCTGTCGGTAACTTCAAATCCTGAATCTTTCCTTATGTTCTGAATCCTGTTTACAAGCTCTCGGGCAATACCTTCGTTCCTTAGTTCGTCGGTAATGGTAATATCAAGCGCTACTGTAATACCGTTTGAATTTGCCACTAACCAGCCTTCGATATCCTGCGAAGAAATCTCAACATCTTCGTTTGTTAAAGTAATACTTTTTCCTGAAATAACAACATCCAGGCTGCCGCTCTTCTCAATCTCATTGATCTGTTCCTGTGAGAAATTTTGTATCTCTTTGGAAATCAGACCCATATCTTTCCCGAATCGTGGCCCCAGTACTTTAAAGTTAGGTTTGATTTGCTTAACAAGCACGTCTGAAGCGTCGTCCATCAATTCGATTTCCTTCACATTTACCTCAGCCTTAATCAGTTCTGAAACTGCTTCAATCTCACCCTTCTGTTTTGCGTCAAGTACCGGTATCATTACCTTTTGCAACGGTTGGCGCACTTTAATCATCTCCTTCTTCCTTAACGAAAGAACTAATGATGAAATTGTTTGCGCCTTCTCCATTCTGCTTTCTAACGATTTATCAACAAAGTTATCAGCATACTGTGGAAAATCGGCCAAATGTACGCTTTCGAATGTCTCTTTCTGTGAAGCTTGTGTTAAATCTTTATAAAGTCTGTCCATAAAGAAAGGCGCTACAGGAGCACTCAGTTTAGCCACAGTTACAAGACAGGTGTAAAGCGTTTGGTAAGCCGCTATTTTATCCTGTGCATACTCCCCTTTCCAGAAACGTCTTCTGCAAAGTCTTACATACCAGTTACTCAAATTCTCCTGAACAAAGTCAGATATCGCCCTTGTCGCCCTTGTAGGCTCATAATCGGCGTAGAAGCTATCTACATCTTTTATAAGTGTGTTAAGCTCAGATAAAATCCAGCGGTCTATTTCAGGCCTTTCATTAAGCGGAACTTCCGGTTCAGCAAAACTGAAGTTATCAATATTGGCATATAACGCAAAGAATGAATATGTATTATACAGAGTACCAAAGAATTTACGTCTTACTTCGGCCACTCCTTCTATATCAAACTTAAGGTTATCCCATGGGTTTGCATTACTAATCATGTACCAGCGGGTAGCATCAGGGCCATATTCTGCAAGTGTCTCAAACGGATCTACAGCATTACCTAAGCGCTTGGACATTTTGTGTCCGTTCTTATCCAGTACAAGCCCGTTACTTACTACGTTTTTATAAGCCACCTGATCAAATACCAGTGTACCTATAGCATGTAGCGTATAGAACCAACCTCTTGTCTGGTCTACTCCTTCGGCGATAAAGTCGGCAGGATAAGCCGTATGGTTATCTACCAGTTCCTTATTTTCAAACGGATAGTGCCATTGTGCATAAGGCATAGCCCCACTGTCAAACCAAACATCAATAAGATCGCTTTCGCGTTTCATTGGCTTTCCGCTTGGTGAAACGAGTATTAAGCCGTCTACAACATTTTTATGCAGGTCGATAAGCTCATAATTATCTTCGCTCATGTTACCCGGCTCAAATCCTTTAAACGGATTTTCGCTCATAACACCTGCTGCTATGGCTTTTTCTATTTCATTATACAGTTCTTCTGCAGAACCGATAATCATTTCTTCTGTCTTATCCTCTGTTCTCCATATAGGAAGCGGTATACCCCAGTAACGGGAACGTGAAAGGTTCCAGTCATTGGCATTTTTAAGCCAGTTACCAAAACGTCCTTCACCGGTAGCCTTAGGTTTCCAGTTTATGGTTTCATTCAGTTCAAACATCCTGTCCTTCACGTCGGTAACACGGATAAACCAGCTATCTAACGGATAGTATAGTAACGGCTCATCTGTCCTCCAGCTGTGCGGATAGCTGTGAACATATTTCTCAACCTTAAAGGCTTTATTTTCTTCTTTTAAACGGATAGCAATTTCAACATCTACTGATTTTTCCGGTGCTTCCCCTTTATCATAGTATTCATTTTTAACATACTTACCTGAAAGATCGCCCAATCCGTCAATAAACCTTCCCTGAAGATCTACAAGCGGCACAGAGTTTCCGTTTTTATCCAGTACAAGCATTGGCGGTACTTCCGGCTTCGCCTCTTTTGCCACCTTGGCATCATCGGCACCAAAAGTAGGCGCTGTGTGTACTATACCGGTACCGTCTTCGGTAGTTACGAAATCACCCGAGATTACACGGAATGCATTTTCAGGGTTTTGGTATGGTAATACAAATGGCAATAACTGCTCATAACGGATTCCTACAAGGTCTTTACCTCTTCCTTCGGCAACTACTTTGTATGGTATTTTTTTATCTCCTTCTTTGAAGTTTTCAAAATCGGCAGCATCTTCACTTTCGAAGTAGTTTTTACCAAACTGTTTCCCGATAAGATTTTTGGCAAGTACCACATTTATTGGCTCAAATGTATACTGATTAAAAGTTTGTACCAACACATAATCAATATTAGGACCTACGGTAAGTGCAGTGTTACTTGGCAATGTCCATGGCGTAGTAGTCCATGCCATGATATCAACCTCTCCAAAACCTTTAAGGAAATCAGGAAGCGTATCTGCCACTGTTTTGAACTGAGCGACGATAGTAGTATCAGTCACATCACGGTAAGCACCCGGCTGGTTAACCTCGTGCGAACTTAAACCGGTACCCGCTTTAGGTGAATAGGGCTGTATAGTATAACCTTTGTATAAAAGGCCTTTATCATAAATCTGTTTCAGTAACCACCAAACCGATTCCATGTATTTGGATTTGTAGGTAACATACGGATCTTCCATATCTACCCAGTAACCCATTTTTTCGGTTAGGTCATTCCATACGTCTGTATAACGCATTACCGTGCGCTTACAGGCTTCGTTATATTCTTCAACAGATATTTTTGTACCAATATCTTCTTTTGTAATGCCAAGTTCCTTTTCGGTACCAAGCTCTACCGGAAGTCCGTGTGTATCCCACCCGGCTTTGCGTTTTACCTGGAAACCTTTCTGGGTTTGGTAACGGCAGAAAATATCTTTAATAGCACGCGCCATTACGTGGTGAATACCCGGCAGTCCGTTTGCCGAAGGCGGGCCTTCAAAAAACACATACTGCGGTTTCCCGTCACGTGTAGTTACACTCTTATCAAAAATATTTTCCTTCTTCCAGAAATCAAGTACCTCGCCCGCCACTGTTGGCAGGTCAAGTCCCTTATATTCAGTAAACTTCTTGCTCATTACAAATTGCATTCTAAAAAATAATCTGCGAATGTAAGGATTTTTTTTAAGGAATGGGAATAATCAGCAAACTTGCGCAAGAAATAACGTTTTCATAAAAAACAATAATCATTTTTGTTAAAAACACCTCACAATGTTGAATAAATTATAAAATCAAAAAACTTAAAGCGACTTCTCAATACAACATCGTTTAGGACTAAAAGAAAAGCATCAAAATAATGACTTTAAACTTTTATGTAAGTTTGTAACAAACCGTATCTAAATCATGAAAAAATTCTCACTCCTGCTATTTGCCTTTGTATTATTCGTTTCGGCAAAAGCACAGGACTTTAAAACACTAACCTATTTTGTAAACGATTCTACAAAACTGGAACTCGATCTTTTCCTGCCAAAAACACAGGGAAAAGAAAAAAAACCATTGCTTATACATGTTCATGGCGGAGGTTTTGCAGGAGGAACCCGCGAATGGGGACACACTATTTCAAAACACGCAGCATCTCAGGGCTATGTAGCAGCATCTATAAGCTACACACTTTATATGAAAAACCGCAAGTTTAGCTGTGACGGCATCCTGACCGAAAAAGTGAAAGCCATACAAATAGCGGCAAACCAGCTATGGCAGGCTACGCTATACTTCATTAATAATAGTGAAAAATACAATATCGATACTTCAAAAATATTCATTTCGGGTAGTAGCGCAGGTGCCGAAACCGCATTACATGCCGCCTATTGGGATAGGGATATAATGGGACTTTATCCTAACAAACTGCCTAACGATTTTAAATATGCCGGAGTGATATCGGGCGCAGGTGCCATTATGGACATTAACCTCATCACTAAAGAGAGTGTTATCCCTACGCTTCTTTTCCACGGAAGCTGTGACACTACAGTACCTTATGCAACAGCGGCACACCATTACTGCCCTACAAATGCTTCGGGATGGCTTATGCTTTTTGGCTCATATTCTATTTACAATCATATTATTGACCTTAACGGAAGCGCCAAACTGGTAACTTATTGCAATGGCGGACACGAATACAGTGATGAGCTGTTTGGCAAAGACCCACAAACTGTTGTAGACTTTATGAATAACGTACTGAATGATAAAAAAGAAGAGTCGCACGTAATTGTTGCCACAAATAAAGAGCGCAAAAAGGGTAACGGGTATAGTTTTTGTGACTAACCCCATATAAATTTTACTGTGATGAAAATAGAAATATGGAGTGACATTATGTGTCCCTTTTGCTACATTGGCAAAAGAAGATTTGAAGAGGCCCTTGCAACTTTTGAAGGGAAAAATGACGTGGAAATAGAATGGAAAAGCTTTTTACTTTCGCCTGAACTTAAAACAGATCCAACCAAAAACATACACGAGTACTTAGCCGAACATAAAAATATTAGCCTTGAAGAAGCAAAAGGCATGAACGATTATGTAACCAATATGGCGGCACAGGCTGGACTAACTTATAACTTTGACAAGGCCATACCTGCCAATAGTTTTAACGCCCATCGCTTTTTGCATTTTGCCAAAAAATACGGCAAACAAAACGAAGCTGAGGAAAGACTGTTCAAGGCTTACTTTACCGAAGGAAAAAACATTGACGATGCCCAAACGCTTTTACTCCTGTCAATAGAAATGGGACTGGATGCCAATAAACTTGCTGATGCCATGAATAATGGTGAGTTTACAAACGACGTTATAGCCGATATAAACGAGGCACAACAGCTGGGTGTACGCGGAGTGCCATTTTTCGTATTTAATCGCAAGTATGCCGTTTCGGGAGCTCAGGAAAGCGAGGCCTTTACACAAACGTTAGAAAAAGCCTTTGAAGAATGGCAGGCTTCTCATCCTAAAACCTCTTTCAAGACCATAAAAGGGGAAAGTTGTGATATAGACGGTAACTGTGATTAACTGAATACTTCTTTAAGCACATCAAGCGACTTAGGCCTTTTAAAACCGTCCAAATGAAAAGCATAATAATCCAACAGGATTTTCAATAAAGCCTGTCGCTCACTTACATGAAAGCTTTTGGCACTATTGTCCAGCTTTAGTGTCATTAGCCTTTTTAATAGTAGGGTTTCATTAGCTGTGAGACAGCTTACTGACGGAAATTGGGTAAACACTCCTTCTGTCATTTCAAAGTAATCATCTTCCTCATCTGACTTTTGAGGAAAAAAGCCGAGAAACTTTGTTATTTCCATCATTAATATCAAATGGAAATTGGCTGTCTCATCATGACTGTCCAACCATAAAAGTGCGGTTTCAAGAAAATGATACAGGCTTTCATTTTTTTCTTCTTCCCTAATGCTGTGATGCAGCATTTCTGAAAGAAACATAACAATGGTGGTTTTGGCTATATCAGTATTCACCGTATAATACGGGTGCGCCAGCTTTACCTCCTTAAAATATTCCAGGCTGCCTTTATTTTTATGGGCAGCTTCTATTTCAAGTATGTTTAACGGTTGAAAAAAAGCGATTTTCTGGCTGCTTTTCCTATTTGAAAAAGCATCCCTTATAAAGTAGGATTTTAGCCCATCACTCTCAGTAAAACATTTCACTATCAAACTTTTTTCCTGATAGCGCAGCGAACTTATTACTATTGCTTTTGTTTTTACCAGCACCTTAACGCCCTCTTATTATCATTACTTTTTTCACTTTGGTTTTGGTTCCGTCGTCAGATGATATGAAAATCATATAAACACCTGAGGCTACTTTATAGTTACCAAAAGCTTTGGTATCCCAAGTAACGGTACCTCCCTGTGAAGTGGTTTCATATACTAGGTTACCCTCAATATCTGTTATTTTAAGGTTTACCTTATCCATAAGTCCGCTTATGGTAACATCTCCTGCAAACTCCGGACGCACCGGATTAGGGTATACATAAACATTATTAAGATCGTCTTCGCCTGCTGTAGAATTTCCTAAATAAGAAACCATACCTTTTTCGGTAGCAAAAAACACTTCACCCGTTACAGGATCCAGCTCTATATCCAAAATGGAATTACTTGGAAGCGGAGAGTTTTGCTTTGTAAAATGAAACAGGGTTTGCTGCCCGTTAGATGACACTAAAAAAGCTCCGGATCCTCCCGTAGCAATCCATTTGTTATTAGCCCCGTCTACAACAATATCATTTATAACCTGCTCATACATTAGTTCCTGAGCCAGCCCGTCCTCAAGAATAATTATGGAATTGGTGCTTAATTCATTTTCGGTAACAAACCGTTCCACACTAGAAATTATTCTTAATCCCCTAACAGTACCTATCCATAATTGATTACGATTATCTATCGTCAGGCACTTTACATAATCACTGGGTAAATTACTTGCATCTCCCCTAATCACCACATATTTGTTCCCTAAGTTTTCATTAAACGCTATTATACCGTTATCTCTGCTTGGTATCCATTTAGTACCGTTTTTATCAATAACCAAACGACCATAATCATCACTTTCAGGACCAGAGGTTATATCCTCAAAACTATATTCTGCCCACTGTCCGTTTGACCTAAGTACTTTTAAAGGTTTCAGTACAGCAGAATTCGTCATCCATAAGTTACCGTTTCTGTCAAACGCAGGCCCATTAATCCTTATACTTTTATAATCAGGTGCAGAAGAAAGCACAAGTGACTCAAGCCCGTTATTACCTGTATTACTGTCGTCATATAAAATTTCGGGTTCTCCACCTGTTAACTTTAAAAGCCCCGACTGATATGAGGCTATATAAACCGGACTTTCCAAACCCGGTTTCACTACTATGTCACATAATGACTGCGGGTATTCCGGAAGTGTATAATACGGTATATGTTTCCACCCTTCAGGTGTAAAACGACTAATTCCTTTAAGAGCATAATCGGGAGTATAAAAAATATTATAACCTCCATATACTGCCCATAGGTTATTTGCCGATTTTTCCAATGAGAAAATCCTATTCTCGAGCGGCCCGTCCGGCGTTATATCTACAAAAAAAGACAAATTATTCAAAGCTGCCGTAAACACACCTTTATCTGTTGTACCGGTATAAATTTTCTCATTCACTATAGTTGCACAAGAAAATGTTACACTGGAAATAGGAATAGAATCTAAAGTCTGCATCAGCATAAGCTGCTCGTTATACACATCTATAAGTCCGGGAGTCGTAATAATCAGATACCCTCCTGCCGAACGTAAGTCAACAACAGCCTCGGGCATGGCCGTAAAAAATGAAAAAGTATCATTTAAAAGCCTGTAAACCGTACCTATAGCATCTGTAGCAAACAAGTTCCCTGCAAAAGAAGTAACTCCCGTATATTGCCCTGAAGCAAATTCGTTCCATTGACTGAAGTCATTAAGGTTTGGATTGGTATACACTGCCCTCCTAATACCATTTTCGGCAGTGGCAGCATATATATAACCATTGTACACTGCACTTTGCTTTACAGCAATCTCGGCACCGTTAGGCCCTAAATAATAGGTGTCTCCAAACTCCAGTGTTTGCAGGTTAAATACCGCTATTCCAAAATCACATGAAATATAGGCCTTCCCCTCATACTCATAAATATGATTTATTTTTTTCTTGTTTTGGGCAACCGTAGTTTCCTCCACAATATCAATAACATTTAATATGGAATTGTCATCGTTAATAACCAGTAGTAAACCGTTCTCATTACCCACTAATGTTTTGCCGTAAATACTACTGTGATATATAGCTGTAATGTTTTCGGTTTTAAGTCCGTCAACAGAAGTAAAAGTACCCAGCTCATTAGTAAGCACATTGTAAGAGAAAACCCCTACCTCGCCCGCAGCAAATATCCTGCTTGGGCTATTTGTGATATCAACAACCTGGTTGTACGAAAAATAGCTTCTCCAGCTTTGGTTAGACTGGGCAAAAGCCATTGTATAAATCGAAAGTATAAGTATGGTTAAAAACCTTTTCATCAGTGATTATTTACTCAGCAAATATAGGTAAAACGCTTTTATCCTCTTTTTTGTATACGGTTAATAAAAAAAGCCCTCCTTAAACAATAGAGGGCTTTTAAATATATTAGTTTGGGTTGTTACTAAACTACTCCCTGAGCGAGCATAGCATCGGCTACTTTTACAAATCCGGCAATATTAGCACCTTTTACATAATCAGTAAAACCGCTGGCATCTTTACCATAAGTAATACAAGCTTCATGGATATCTGCCATGATATCTTTAAGCCTTTGATCTACCTCTTCTCTTGTCCAGCTTAGACGAAGTGAATTTTGAGACATTTCAAGACCAGAAGTGGCAACACCTCCAGCATTTGACGCCTTACCCGGAGCAAATAATATTTTAGCTTCATGGAAAGCTTCAACAGCCTCAGGAGTACAAGGCATGTTTGCCCCTTCTGCCACACAGTGGCATCCGTTTGCTAAAAGTTGTTTAGCCGCATCTCCGTCAAGCTCATTTTGTGTAGCACATGGCAATGCCACATCACATTTTACTTCCCATGGCTTACCACCTTCAACAAACTTAGCTTCAGGATACCTGTCAAGATATTCGCTTATCCTGCCGTACTTAACATTTTTGATTTCCATAATATAAGCCAGCTTATCTTCATTAAGACCATCGGCGTCATAAATGTAACCAGAAGAATCTGACATGGTAACTACTTTACCTCCCAGCTGCATTACCTTCTCGGCTGCATACTGCGCTACGTTACCTGAACCTGATATAACCACAGTTTTACCGATAAAGCTTTCATGAATAGTAGAAAGCATACTTTGTGCAAAGTATACACAACCGTAACCTGTAGCTTCAGGACGTATTAATGACCCGCCAAAAGTGATTCCTTTTCCTGTAAGCACACCGGTAAACTCATTTCTCAGTCTTTTATACTGACCGAATAAATAACCTACCTCACGACCACCAACACCTATGTCACCCGCAGGCACATCGGTATCAGGACCTATATGCTTAGAAAGTTCTGTCATAAAGCTTTGGCAGAATTTCATAATTTCATTATCTGATTTTCCTTTAGGATCAAAATCAGAACCTCCTTTACCACCACCCATAGGTAATGTGGTTAAGCTGTTTTTAAACGTTTGCTCAAACGCTAAAAACTTTAATATACTTAGGTTTACAGACGGGTGAAAACGAAGCCCCCCTTTATATGGGCCTATTGCCGAATTCATTTGTATTCTGTACCCTCTGTTTACCTGTATCTGACCTTTATCGTCCAGCCAATTTACACGAAACATCACAACTCTTTCAGGCTCAGCCATTCTTTCCAAAAGCATTTTGCCCTGGTATTTTGGGTTATTCTCTACAAAAGGAATAACCGTTTCGGCTACCTCCCTAACAGCCTGCATAAATTCAGGCTCGTTTGGATTTCTTTTTGAAACTGATTCAATAAAAGTTTCTATGCTTCCACTCATAACTTTAGAAGTTTTTTAATGTTTAAGAAAACGTTTTCGTTAACGGCGCAAATATACATTATTCTGTAAAAAAACAAAGGTAGGCATTTGACTTTTAACTGCTTACAAAAAAACCTTTAAAAACAGCTATTAATGAAGGGATTAACCCAGTGCCTGGCGTAAATCTTCCAGTAAATCATCAGCATCTTCCACCCCTACACTAAGCCTTACAAGATCATCTGTAATACCTATTTCTTTCCTTTTGTCTTCCGGTATGGATGCATGCGTCATTAAAGCAGGATGATTTGCCAACGACTCAACTCCCCCTAACGATTCTGCCAGGGTAAATACCCTTACACTCTCCAGGAACTTAATTGCATCTTCCTTTTTACCTGATTCAAATGTGAATGATACCATTCCGCCGAAACCGCCCTGCATTTGTTTTTTGGCAATATTATAAAACGGATTATTTTCCAGTCCCGGATAGTACACCGCCTTCACTTTAGGATGATTGCTAAGGAAATTAGCAACTTTTTCTCCGTTTTCACAGTGGCGTTGCATCCTTAAATGTAATGTTTTAATACCTCTTAGCACAAGGTAAGAATCCTGCGGACCAAGTGTGCCTCCTGTTGCAAATTGTGCAAAGTGAAGTTGCTCACCCAGTTGCTCGTCTTTCACTATAAGAGCCCCTGCGATAACATCACTATGGCCCCCAAGGTATTTTGTTGCCGAGTGCATTACAATATCGGCACCCATATCTAATGGCCTTTGCAGGTATGGAGTGGCAAAAGTATTATCTACCGCAAAAAGCAGATTTTTCTCTTTTGTAATTTTGGCAATTGCCTCAATATCGGCTAACTTCATTAACGGGTTTGTTGGTGTTTCGACCCAAACCAGTTTGGTATTTTCGTTAATAAGTGACTGAAATTTATCAAGATTGTTCATGTCTACAAAATGGAACTTAATACCGAATTCCTGATAAATTTTTGAGAACATCCTGTAAGTGCCGCCATAAAGATCGTCCATAGCAATTACCTCATCATTAGGCTTAAGCAGTTTAATCACGCAGTCGGTCGCCGCTAAACCCGATGAAAATGCAAGTCCGCGTGTTCCGTTCTCTATGCTAGCTAAAGCGTTTTCCAATGCTGTTCTTGTTGGGTTTGCAGCCCTGCTGTATTCATATCCGCCATGTACCCCCGGGCTCTTTTGTGCAAAAGTCGAAGTTTGATAAACCGGCGGCATTACTGCTCCTGTAGCAGGGTCAGGGTGCTGTCCGCCATGAATGGTTTTTGTGTTAAATTTCATATAATTAATTATTCTTTATCCGTATAGTAGGCAAATTTACTGTAATTTAGTTGACCCTGTATAGAAACAGCACTCTTTTGCAAAACAATAACATTTAAAACATGCCAAAACACTTAACCTTACTATTAGCCGCATTTATGCTTTTTAGCTGTGGCAAGGACAAGAAAAACAATGATGAAGAAGTACTAAATGAAGAAAAACCTGCCTTGGCCTTTTCTACAAAAAATTACTATAAAAAAACATCACTGCCATGTGATGAATATTGCCCAAGCGTAACCATTAATGTGCCTGAGGCCGAAAACGTGCCTGTTGTAGCCGACAGTATTAATAAAACAATATTCAATACCGTAAAAGGGATTGTTTACTTTGGTGAAACTCCTTATAAAGCGGATAATTATGAAGATTTAATGGCTTCTTTCCTTGGATCGTATGAAGAACTTAAAAAAGAATTTCCTAATGATGTAATGACCGGATTTGAAGCTAAGATAGATGCTACTGTTGATTACACATCTGATAGTATAATAAGCATAAAACTAAACCATTACACCTTTACCGGCGGAGCTCATGGTTACGGAGGAGAACGCTCATTGCTTTTTGATGCCGAAACAGGCAAGAGCCTTAGCTATGAAGACATTTTTACCAATGTAGATGGCTTTAGACAGTTTGCCGAGAAAAAGTTTAGGGAGAAATTTAATATCCCAGCAGGAAAATCCATTAACGCTACAGGATTCCTGTTTGAGAATGATAAGTTCGTACTACCGCAAAATATTTTCTTTAAGGAAAACGGATTGCTGTTATTCTACAACTCTTACGAAATATCATCTTACGCCGAAGGGCAAAAGGAATTGCTTTTACCCTACAGCGAAGTAAATGAATATCTTAAGGTTAAATAAACTTTTTTAACTGCATCATTATACCAAGATGTATACCCTCATGGTAGTTGTTAAACGTAATGGCATCTTCTGTTGAAGAGAGTTCAAAGCCCAGCTCTGACTTCCTTGCGTTATATGTTGTAAATACGCCATTTTTATAATCATCTTCTGTTTTCTCAATAGTAGAGAACAGAAGATTTTTTATTTCGTTTACTTCCTCTTGTGTTGCATCGCTTTCAGGCTTACTGCCACGCCTGTATTTAGCTAATAATTCTTCACTTACATTCATAGGTAATCCGGCTCCGCCATATACCAGTATTTGCTGTGATACCATAATATGCCCTATGTTCCATATAAGGTTATTATTAAAACCCTGTGGTATTTTGTTAAGCTGTTCCAGCGTATAGCTATCCAGCCATTTTGCATATATTTCCCTGCTGGTACGGGTTATTTTAAAAGAAGTTTGTAAGTCCATTATGTGTATAGTTTAAAAAGCACTACAATACTACAAAACATTTTCCTCTTACCAGTAGCCTAATAGCTTCCACCAAGCTCCTCCAACAATAAAAAATACAAGGAGGTATATCACACTAAGTACAAAACCATCTTTCCACCAACTATTAATATCTACATATCCACTTCCAAACAATATAGGTGCAGGCCCGTGCCCGTAATGGGTTAATGTACCAAATATACCACCGCAATACCCCAGAAAAAGTGCCAGCATTAAAGGAGGTACACCCACACTAACCCCTACCGAGAACAGTGCAAAATACAATGCTGCCACATGAGCCGTGGCGCTGGCAAACATATAATGCAGGTAAAAGTAAATAAGCACAATTATAGGGAAGGCATAATACCAGCTAAAACCATTAATATAATGTTTAATATTTTCAGACAGCCAAGGTATAAAGCCAAGTTTCGCCAGATAGCTTGCCATCATTACAAGAGAAGAAAACCATACTATGGTATCCCATGCCCCTTTTTCTGATTTTACATCTTCCCAGGTAAGCACATTGCTAAGCAGTAATATACAAAGGCCCAAAATAGCTGTAGTAGTAGCATCAATAGATATTTGCTGCCCGAAAATCCATAAAACAAGTAAGAGGAAAAATACCACTATCATTATCCATTCATTCCGGGTTACAGGTCCCATTTCATTTAATTTCTCTTTTGCCATTAACGGGGCATCTCCGGTATTCTTCATAGTAGGAGCACTAAACTTATACAATACCAAAGGCATTAAAAGCAAACATAAAAGTCCCGGCACCAAAGCCCCTATTGCCCAATTTCCCCAAGTGATGGTCACACCCAGTTCGGCAGCAAAACGTTGTGCCATAGGGTTACTGGCCGTACCTGTTAAAAACATGGTCGACGTTATCAGGTTCGCATTATAGGTGCTAAGGGTTAAAAAAGCCCCTGCTTTCTTATTCGTTTCAGGTTTTGCAGGATCAGAACCTAAGCTCATTGCTACCGATTTCATTATAGGGTAAACTATACCCCCTGCCCTTGCCGTATTACTGGGCACTGCAGGGGCCAGGAGCAAATCTGCAAAGTTAAGGCCATAAGATAACCCCAGGGTAGTTTTACCAAAACGACTTACAAAATAGTAGGCAATACGAGAACCCAGTCCTGTTTTTATAAATCCGCGTGCTATAAAAAATGCCATTCCTATAAGCCAGATAATAGAATTGCCAAAACCACTCAGTGCATTGGTTATACTCTCTGCTGCCGGATTTTTAGCATCCGGAGAAGCCAGTACCAATGAGAAAGCACATAGGGCAATACCTAAAATCGCCATGGTACCCATAGGTGCTGCCTTTACAATTATACCCACAATAACAAAAACAAATATGGAAAACAGATGCCATGCATTATCCTTCAAACCTTCGGGAGTTGGTATAAACCATAAAACTATCCCTATTACTGCTGCCAGCAGCATCATTTTGTAATTTATTTCCAGTTTCATAGGCTTTGGCTTTTAGTTAGAAGTGAACCTGTATTTGTGTAATAAATAGGCTACTGTTATGCATATTACTATCTGGTATACTGGTTTTGTATCGGTTAAAAACTCCTACGATAGAGATTTTAGCATTATAGTCCCCAGACCCTATTATACTCAACATTGGTGTAAAGGTTTGATATGAATTTCTGTTAATTGAGATATCAGGATACAGTATTTCATACCTGAAACTGGCCTCAAAAGCCCTTATTCGTGGCTTGTTATAATTAAACCTAAGCTTAGAGACAATGTAAAAACCCTGCATTTCAAAATCATTGATATTAGGATTTTCAAGTTCTGATGCCGTAAAATCCAGAAAGTTGGTTCCTCTCTTATACTCGGCAGCGGTTTTTAACTCAAACAAAGGAGAAAATTTGGTCAACCCCTGTATATCTACACCATAAGCCGTACCTGTTTGAGCAGCCAATCTTGATGTACCTCCGTTTAAGCCAAGCGTATAATGAGGTAAGAAATCGTACTCAAACCTGAGAGTATAGTTTTTCTGGTCATTATTGTCACTTATCTGGTTTTTACCGTTGCCGTTATAAATCGTAAAAAAGTACCTAAGAGGTATACCTGATTGTTCCAGCGTACCCAAAAAAGCAACACCTATTTGAAATGACTGCCAGTTGTTTTTACCAAAAAGTGAATATTGATTAGACCAGTCGTACGAGTTTTCGAGCTGAAAGGCAAAAACATCTTCCCGCCCGAAATAAGGCCTGAACTGACCAAACTGCAATACTATATATTTGTTGTAAGCATACTTCACAAAAGCGTTTTCTAGCACTTTAGAGGTAGGCTCCTGCTTAAAATCGGCAAGGTTAACCAATACACTGGTACTTATCTTATCGTTAAGATAAAAAGTTCCCTGAAGCCTCACGTACTTAAGGTCGAAAGAATTGGAAATTGATTGGGCAGGGTCAGCATGATGTGTACCCTTATAATCCACATTATCATCAAAAGAAACGTTATACCTCCCTACAAAAAAACAGCTGTAGAAATTTTCCTGTTATAGGCAGAATAGTCCTTAATAGTATCCTTTTGCTTATCCTGAGCTTTAACCGTAGCAGATAAAGCTAAAAATACAAAAGTTAGACAAAGCTTTCTTATCATAACGGTGATTGGATATAATTAGTTGGTCTTTAATGGTCTGCTACAAAATTTAACTTTTTTAACGAATATTTATTTTAAAAAAAAAGTTAATGTTTACCCGCTTAAAACCTGACGATTACAATTTGCGATTTTCCCACAACACAGAATTATACAAAAACATCTTACTTTTGCAAACAAGTATAAAAACATAACATGAAAAAGATATACTACCTTAAAACCTGCGATACCTGCAAAAAGATAATCAAGTCGTTACCAAATACCGACGGTTTTATTTTACAGGACATTAAAGAGGAACCTATTACCGTAAAGCAATTGGAGGAAATGCATGCCCTGACAGGAAGCTATGAGAAGCTTTTCAGCAAAAGGGCTAAACTCTATAAGGAACGTGGTATGAAAGACATGAACCTTACAGAAAACGATTTTAAGCAATACATACTGGAACACTATACTTTTTTAAGCCGCCCTGTTATTATTACAAACGATAAGATATTTGTAGGCAACAGCCCTAAAAACGTAACCGCAGCCATTGAGTACCTAAGTAATGAATAAACGCTTTTTGGCCTTAACAGCTGCCACGATGGTCTCTGTTATTTACGGTGTTACTTTTACCATTGCCAAAGATGTAATGCCGGGTTTTATTAAACCTTTCGGGTTTATAGCTCTTCGTGTGGGCGGATCGGTTATTCTTTTCTGGCTTGTGGCTCTTTTTGCCACTAAACAAAAAATAGCCCTCAAAGATTTCCCCCGTATCATAGCTGCTGCCTTTTTTGGTGTGGCCTTTAATATGCTAACCTTTTTTGAAGGACTTAGCCAAACATCGCCTATAATGGCATCGGTACTTATGGTCACTACCCCTATGATAGTACTGATATTAAGTGCCATTATCATGAAGGAAAAAATAATCCGCAAAAAAGTGGGTGGCATACTACTGGGGCTTGTGGGGACCGTAATGCTTATACTTTACGGCAAAAGCATTAGTGGTGGCAACAACGAACTATGGGGTAATTTCCTGGTTTTTGTAAACGCCGTTTCTTACGGACTCTACCTTATTGTAGTTAAAAAACTCATGGACAAATACAATCCGTTTGCTTTTGTAAAATGGATTTACCTATTTGGTTTTATTATGGTACTACCTTTTGGCTGGGAACAGTTATCGCAGGTACAATGGGAAATCATGCCTGTGGATATTGCTATAAAAGTTGGCTTTGTGGTACTGTTTTCTACTTTTTTAACCTACCTGCTTAACCTACTTTCCATGAAAGAACTAAAGCCTACAACAGTTGCTGTTTTTATTTACCTGCAACCTTTGTTTGCCACTGTTTTTGCGGTAAGCCTCGGAAAAGACACTCTTAATCCGGTTAAAATAATATCGGCCGCATTAATATTTGCCGGAGTATATCTGGTAACGGCTCCGCCTAAAAAAGCGGTTATAAACCAAACTGCGAAAAGTGATATTTAACTCATAACCGTGCGTTTGTGAATTTTACTTAACTTTGTGTCCACAAATTTTTTTGTATGATACAATCTATGACGGGTTTTGGAAAGTCATCTTTACAACTACCCACAAAAAAAATTACTGTTGAGATAAAATCCCTAAACAGCAAAGGACTGGATTTAAGCGTAAGAATGCCATCGGCATACCGCGAAATGGAACTGAAGCTACGCAACCAGATTGCCCAAAGGCTGGAAAGAGGCAAAGTAGACTTTTCCCTGTTTGTAGAAATAACAGGCGAAGAGACTTCATCAAAAGTAAATATTCCTATCGTTAAGGCCTATATAAACCAGATGAAAGAGATAGTGGACGGCGATGAGACCGAACTGCTTAAAATGGCTGTACGTATGCCCGACGCTCTTAAAACAGAACGTGAGGAGATAGACGAAAACGAATGGACCAGTATTCAGGGGGTTGTTGATCAGGCACTTGATAACATTCAGAGTTTCCGTGTTTCTGAAGGTATTGCACTTGAAAAAGAGTTTCTTATAAGGGTATCAAACATCCTTAAACTGATGAAAGAAACGGTTTCATATGACAGCGAGCGTATAGAAAACGTAAAAACCAAACTAAGCAACGCTATTGCAGAACTTGAGGTAAATGTAGACGAGAACCGCTTTGAGCAGGAGCTTATATACTACCTTGAAAAAATGGATATTACCGAGGAAAAAGTAAGACTGGAAAACCACCTTAACTATTTTATGGAAACCCTTGCCGGTAACGAGGCAAACGGACGTAAGCTTGGCTTCATAACTCAGGAAATAGGCCGTGAAATAAACACTATGGGCTCTAAGTCTAACCATGCACAAATGCAGAAGCTGGTAGTACAGATGAAAGACGAGCTGGAAAAGATTAAAGAACAGGTTTTAAATATTTTATAATAACGGCACCGCCGTAAGATTACACATGAACAAAGGCAAACTGATAGTATTTTCCGCTCCGTCAGGGTCGGGTAAAACCACCATTGTAAGACACCTTTTGGCACAACCCGAACTTAATTTGGAGTTCTCCATTTCGGCAGCTACAAGAAGCGCAAGGGATGGCGAGGAAAACGGGAAAGACTATTACTTTATATCACTTGAAGAGTTTAAAAAACATATTAAGCAGGAAGACTTCGTAGAATGGGAAGAGGTATACCGTGATAATTTTTACGGTACACTTAAAAGCGAGGTAGAACGTATATGGGCACAGGGCAAAAACGTGATTTTTGACATTGATGTAGCCGGAGGACTTCGCATTAAAAAGAAATTCCCGGAAGAAACCCTTGCTGTTTTTGTTAAACCGCCAAGTATTGACGAACTGAAAAGACGCCTTAAAAACCGTTCGACCGAAAGTGAAGACAAGATTAATATGCGTATCGCAAAGGCATCTGTAGAATTAGCTACAGCCCCTCAGTTTGATACCATTATTAAAAACTATGACCTTGATACTGCCAAGGAAGATGCCTATAACCTTGTAAAAGAGTTTATAAAATAAAGTAACCTTTATGACAGAAGAGATTAAAAGAAACCGCAAAGCATTGAGTAACATCTTTGCTTTAATTTTTTCTATCACTTTTGGCTTGTCTTTTATTGTAATAGTATCAACGGGGAACCTAAGCCCGAAGCCGTTATTATATTCAGTTATTGCGTCGTTTGCTTTTGCTTTATTTGTTCCCTCATACATGCTGCTTCTTTTCTATATAGCAGGCAATAAGGAAAAAAGATTTTTTTCAGAAAGCCCGTATAACTATATTGAACAAAACCTTATTGAGTATCGTTACGATAAAAAGAACAGGTTTAGTTTCTGTAAAAAACAGCATGTATTTAATCATATTGGCTTAAAATACACAGCTGTATTTTATACAAATGTGTATAAAACTATTTATGGTGATCTTTTGCTAATAATTAAGCATGAGGATAACGATATTAATATTGTTCACCCAATTGAATACAAGAATCAAAAATTCAGTGAAAAAGAATTCATTGAAGAACTTGAAAATATAAAAACTGATGAAAATAGGATTGTACTTCGGGACATTTAACCCTGTACACACAGGACATTTGATTATCGCTAACCACATGGCCGAGTTTACCGACCTGGATCAGGTATGGCTGGTGGTTACCCCTCACAATCCGCTTAAAAAGAAAAGTACGCTACTGGAAGACCATCACCGTTTGGAAATGGTTTTCCTGGCAACCGAAACTTACGACAGACTAAAACCTACCGATATTGAGTTTCGACTGCCACAGCCTAACTATACCGTGCATACACTGGCACACCTGCAGGAAAAATTCCCGGCGTATGAATTTTCCCTGATTATGGGAGAAGACAACCTTAATTCCCTTCACAAATGGAAGAATTATGAGGTAATACTGGAAAACCATGATATTTATGTATATCCGCGCATTAATAACGAAAATGCCAACGAAGAGCTTATAAACAATCATAAAATCCATAAAATTGACGCTCCGGTTATCGAGATCTCTTCTACTTTTATACGTAACAGTATAAGGGACGGTAAAGAGGTAAGACCATTACTGCCTCAAAAGGTTTGGGAATACATAGACCATAATCTTTTCTACAAAAAATAGCTTCTGTTTAAAAATAGCTACAAAGCAGACACTTAACATTCCATTATCAGCAAATCTTAAGGTATTTTGTAACTTTGGGTAAAATACATTTATAATCATGCTGAATTTTGAACTTTATAACCCTGTCAATATGGTATTTGGCAAGGGACAAATTGCAAAACTGTCTAAACTTATACCTCAAAATGCAAAAGTACTTTTAGCCTATGGTGGCGGAAGTATTTTTAAAAATGGTGTACATGCTCAGGTTGCCGAAGCACTAAAAGGATATGAGGTTACCGAGTTTGGTGGTATTGAGCCAAACCCACGTTATGAGACCCTGATGAAAGCTGTTACGCTAATCCGTGAAAAGAAACTGGATTATATACTGGCAGTAGGCGGAGGATCGGTAATAGACGGGGTAAAATTTATCTCGGCTGCCGTAAACTTTGAAGGTGACCCGGTTGATATCCTTGTAAAAAGGATACGAATTGAAAACAATACCATGCCATTTGGTACCGTGCTTACCCTACCTGCCACAGGTAGTGAAATGAATTCGGGAGCAGTAGTAACTATTGATAAGACACAGGAAAAACTATCCTTTGGCGGACCGGCAGTATTCCCGCAGTTCTCCATTTGTGATCCTACCGTTATCTCATCGCTACCTAAAAGACAGTTACAAAACGGGGTGATAGATGCCTATACCCATGTAATGGAACAGTACTTAACCTATCCCCACGATGCTTTGCTTCAGGATCGTTTTGCCGAAAGTATACTGCAAACACTAATTGAGATAGGTCCTGATGTTGTTGAGAATCCAACTGATTACAAACTGGCTTCCAACTTTATGTGGAGCTGTACTATGGCGCTTAACGGACTTATACAGAAAGGTGTTCCTACCGATTGGGCTACGCACATGATTGGTCATGAGCTTACAGCACTATATGAAATAGACCACGCGAGAACACTTGCCATAATAGGCCCTAACCTGTACAGGGTAATGTTTGATTCTAAAAAAGAAAAGCTGGCACAGTATGGTAAAAGAGTTTGGGGAATTACCGCTACCAATGTGGATGGAGCCGCAACACAGGCTATTGAAAAAACCGTTCAGTTTTTCCATACTATGGGAATGGAAACCAAAATATCTAACTATACAGCCGACTATGAAAAGACTGCCGATTTTATAGTAAAACGTTTTGAGGAACGTGGCTGGAAAGGACTTGGGGAACGCCAAAACGTTACACCCGAAAAAGTGAAGGCTATTGTTGAAATGAGCTATTAAAAAAATAAAAGGCATTCCGGCTACACCGTGAATGCCTTTTAAAACACCAAAAACAAAAAATTTAACTAACCTTGTTGTAAACTTCGTCTAAAACAAAATTCTATTAAATAACGCACCCCTCTCAACTTAAATTGTATTAAAAGCACTTAATTATATGTTAATGTTTACGAATATGCGATTTTACCATAAAAGCTAACCTAAAAAGCCATTGGCACATGCCTTATTTTTAAGTACATTTGGGCTTTGCAAAAAACAAACAAACAAAATGAATGATACTCCCAAGTTCGCTGTAATAGGTGGTGGAAGCTGGGCAACAGCAATCACAAAGATGCTTTGTGAAAATGTTAGTGAGGTTGCCTGGTATATGAGGAGCACCTACGCCATTGAACACATAAGGCTGCAAAAGCACAATCCGAACTACCTTAGCTCGGTTGAATTTGACACCGAAAAACTTAGACTTACAAACGATATTAATGAGGCGGTAGCTTATGCCGATTATATAATATTTGCCATACCATCGGCTTTTTTAAGCACCGAACTGGAAAAGCTTACCGAAAGCCTTGACGGAAAAGTTATTTTCTCTGCCATTAAGGGTATTGTTCCCGAAACAAGCCTTATTGTAGGGGAACACTTCCATGAAAAATACAACATTCCATACGACAACATCGGGGTTATAACAGGACCTTGCCACGCGGAAGAAGTTGCATTGGAAAGACTTTCATATCTTACCATTGCCTGCGGCGACCAGAGAAAAGCTAAGGTAATGGCCAAAAACCTTAACAGTTATTACATTAAAACCAAAATATCTGACGATATTGTAGGGACCGAGTATGCAGCCATGCTTAAAAACATTTATGCTATTGCTGCCGGTATTGCACACGGGTTAGGTTATGGAGACAATTTCCAGGCACTGTTAATGAGTAACGCCATAAGGGAAATGAAAAAATTTATACGCAAAGTGCATAAAATGAAGCGTAATATAAACAACTCGGCTTACCTGGGTGATCTTCTGGTTACAGGATATTCTGTTTTTTCAAGAAACAGGATGTTTGGTAACATGATAGGAAAAGGTTACACGGTAAAATCGGCCATGATGGAAATGAGCATGGTTGCCGAAGGATATTATGCTACAAAAAGTGCTTATAACCTAAATGAGGAATATAAAGCAAAAACCCCTATTATAGATGCTGTTTACAGTATTTTATATGAAGGGAAAGATGCCAAACCCGTATTTAAAAAGCTTACAGATAAACTGGATTAAAACAACTACCCATGAACCATGACCATCTTATAAATCACCCGGGGATATTAACCGGGTTTACCATTCTTGTTGTCGTGATGCTACTGCTGGACCTTGGCGTTTTTAACAAAAAAAGCCACGAAATAAGCAACAGGGAAGCATTAGTATGGTCTATTGTATGGATATCGCTGGCTATGGCCTTTAGCGGGGTAATTTACTATTTAATGGGCTTCCAGCAGTTTGCACAGTTCCAAAGTGCATATTGGATAGAAAAAGCCCTTTCTGTAGATAACCTTTTTGTATTCATTATGGTTTTCGGGTTCTTTAATGTTCCAAAGTACCTGCACCACAAAGTACTTTTTTGGGGTATTATTGGTGCATTGGTGTTCCGTGCCATATTTATATTTACCGGTGTAGAGCTTATAAACATGACCTATTTGCCCGAAATGGAAATTTTCGGACAAACTGTAAGCGTTAATGTCGTTTTAACCTTATTTGGCTTCTTTTTGCTTTTTGCCGGAATCAAATCGTGGGGAGCCCATGAGGACGACGACGAAAACAAGGATTTCTCCAAAAGTCCGGGGGCAAAGCTGATATATCGTTTCTTTAAAGTAACCAAAGACTTTGAAGGCGACCGTTTTTTTGTAATAAAGGAAGGGGTAAGAATAGCTACTCCGCTTTTGGTTGTAGTAACCGTTATTGAGTTTACCGATCTACTTTTTGCGGTAGATTCTATCCCTGCAATTTTTGCCATTGCTCCGGATGATCCTTTTATCCTTTATACCTCAAACATTTTTGCCATACTTGGATTAAGGGCGCTTTACTTTTTACTGGCTAACTTTATGTACATGTTTAGCAAACTACATTATGGACTTGCTGTGATTCTTGCCTTTATTGGTGTAAAAATGCTTATCAGTCCGTTTTACCATATTTCCTCTCCGGTATCATTAATGGTAGTGGGCGGTGTATTGCTTATATCAGTAATAATCTCGTTTATGTTCCCGGGAGAGCATGAAGAAAAAACCGAAGAAGCTATAAACAAAGAAGACGGCAACTAAGCCATCTTCTTCATCTATTCTTATTACTTAACAGTTATTTCGTCTATAAATATAAATGCCTGCCCTCCGGCACCCTGATGCCATTGTGGCAATGTCCCGAAATTATAGGCTTTTACTTTTACGTATCGTGCAGTTATATTATTAAGTTCTGCCGTGAAATGTTCTATCACATTATCCTGCCTTGCATCTGTTTTGGTTTCAATAGTTTTTACTAAGGTAAAGTCCTTGTTGTTATCCGAAACATAATACTCAACTTTTACAGGCATTAATATCCACGAACGGCTATCCTGCAAAAAGCCAGCATCAATAGTATTTACAGGTATTTCTTTCTGCAAATCAATCACCGCTTCAAAATCCTGATTTTGGTAACCCTGCCAGTCACCTTTACGCCAGTTGGTAGTGCCCTCTATCCCGTCTATAAGTCCTTCAGGACCTCCGGCATGATACATACTGTTGAATTTAGATTTTATTTCAATGGTATAATCATTTGGCTTTTTTACAAAATTGGCCGTAACCACATGGCTTATTTTTCGGTTTGTTTCAATATAGGCAAGTATTTCACAACTTTCCGTAATCTCAAAAGGCGCGGTAAATTCTTCAAACACCCTATTTTCATTTTCGTTTAGCGGTGTATTGATAATGTAATACATTTTTTGTGCTCCAAAAGGTGCTATTAAAGAAACCATAGTAGTATCCTTAAATGATTTCCCTTCGGCCTCTATAACCGGCACAGGAACTATTTTAGTGTAAGACTGAGCCTGAGTGCCAACAACCGGATCAACAAACTTAAGGTCTTCCTTATAATCTTTTTTTCTTATAACAGCCGTTTTTCCATTTTCCAAATGCACTTTTGCTTCTGTAAAATACGGTTCTGTTTTTTGCCAGTAATTATCCCCCGGAGTCACATCATACAGCCCTAAACTGCTTAACACATACCAGGCACTCATTTGCCCGCAATCCTCATTTCCTATAAGTCCGTCGGGTGCGTTTTTGTAAAACTCATCCAGTATGTAATGTACTTTCTCTGTAGTCTTTTCGGGTTTGCCAATGTAGTTATACAGGTAAGCCATGTGGTGACTTGGCTCGTTACCATGTGCATACTGCCCTATAAGTCCCGTAACATCTACCTGATGGCGACCTGTGGTTTTACTTGGCAGGCTGAACATTTCGTCAAGTTTCGTTTCAAATTTTTCATTCCCGCCAAAAGCAGCGATAAGTCCTTCTATATCCTGAGGCACAAAAAAGCTGTATTGCCAGCTGTTACCTTCGGTAAAGTTATTATTGATTTCGCGGGCATCAAAAGGCTTGTCCCAACCTCCGTTCTTTTTAGGACGCATGTGTCCCGTTACAGGATCAAAAATATTTTTCCAGTATTGGGAACGCTTCATAAAGTAGTTGTACTCATCTGTCTTACCCAGTATCATTGCCATTTGGGCAATACACCAGTCATCATAAGCATACTCTACAGTTTTTGATACACTTTCGTGTTCATCGTCAATACTTATAAAGCCGTTTTCCTTGTAGGCTTCCAGCCCCAAATGATCCAGCATGGCACTGTATTTTGCAGCTTCAAAAGCCTTTTCGTAATCAAACCCTTCAATTCCCTTAGCCATAGCATCGGCAATAACCGAAACAGAATGGTAGCCAATCATACAGTCGGTCTCATTACTGGCCAGTTCCCAAACCGGAAGCCTTCCGCCCTGCTCATATTGCTTTATAAAGGTATTTATAAAGTCTGACGTGCGTTTTTTATCAATAAGGGTATATAATGGGTGCGCTGCCCTAAAAGTGTCCCACAGCGAGAATACAGTATAATAATCAAATCCTTGTGCCTTATGAATGGTATTATCGCGGCCACGATACATACCATCAACATCCATAGCGATGTTAGGCTGCATCATTGTGTGATATAAAGCGGTATAGAAAACAGCCCGTTTCTCCTTGTCATTAGAGGTTACTTCAACTTTAGAAAGCTCTTTATCCCAAAGCTTTTTAGCAGCCTTTAAAGTCTTTTTAAAATTAAAACGCGGCATTTCCGCTTTCATATTTTTGGCAGCACCTTCATACCCTGTAGGCGACAACGCCACCTTAACCAATAGCTTCTCTCCTTTTTTCACTTCTTTACTAAAGCTAATGGCTAACAACGAACCTGCAAAAAATTTGTCGGTCACTTTAGCCGGAGCAAAAGCATTGTTGTTTACTGCCGTTACCTTTACCGGAGTACTAAACTCAATTCGGGCATACACATATTGGTCGCGTGCCCATGCCGAACTCTCCCTAAGCACCTCAATGGTTTTCTCATCTATAACCCTCACCTCTCCCATTATAAGCTTATCACGATGGTTAAGATCCAGTATAATATTGGCCTGACCTTTTTTAGGGAAGGTATACTGGTGTAAACCTACCCTTGTTGTTGTAGTAAGTTCGGCTTTTATACCATCGTCATCAAGTATTACCGAATAATATCCGGCAGAAGCAGTTTCATTATCATGCGAAAATGAAGAGGAATACTCTTTTGCATCCAGTTTTGGCTCGCCCATAGTAGGCATCAGCATAATGTCTCCAAAGTCTGAAACCCCTGTACCGTTAAGATGGGTATGTGAAAAACCATAGATAACCGAATCTGAATAATGGTAACCTCCGCAACCATCCCAACTACCATCAATACGGGTATCAGGACTTAGCTGTACCATCCCGAAAGGCACTGTAGCTCCCGGAAAAGTATGGCCGTGCCCACCGGTGCCTATAAACGGATTTACATATTGAGAATAGTTGCCCGACTGGGAAAAAACTGCCGTTGTAAAAAGCAGTAAAAAAAGTAATAATGATTTATTCATTTTTTAGGTAAAATTTTGATAAAGATGAAAAAATTACCTCATAAAACCAATGCTGAGTGCATATAATAAAAAAGCTCCGGGTGTTCCGGAGCTTTTTTATTATGCTTTGTATGCTTATTTGCTAAGAATACCTTTTTTCTCAATAACAGGCAGTTCCTGTACATCATCTTCCGTAATGGAACCTGCTATAAAAATATAGTCTTTCTCATACATTACATTGTCTTTAAAATAAGTTACCATGAACTTATTGTGTAACTGTAAAACGGTTTTGTCCATCATTTCGATCTTTACAGCCGAATTTCCCGGCACTTCCTGGTAAGCATGGCGCATCATAGAAGTTTTGCGTTGTTCACCGTCAATTACACCATTGGCATTTGATACCACTATTGCGGCTTCAATTTTGTCTTTGTTATCATTAATCAGATAAGCATACCATGTGTTTTCGTTAAAATCTTCATTCCACTCCTGCATAACTGCGACATAAACATTTTCTACCACAGGTATTGTAATATCTTTCCTCATTTTAGTACCTTTAAATTCCTCTAAATTTTTATTAAACATTATTAAACCAAAACACCATGAAAAAAATTTCAGCACTAGCTATTTTGGCCCTATTGGCTTTTACATCATGCAAAAATGGGGAAAAATCGTCGGATGAACAAACCCAAACCGAAACTGTTACCGACACAACAGGCACACAAAACCCCTCAACATCAATACCTACTGGGGATAACAGTCAAAATTCTTTAGACTGGACAGGGGTATATAGTGGTACTGTCCCCTGTGCAGATTGCCCCGGAATTGAAATCGAACTGCAAATAAACGACAACAATACCTATTCCCTATCGGAGCATTACCTTGAAAAACAGGAAACAGCTAACATGAATACCGGAAGCTTTACATGGGATGATACCGGAAGTATAATAACCCTTGATGAAAATGGAATGGGCAGAAAGTTTAAAATACAGGAAAACAGTATTAAGGTACTCGCCCCAGACGGCACTGCTATAGAAGGCGAACAAAAAGGAAAATACAATCTTAAAAAAGTAGGATAACAAAAAAAGGCCCGCAATTGCGGGCCTTTTAATTATATGCTTGATTTGAATTGCTCAAGGAAACGTACATCGTTCTCATAGAACATCCTGATATCGCCAATTTGGTATAATAGCATCGCTATTCTTTCTATACCCATACCAAAGGCAAAACCATTGTACTTCTCAGCATCAATACCACAGTTTTTTAATACGTTTGGATCTACCATACCGCAACCGCCTATTTCAAGCCATCCGGTACCTTTAGTAATCCTGTAATCGGTTTCTGTTTTTAGTCCCCAATAAATATCCAATTCGGCACTTGGCTCAGTAAACGGGAAATATGACGGACGTAAACGTATTTTAGATTTACCAAACATCTCTTTTGTAAAATAAAGCAGGGTTTGCTTTAAGTCGGCAAAAGAGACATCCTTATCAATATACAAACCTTCAACCTGGTGGAATATACAGTGAGAACGTGCAGAAACAGCCTCATTCCTGAATACCCTTCCCGGAGAAATGGTACGGATAGGCGGTTTGTTCTCCTCCATATAACGCACCTGTACTGATGATGTATGTGTTCTTAAAAGCACATCAGGATTGGTTTGGATAAAAAACGTATCCTGCATATCTCTTGCCGGATGGTATTCCGGAAGGTTAAGTGCCGTAAAGTTATGCCAGTCATCTTCAATTTCAGGACCTTCAGATACGTTGAACCCAATATTGGCAAATATATCTATCATTTGGTTTTTCACAATAGATATAGGGTGACGTGACCCTACCTGGAAAGGTTCTCCCGGACGCGAAAGGTCGCCATAAACGCCTTTTGCCTCCTCTTTGCTTTCCATAGCATCCTGAAGTTCGGTAACTTTGTTTTGTACTGCTGATTTGAAGGCGTTAATAACCTGTCCGAATTCTTTTTTCTGTTCGTTAGGAACATTTTTAAATTCGGCCATAAAGTCATTTACAATACCTTTCTTACTCAGGAACTTAATCCTGAATGCTTCCAGCTCTTCCTTGTTTTGGGTTTGAAAAGCTTCGGCTTCAGCAATATAACTTTTAATCTTTTCTATCATCGTTGTTCAGTAAAAGTGTGCAAATTTATGCATTTTAAAAATGATGTGCCACCTATTTTTAGGGTATATTTAATATTTATGGATTATAAACCCAATTATGAAATAAGTCCCTTTTCCAAAAAGTAGTCTACAATAGCACCTTTCATTAAAACAGACTGCTCCCCTGCCTTTAGCGGCGGAAGCTCTTCCTTAACCGTGTAATGCGGCCATCCTTCTTCGTCAAAATAATCAAATTCATAATAGCCATAAGGCTCTAATAACCTGCAAATGGCAATATGCATAAGGTTTATTTTATCGTCTTTTTTAAACTTGCGTTTAAACTTGCCCAGTTCCTGTACCCCTATTAGGTAAATTATGGCATCCAGATCCAGCATTTCGCCATCGGCAAAACGTTTGGATAATATATCTACAAGCTGTTCCCAGCGTATTTTCAGTTGTTCGTCCCTTGACATTATATCTTTTTTTAAAGCGCAAAGATAGTTACTTGCTTTGTAATTATAAGTAACAGTAGTATTTGGATTATTACCAAAGTCTGCTAACTTTGTTTTCAATGAGTGTTATTGATATTATACTGGGCGGATTACTGCTTTACGGACTTATAAAAGGACTGTGGAGAGGCTTATTTGTAGAACTGGCCTCACTGGTTTCGCTAATTGCCGGAATTTTTATCGCACTGAAATTCTCGGGCTTCCTGGCAGATGTACTTAGTAAGTATGTGGAGTGGGAACCACGTTATATATCCATAACCGCATTTTTAATCACTTTTATAGGTGTAGTGGTAGGAATAATACTTCTTGCCAAGTTTTTTACCAAACTGGCCGATTTTGCCAGCCTGGGGCTGCTTAACCGAATTCTGGGCGGAGTGTTTGGCTTCCTTAAAATGGTTTTGATACTGAGTGTATCGCTTAATTTTTTCCTGAAACTGAACAGTAATAATCTCCTGGCTAAGGAAGAAACTCTAAAGGAATCTATCTTTTTTTACCCGATGCTGGAAATATCAAACACTATTTTCCCTATTCTGGAAGAATGGTTTACCGACTTTAAGGAACAGCAGCTACCGGAAGAAAAACCGGAAGTTTTTAGCGAAGAACAGACTATTTAGTTTTTCAGCTCTTTAATATCAGCATCGCTTATCCAACCCGTGGTTTCATCTGCAAGTTCAATTTTCTTCCATTTCCCCAATACCTCAACAACATTGACTTTAGAGCCTTCATGCAGTATAAAGGCATCCGGCGCATTTGTTAGCGGTTCGCTCTTAACCGATGCCACTTCACTAAACACAATGGCAGGGCGCATTTTAGACTCCTGCGTTTTTACAAATACCGCCGATATTATACTGATAACTATAATTAACAACGAAACAAATATCCCTGCAAAAAACATTCTTTTTAATACTGTAGACCCAACAAAGTAATAACCGACAAAAAACAGTAATACCCCAAAAGCAAAAGCTACCGCTATCCAAGCCCAGGTATCATAATGATAAGTACCCACCATGCCATAAAACAGTTTGGTAAAACCCACCTTTGGCACTTCCTTAATATCGTCTATAACCATTTTATGGGCATACCCAAGGTTTATTTTTACATCCTTATCATTAGGTTTTAACAACAGCGCTTTCTCGTAATTGTAAATAGCCGGAGCTACCTCATTAAGTTTATAGTAGGCATTACCCAGGTTAAAGTATACTTCGGCAGATTCCTTACCTTGCTTAAGGATGCTCTCATAACTTTGTACGGCAGCCTGATAGTTGCCTTCCCTATACTGTTCGTTACCTTTATCAAATGCCGATTGTGCAGCCATTAACTGCGTAAAAAACAATAGTATGTATGCTAAATTTTTCATTGTATCTCTACTTTGCCTGATTCAAAAAACACCTTACACCTGTTTCTCCAAAGCTGTTATTACCGTTACTGCACTTTCATAATCCTGCTGCATAGCCGCACCCGATGACGGTGCATAACGGGCAAACTCACAACTATCCATTATCTTAATGAAATTGGTTACCGTTTGTGCATCAGCTTTTCGGTTAAGTAACAGTTCCTCTATATTTTGCTTACTCATTTCGGAAGTCTCAATGCGCAGCTTGGCTTTAAGGAAATTATGAAGGGCTTTTTCAAGCGCTACATAAAATGCCTCCTTATTACCCAGCTCTTTTTTGGCTGCCGAAAGGTATTTTTTAGCCAGTTTGTTGTTCTGCCTAATTTTGTTACCTACCACATCACTGTCGTAAGCCTCCTTTTTCTTCCTTGCCAGTACTATTACCGGTATTAACAGGAACGGAACAAACAGCAATGAGTAAAATAACCCTGAACCGAAGAAATCTTCCCTATCCATAGCTACCAGTTTGGTATCAAGGTCTACAAACCTAAACTGCTGTGACGACTGTACCGATTGTTTTTGAACCCCTGTACTGTCGGATGGTGTATTTGAAGCAACGGCATCTCCGGTAGCCTCAATCATAATATCCTGAGAAGTTATGGTTTTATACTTACCTGCTTTTGGATCAAAATAGGAGAACGAAAGCGGCTTAATTGGGTATTTACCTCTGTTTTGCGGTACTATGGTATAAACATCGGATATATTACCTGTCATACCTGATAATGGTACCGATACGTTTTCCTTATGCTCAGGGTCAAACATATCAAGAGCCGAAGGCACTACAGGTTTAGGTAGCGTGAACAGTTTAAGGTTACCTTTTCCGCTAACAGTTACATCCAGCTGAAGCGATTCCCCCGTTTCCAGATTGGTTTTGGAAGGCGTTACCTTAAAATCAAAACTACCTACAGCCCCTGTAAAATCATCAGGTCTGCCTTCATCAGGCAAGGCTTTCACATTGATGTATTTACTACCAGAAGATACTACCTTGTCCTCATTGGAATAACTTACAAAACCAAAACGGTTACGCTCTGTAGGAACCTGTAAGGTTACATTAAGCAACAAAGGTTCTATTTCAAGCTTACCGCTTTTTTGCGGATAAAGCACCGTTTTTTGTAATACTACATAACGGTACATTTCTCCGTTATACATTCCTTTTTCTATCTTAAGATTTTGAGGATCGGTACGATCTGTCTGACTCCAAAAATCATTGAATTTAGGATTTTCGGTTTCATAGAAATTGGTCACACTGCTGTTCTGGCTAACGTAAAGCTTATATACCACGCTAACCGGTTCGTTAATGTATGGGCTACTGTTGCTTACCTCTGCCACAAGATGAATCCCTTCGGCAGCACTTTGCTTGGCTGCTTCAAACGGATCTAAAATCTTAACTGCCTCACCTACGGTAATAGTAATAGGGTCTGTTTTATATATCTTGCCTTCTATCTCAATACTCGCCGAACCTATGGTAAAAGTACCCTTTGAGGTAGGTATAAGTGTATAGTCATAACTTTTGTTGTACGTATGCTTACCGTTTACCCATGAGTTCCTTATACTTTGCATAGGTCCCTGTGCCCTGAATCCGTTAAAAGACGGGGGTACAAGGTTATCTCCGTCCTTGTTCATGGTAAAACTTATCCTAAGGCGCTCGTTTACCCCCAGTTTGGTTCGGCTGGGTTCGGCTTTAAACTCAACGTCCTGGGCAAACATACCCTGCGCAAATAACAATAGTATTAGTAAGATGTATCTTTTCATCGTTTTCAATTCCTTAATCTGAACAATATATATTTTTCAAATAAGTATCCAATCTTTTTAAACTGTTACCAGTCTTTTTCTTCCCTATTTCGTGGTACGCCTTTTACTTTTTCGGCATTTATCTTGTCCTGAACTTTTTTCTCTTCGTTATTCATGGCATCAAGCAGATTTTCCATTCGTTGTTTTGAAGGACTTGCCTGTTGTGGTTTCTGGTCCTGATCTCCCTGCTGGCCGTCGCCGGGTTTGTTTTGACCTTTATCGTCCTGCTTATCCTTATCTTCCTTACCACCTTTGTCCTTCTGGTCGTCTCCCTTATCTTTTTTAGGGTGGTTACCTTTGTCTTCAGGTTTTTTGTTCTTGTCGTCCTTATTATCTCCCGACTGGTTTTTATCCTGATTCTTGTCGTTTTTGTCTTTATTCTGATCCTTGTTCTCGTCGTTCTTATCCTCGTTCTGGTTTTGATTTTGCGGCGGATTGTTTTTCAGCATTTCCTTAGCCAATGCAAAATTATAACGCGTTTCCTCATCATAAGGATCATTCCGTAAAGCATTACGGTAAGCCTCTACAGCTGTTTGGTAATCCTTTTGCTCCATAAGCATATTACCCAGATTATGGTAAGCCCTGTGTTTGTCTTTCTTGGTCTCAGCCTTTTCTATGGCATCAAAATAGGCATACATGGCTTCGCCTGGCTTACCCTGCCTGTAAATGGCATTCCCAAGGTTATACATGGATTGCGAATTGGCTGGATTTCTGGATTGTGAAATCCTGTAATCTGCCTCAGCATCCCTGTATTCCTTTTTAGAGAATTCCTTATTTCCTTTTGAAAGGTATTCGTCTTTTTTGTCCTTCTCCTTTTCCTGGGAGAAAGCCACAAGCGAGCATAAAAGCAAACTATATGTTACTAATCCTTTCATCTATTCTTTTTCATTAAAAAGGTTTAACTTCCTTATCCATGCCGTTTTCCTGTCTAAAAGGAAAACATCTATAAACAGCAGTAAAAATGCTGCCCCTAAAAACCACTGATATTGTGAATCGTAAGTAGCAATCTCTTTCGACTCAAATTCGGTTTTCTCTATATTATCAAGCGCTTTTTTTACATATTCAGTCACCTCCCTGGTATTTCCGCCATAAATATAACCACCGTTAGAACGTTCGGCAATAGTTTTAAGCGCATCAGGATATAGTTTGGTAATTACTACCTCACCATCCTTATCACGTTTGTAACTCTCGGTTACTCCGTTACGCTTTAGCGGAATGGTTCCTCCTTTTTCGGTACCCACACCTATAGTGATAATTTTTATTCCCTTTTCCTTCGCGGCTTCGGCAGCTTCCATCGATCCTTCTCCGTGGTCTTCACCATCACTGATAAGTACAAGCAATTTACTGGTTTGCGGATCATCATAATAAGTAGTAGCCAACTCTATTGCCTGACTAAGGGCTGTTCCCTGAGACGAAACCATATCGGTATTCATGTTTTGCAGGTACATTTTTGCCACACTGTAATCAGACGTGATAGGCAGTACCGGATAAGCACCTCCCGCATATCCTATTATACCAATCCTGTCGGTTCCCAGCTGATTGATGATTTGCGAGACTATCTGTTTGGCTTTTTCCAGCCTGTTTGGAGCAATATCTTCGGCAAGCATACTCTTGGATACGTCAATGGCAAAAACAATATCTATACCTTCGCGTTTAACTGTTTCGGTCTTAGTACCGATTTTAGGATTTACTAAAGCCAGTATAATACCCGAAAGTGCCAGCATAAGTACTATAAATTTAAGCACAGGTTTAAAAACCGATTTTTCGGGAGTTAACCGCTTAACCAAATCGCTGTCGCCAAACTCACGTTGTTTTTTTCTTTTCCAGTATAAGTTAAAAAGGAACAGCAGTACCAAAACCGGCAGCACCCCAAACAAATACAAATATTTTGACTCGTCTAATTCGTACATAACTAAATAAAACTTCTGTAAACCGTTTTTCTTACTATAATCTCAATAAGTAGCAACCCGAAGGCAAACCACAGGTATGGTCTGTACTTTTCGGTATAATTATAATACTTAAGCTCTTTTATTTCGGTTTTTTCAAGCTTATTGATCTCGTCATAAATCGCTTCAAGCTTACTGTTTGAGTTTGCCCTGAAATACTGTCCGTCAGTCTTTTCGGCAATCTCTTTCATTAGTGCCTCATCAAGCTCTACTTTCATAGTCCTGTATACCCACTCTCCATTTGGCTTCCTTGCATAAGGCATTTCAGCATTGCCGTTGGTACCAAGCCCAATGGTATATACCTTTATTCCGTATTCCTTAGCAATATCAGCAGCCATCCTTGGGTCAATAAACCCGGCATTGTTTACACCATCGGTAAGCAATATTATGATACGGCTTTTTGCCTTACTTTCCTTCAACCTGTTAATCGCCGTAGCAAGACCCACACCTATACCGGTACCGTCTTCCAGCACCCTGTCGTCATATTTAACCGATTCTATAGCCGCCTTTACCATTTCCTTGTCACTGGTAACAGGAGTTTTAGTATAGCTCTCCCCGGCATAAACCACTAGTCCAATACGGTCGTTAGGCCTTTCGTCCACAAACTTCTCGGCTACTGTTTTAAGTGCCTCAAGCCTGTTGGGCTTTAAGTCTTTTGCGAGCATACTCCCCGACACATCTATCGCCATAACAATATCAATACCACGGGTAGTTTTTGTTTTGCTGTCCACATCTACACTTCGTGGTCTAGCCATGGCTATAATCATAGTACTTAAAGCCAGTACCCTGAACACAAACAGCATTGGTTTTAACCTTGCCAGCAGTGAAGGCTTCACTTTAAATCCGTTTACCGAACTTATTTTAAGCGTAGCCGTTTGCTGTTTTCTTTTCCATATATACCATCCTATAGCCAGTGGCAGTAATGTAAACAGCCAAAAGAAACCGGGATGTAAAAAAGTGACATCTTTCATCTTAGTTTTGTTTTCTGAATTCGACTGAGTTTTTAATTCTGTCCACAATTTTAGGAGCATCCTCATCTGTTGCAGGATACATCATTACTACCTGTTGTATACCGTTTGCCTGTTTGAAATACAGTATCTCATAATCGTATTTCACACCACCATCACCCAATGGATTTGGCATGCTCATACTACCATAAGCCCTTAAGCCTTCGGCTCCATCAGGTGTAGTAAAGCTCTCCTGTTTTACCAATATATCTTTTGCTTTTAAGGCTTCCCATTGTTTAGACATATCATCAAAAAGCATATCCAGTTTTACATCTGTAGGTTTTTTATAGCTAAGCGTAGAAACCGCCACATAAAAATTACTGAACTGCATGCCATAAGTAAACATTTGCATCTCTTTGACAACAGCAATAGCTTCCTTAGGTATAGTTTTATCGACATCTGCCCTTTTAAGTACCTTAGGTGTTTCTATAATAACACCCGGGCTACCATACTGGCTTTTTACCCATTCGGCTTTTAGTAACTGATTTGTTGGTGAGAAGTTATCCTTAATAAAGCCAACTCCTTTAAACACCAAAAAGCCTGCAAGAAGTAGCACTACTACCCCTATTGAGCTACCAATAATTATATTCTTTTTTCTTTTGGCCTCTTTCTGACGTTGTTTTTCAAGCCACGCCAGTGTATGCTCTTCGTCTTCTTCCTTCTCTTCCGGAATGGACTTATCTATAACTACAATGGTTTTTTCTATTTTCATTCGGTCTTCTGCCACCTCAAAATCAAGCGGCTTGGACTTGGCAAACTTTACCATATCTGCCGTGCGGAGTACTTTTTCAAGCTCTTCAAAAGTTTCCCTTGTAAGCGCCATACGTTTACGCGATACTGCCGCACGCATTGCTTCTATAAGTTCGCTCGTAGTACTTTCCATTGCAGGCACGTGTATCGCTTCTTCAATGTAAGTACGGGCAATATCGGTAAGTTCACTGTAGTAATCCTTTATCGCTCCTCGCTGTAGCAGGTCTTTTTTCTCTAAATCCCTAAGCTTAACCGTGGCTTTCTCTATAGGGCTTGAAAATACAACAGGTGCTTCTTTTGGGGCAACTTTTCTGTTTTTAAGATACCTGTAAACAAAATAACCGGCTACACCAAGCGCTGCCAGTCCTAACAATACATACAGCCACCACCAGTTCATTTTAGATTCGACTGTGGCTATATCCTTAATGTCATACATTTTTTGTTTTAGGGTATCTACCTTTACATTGGCTACCTCTATACTAAGCGAATCGGTTTGATACGGCTCATTGTCAATAATAACCGGAAGGCTAGGTATTACATAGCGCCCTGAATCAAACTGTGTAAGTCCGTATTTTTTAATAAGCTCATACAATGCACCTTTCTTTACCGTATCTGTAGGATAGGATTCAAGTACCTCCAGCTGCCCAAAGTTCTTTCCTTCAGGGAAGCCTACGTTAGCGGCTGTATCTACAGTGGTTTTTAAAGTAAGGTGAAACTGCGACCCTATTTTAATTTTAGTGGAGTCGATACTTGTTTCCACCTGCTTTTGCTGTGCAAATGCGCTAACCGCAAGCAACATCAGCAAAAACGAAAATAATTTTGTTTTGGTCATCTTTATCATGATTATTAACCCAAACTATCGTGATTTAAAATAGCCCAGCAGCTTAGTGACATACGACTCGTCTACACGAGTGCTTAAAGACCCGGCACCACATCGGCTAAAGGTTTCGTTAAAGTATTTTACTTTGCCCTGATAGTATTTTTCATACTCCAGCCTTACCTGTTTTGATCCGGTATTTACCAGTATAGTCTGTCCGGTTTCTGCATCAGTCATGTTTACAAGGCCCAGATTTGGCATTTTTTCCTCGCGTTGGTCGTATATTCTAACACCTGTAATATCGTGCCTTTTGGCTGCTATTTTCAGATTGTGTTCATAGTCGTCCGACATAAAATCAGATATCAGGAAAACAATGGCTTTTTTCTTAAGTACGCCCGACAGGAATTTAAGTGCCTGCGAAACATCGGTCTTTTTACTTTTAGGCTGAAACTCAATAAGCTCGCGAATAATACGCAACACGTGTGATTTTCCTTTTTTAGGCGGAATAAAAAGTTCTATTTCATCTGAAAAAAGGATAAGCCCTATTTTGTCATTGTTTTGTGTTGCCGAAAATGCCATGGTAGCCGCAATCTCGGTTACAATTTCCCTTTTGAACTGGTTTTTGGTACCAAAGCTTTCAGAACCACTCACATCGGCCATAAGCATCATGGTAAGCTCACGCTCTTCTTCAAAAACCTTGATGTATGGTTCATTGTAACGTGCAGTAACATTCCAGTCTATAGCCCTTACGTCGTCTCCAAACTGGTACTGGCGCACCTCGCTAAAGGTCATACCACGGCCTTTGAAGGATGTATGATATTCACCCGAAAAGATGTGATCACTCAACCTTCGGGTTTTTATCTCTATTTTACGTACCTTTTTTAATATCTCTTTTGTATCCATAATCTTTACAGTCTAAAAGTCTAACGTTTTTAAAGTCATAAAGTATAGCGATACCGCTTATCCCTTTATGACATTTGACTTTATGACGGTTTATGGCACCTCTACCTGATTTACTATCTTGTTAATAATATCCATAGAAGTTATGTTTTCGGCTTCGGCCTCATAGGTAACACCAATTCTGTGACGAAGCACATCATGTACTACTGCCCTAACATCTTCAGGCACTACATAACCTCTTCTCTTGATAAAGGCATAACATTTTGATGCCAGTGCAAGGTTGATACTTCCCCTTGGTGACGAACCAAAACTTATAAGTGGTTTTAGTTCGCTTAGGTTGTACTGTTCAGGGTAACGCGTGGCAAAAATCAGGTCAAGTATGTACTTCTCGATTTTCTCGTCCATATATACTTCACGAACGGCCTGTTGTGCCCTTAATATCTGTTCCAGCGATACTACCTGGTTTACCTTATCAAACGAGCCTGCAAGGTTTTGGCGTACAACCATACGCTCGTCTTCAATTTTTGGATAGTCAATAACGGCTTTCAGCATAAAACGGTCAACCTGTGCTTCAGGTAACGGATAAGTACCTTCCTGCTCCACCGGGTTTTGCGTTGCCATTACAAGGAACGGTTTTTCCAGCTTAAAGGTGGTCTCCCCAATAGTAACCTGCTTTTCCTGCATCGCCTCAAGTAATGCCGACTGCACTTTTGCAGGAGCCCTGTTAATCTCATCGGCAAGAACGAAGTTGGCAAAAATAGGCCCCTTCTTGATACTGAATTCGTTTTCTTTTATGTTATAAATCATGGTACCCACTACATCGGCAGGAAGTAAATCGGGCGTAAACTGTATACGGCTAAAGCTTCCGTGCACCGCCTGCGAAAGGGTATTAATAGCTAGGGTTTTTGCCAGTCCCGGTACACCTTCAAGCAAAATGTGACCCTGACCCAGAAGTCCTATCAAAAGACGTTCTATCATATACTTTTGCCCCACAATAACCTTGTTCATTTCCATAACAAGCAGGTCTACAAAAGCACTTTCTCTTTCTATTTTCTCATTAATTGCCCTTATGTCTAAAGCGGCAGTATTTTCTTCCATAGTATATAGAGTTTAGAAGTGTGAAGTTAATAAGCTTTTTTTACATTACAAATTCATTGCCGAAATTGCATTTTTATTGTTAACGTAGTGTTAATGCTACATCAAAACATCCAAGTTATAACAAATCAGTTCTTTGTTTTTATAATTTTAAGCCAAAAGAACTGCAAAATCGATAAAATTTGCAGCAATTAAAACGAACACAGCGCTGTTTAAGTATATAAAAACGTAAATTTATCACAATAAAAATCTTATTAAAAATATATGGATATTAAGTTATCTCCCATTATAGCCGGTGCTATGAATTGGGGTGAATGGAGCAGGAAATTCAGTACTGCCGAAATGTCAGAAATGATTCACAAATGCATTGAGTACGGAATCACCACTTTTGACCATGCCGATATTTATGGCGGTTATACTACCGAAGGCGAATTTGGAAAAGCTTTTACCCATAGCGGAGTAAAAAGGGAAAACGTACAAATCATATCTAAATGCGGTATCCAGCACACAATAGGCATACGCAACAATAAGGTAAAGCATTACGATTATTCTAAAGATTATATTATCAAATCAGCCGAAGGTTCACTTAAAAACCTGGAAACCGATTATCTTGATATACTACTGCTGCACAGGCCGAGTCCGCTTATGGATGCCGATGAAATTGCAGAGGCTGTAGAAAAGCTGAAAGCCGACGGAAAAATACGTTCCTTCGGGGTTTCCAACTTTACCAATTCCCAAACCGACCTTATCAAATCAAGGACAGAGGTATTTTGCAACCAGATAGAATTTTCTGCCACGCATATAGAGCCTATGCTGAACGGTTCTCTAGATTACATGACACTCAACAATATAAAGCCGATGGCTTGGAGCCCTATAGGCAGTGTATTTAAAGAAGATAATGAGCAAACCCAGCGCCTTAAAAAACTGTTGCTGGAGCTGGTTGCAAAATATGAGGTTACTGCCGATGTGATTTTACTGTCATGGATATTAAGACACCCGGCAGGCATTATACCGGTATCGGGCTCCACTAATCCCGACAGGCTTAAAAACCAGATGAAAGCTGTTGATGTGGAACTGGAACTGGAAGACTGGTTTGCCATCTGGACAGAAAGCATAGGGAATAAAGTGCCCTAACAAACAATACAAAAACTAAACAAGAATAACATTAACTACTTACCACTATGAAAACAGCATTAATAACAGGAGCGACCAGCGGTATAGGCAGAGCCACGGCAACCTACTTCGCAAAAAATCATTTCAGGCTTATTTTATGCGGAAGGCGTGAAGAACGCCTGGCCGAGCTTCAGGATGAGTTTTCCGGACTAACACAAGTACACACACTTAATTTTGACGTAAGGGACAAAGAGGCTGTTGCCGATGCAATACAATCAATCCCCGACGACATGAAAAACATTGACATACTGATAAACAATGCAGGTAATGCCCACGGCCTGGACCCTATTGAAAACGGAGATGTAGATGACTGGGATGCCATGCTGGATATTAACGTAAAAGGTCTTTTATACGTTTCAAAAGAGGTTATACCGGGTATGGTAGAGCGACGCAGCGGACACATTATAAACATAGGGTCAATAGCCGGAAAAGAGGTTTACCCTAACGGTAATGTTTACTGCGCCTCAAAACATGCTGTTGATGCCATTAATCAGGGTATGCGTATGGATTTAAACCAATATGGTATTCGTGTAGGAGCAATAAACCCGGGGCTTGTTGCAACAGAATTCTCAGAAGTGCGTTTTAAAGGAGATACAGAGCGTGCCGAAAATGTATATAAGGGATACTCTCCGTTAAAAGCCGAAGATATTGCCGATATTATCACCTTTGTGGTAACAAGGCCATACCATGTAAATATAGCCGACCTGTTGGTACTGCCAACCGCACAGGCCAGCGCGACAATACTAAACAAAAAAGTGTAATCAGTTCCTTGTTCCATGTTATTAGTTGCGAGTTAATACACAACAGATAGTTTATGGCTAAAATAAAATCATTTGAAGATTTACAGGTATGGCAAACCGCCAGAGATATCTGTAACGATATATGGCTATTATTTGAAAAAACATCTTTAGGAAAAGATTTTGACTTGCGTAATCAAATGTCCAGGTCTTCTGGCTCAGTAATGGATAATATTTCAGAAGGTTTTGAGAGAAGCGGAAACAGGGAGTTTATCCATTTTTTAAGCATTGCCAAAGGATCCTGTGGAGAATTGAAGTCACAACTATACCGAGCGTTAGACCGAAAGAATATAAATGAAGAACAATTTGAGAGTTTAACTGTAAAAATCAATTTGGAGAACAGTAAATTAGGTTCATTTATTGTTTATCTTAATTCAACCGAATACAAAGGCAGTAAATTTAATCAGTCAGCAAGTAACCCTAAGCCAGAAACAAGGAAAAAGTAACCTTAAAAAAATGATTAACAAACGACTTCTCATAAAAAACCTGCTGGCTCACAACGATGAGAGCAGCTTTTATGACAAGAAGCGTCAGCTTAATCTTCACACCAGAGAAGGAAAAGCCAAGTTTGTTAAGCATATATGTGCACTGTCTAACTCCAACCCGTCTAACAACTCTTATATTGTTGTGGGTGTGGAAGACCATGATAATGAAATAACAGGGACTGATTTTTATGATGACAGCCGCATACAAAATCTGGTAAATGCCTTTCTGGAAAATCCTCCACGTATTCAGTATGAAAATGTACCTTTCCCACAACTCTCAAAAGATAAAGTGGTAGGACTGGTAACCATACGCCCCAACAATAAGATTTCTTACTTTAAAAAGAATATTTATACCATCCCTATGGGTACGGTATTTATGCGACTGGGCAGTAATTCAATACCTGTAGAGGAAGTCCCTTCATTAAACTATCAAAATACATCTACGGTTATTGATATAGAGAACAATTCCCGCAACAGTATTGCCCATACGTTAGAAGGTGTGCTCGATTTTCTCAACACCCGGCATAAGGATATGACATCGGGTTATAAAGTGTTCAAGGAGCTGTTTATAGTGTGCTGGGCAGGAAATAAAAAAGTGATTAGAGGCAAAACCTATTATTCAAGAGTGGATATAGAACTGATAAACGAACAGGTAAAGCTGTTCTATTCTGCTCTGGATGAAGTGAGCATTGACCATACCGATGATACTTTTTCCATTACCGAATACGTATCACTTGGTCTTAATGACAAAACCAGTTATTATCCGCTGGAAGAAGTAACCATTCGTTTTCATGATAATGGATACTACAAGATTGATTCTAACCTGATATTCGATCCGCCACAGTACAATCGTAAAATGATGTATCATATTTACAATTCCAACCTCTCCCTTTTGGCAAAACTGGAAAAAGGCATATCACTATCAGAGAGGGAAAAAAGGGATATGAATAACCTCCCTTCCACCTTTATGATTTGCTATCTAAACGGATTTGAAGATGCTAAAGACAGACTGGTAGATGCTAAACCACTACTAAAGGCTTATGAAGACCCATCGGTATATGTTTCCTTTAAAGAGGCTATGCGCGTATTACGAAAAATGAAATACTCATAAATAAAAAAGGCAGGTTTAAAACCTGCCTTTTTTATTATTACTTCTTAATAAATTTCATGTTTTGTACTGTAGCCTGAGTACTGAGCTTTATAAAGTATAAGCCCGGCTGAAGGGTTTGTACATTTATATCTCCCTGCGGATTATTTTGCTCCATGCAAAGTTTTCCGTTCACATCATAAACCTGTACCGATGTTAGCTCCTCTCCGTTTTGAGAACCAAAATAAAGCCTGTCACTAACCGGGTTAGGGTATAAAACAAAATTATTAACAGTATATTGGTCAACACCTAACAGTTCTATTATCTCTGTATTAGCAGTATTAGTCACTACCGCCGCATTAAAATCAAAATAAATATCGGCAGTACTTTCAAAAGTATCTCCTAAAACAACAGAGCTTTTTGGTTTAATTCTGTAAGTTACATAACCATGACTTGCAGGCTCGTCTGATGTACTGTCGGCCAGATAAATTTCATCAAAACGGTACTCAAGTAAATTACCCTGTCTTGCAACTACATAATCGTGACTGGAAGCCAATGGCTCAAAAGTATCCCATTCAAAATTATCATCAAGCACATTATGCAGCTTTATATTAACGGCAGATGCTGTTCCCACATTTTGAAAACGAATAGTATAATGCAGGTAACCTTCGGCTTCGTCTATTGTAATTTCATCACCTTCATGTACCGTAATATCATTAGGATCGTTAGCGTTTACTACTGTTTGGTCTAATACAGCTGTATTATCTTCAGGAGTATTCTCGTTTTCAGCTATTGTAACCTCCGATGTATATGTTAATACATCCCCTTCTTCATTATCAGGAGGAGTTAGTAAATAAAAATCAACATCAATATTTTTTGTTGATAGTGCCGGTATATCTGTAACTTCAAAGGTTAAAACATTCCCTGCAACAGTATATGGTTCAGAAGCATCATCAAAGTCAAGCTTATCATCATCAAATGTTATTGATACAGTTGCCGAAGCTACTGCTACAGTACCATTATTTTTTACTAATAAATCATAATGACTCACAAACCCGGGTCTTGCAAGGTTTGTAGGGATAAGCGTAACTGCCAAATCAGTAACAGGATCGGGCATATCATAACAAAAATCTACAGTAGCATCATCATTACTCAAATCAAGATTATCCTGATATAAAGGCATCGCTTCAAACCCGTAAGGAGCATTTACCTGAATAGAAACATCCAGTGAATCATATTCCAGTTGCCCCAGGCTATAATACCCTTCATCATCTGTATAAAGAGATATTTGTTCGTCTCCAATGGTCACAACTACTTCTACACCGGCAAGAGGTGTATCACAAACCTCATCTCCATCACTATCGTAATTAACCACACCACTAAAACTATTCATGTTATCAAAGTAGAATGGTCCTATCCATGGACTTTGTGAGGTTTCAGAACATATTGCTCTTAAATAAACTTTATACGCTCCTATTCCGATATCAGTTATAATATACGTATTTTCTTCAGCTATTACACCACTTCCGGACGGTTGGTCATCTGCAGCCATAATCTCCAGTTCCCATTGTGTTTCTCCGTTACCGGTCCAGCTAACAGTCGCCGATGTATCTGTAATATCAGAGATAATCACATCATACGGCTCAAGACAATACGATTCGTCAAATGAAACATTATCTATAAGCCACCGGTCCTGATTATCCCCTTCCATAACGAAAGCTAAATAAACCTGCTGCCCAATATAAGCTTCAGGGATTGGAACAAATATTTCATTATACTCCTGTTGTTGAGGGTTAATTTCATATTCAGTCCACTCCTGTAAGGAAATATAACTTCCAAGATCTGACGGATCCGAACCGGTACTTAACATAATCATGTAATTGGTACCCTGATCGCCATTAAGGGTTAATCTTGAATAAAAATGAAGTGCAGGGTTTTCACCTGTAACAGTTACTGAAGGAGTTACAAGCCATTCTTGAGCAATATTACCATCCGGAACATCTTCCCTATCTATAAAAGCGGCATAATCTCCCTCATAAGCAGGTAAAAAAGCATCTCCTGGATTTATTCGGGTCCAGGATTGTAATACTCCAACCCCATTGTCGTAAATAGTCCATCCTTCAGGAGGGAAAACATCCCCCTCAAATCCTTCAATAGCCTGTTGGGCTTGGGCAAAACAGCCCATTGACATTGCTAAAAACAATGTGAGTAATTTCTTTTTCATAAGCGGTTAAATTGGTTTTTATCCAAAAATACATTTTTATTTTCAAAAAAATCAGTATTCGCTTACATTTTTGCGCTTACACAACCACCTAAAACACTTAAAAATAATAAATTACAAAAAAGGCAGGTTTAAAACCTGCCTTTTTTTATTGTTTAATAAACTTTATATTTTTTGTTTCTGTACCGGTACTGAGCTTAATAAAGTATAAGCCTGGCTGGAGTTTTTGTACATCTACACTACCTTGTGGCTTATTTTGTTCAATGCACAGTTTACCGTTTACATCAAACACCTGTACAGTTTCCGGCTGCCCGTTATTTTGTAAAGTGAAATAAAGCCTGTCTGTAACCGGATTAGGGTATATTGAAAACTGAGTATCACTAAAATTTTTAGCACTCTTCGCTTCCACCTCAATGTTATCAGGCAAGTGTTTTTTCACTTTATCAAAACACATATCAATACTTACATCGGGCTGAACACTAAAATCAACAGACAGGGCTACAGGATCAATATCTTTAAATCCTTCCGGAGCAATTACCTCTACACTTACATCGAGTGTGGTGTAGTAATACAAAGGATAGAAACTATAATAGCCAAGACTGTCTGTATAGGTTGTAAATTGAGTTTCTCCGTTTACTGTGAGTACTACCTCTGCGCCCTCAAGTAGAGAATCACATTCTTTATCTTTATCACTGTCATAACTAACAACACCGTCTATACCGTTATAAAGTATAAAACTATAAGGACCTGACCATATACTTTTATTGGTTTCAGAACATATAGCCCTTACATAATATTTGTAGTTTCCTGCAGCGAGACCAGTAACTGTATAATTATTTTCGTTTACCTCAACACCAGCACCTGTTGGCATTTCATTTTGTGCAAGGAATTCCACTTCCCATACTGACTCATTACCACCTGTCCAGTTTAAGGTAACCGAGTTAGGCACAGTAACAGATGCATCAAGATTTGTAGGCTGCTTACAGTAATTCTCTACAAAAGACACATTATCTATTAACCATCTGTCTCCTAAATCAGCTTCCATTACAAAAGCAACATAAACCTGTTGGCCAATAAACTCAAGTGGTATAGGAACATAAATCTCATTATACATCTGTTGAGCAGGGTTAATTTCATATTCACTCCACTCTTTAAGAGCTGTATACGATTCAAGGTTAGCAGAATCTGAATCAGTACTAATCATAAGCCTGAAAACACCTCCCTGGTCTCCATTTAACCCTAATCTGGAATAAAAATGAATTGCCGGGCTATCTCCAGTGACAGTAATATAAGGTGTTACAAGCCAGTCTTGAGCAGGGCCATATACATTAGGTACATTTTCGCGATCTATATAAGCAGCGTAACTTCCTTCATAAGGAGGGGTAAAAGGGTTTTCTTCAATAGTTTGTTGCCAAAATTTTATGGGCCCCACTCCATTGTCATATATACTCCAGCCATCCGGAGGAAAAACTGCGCCTTCAAAGCCTTCAACAGAAGTTTGCGCAAAACATCCCAGCGTTCCCGCCAGGAATAAGGTAAGGATTTTTTTCATTACTGTGGTTTTTAATTGGTTTGAGGGATAAAAATACATTTTTAAACAATCAAAAACACCTCTTTTACTTTACATTTTTTTTAATATTTGCTGTCCTGTATTTTTTTGTAAACTTGTAAAATGAGCAGAACACTTGTAATTGGCGACATACATGGTGCTTTTAAGGCACTACAACAAATACTGAAAAGAGCAGCCGTAACCCGAAATGACCTCCTAATTTTTTTAGGAGATTATGTTGACGGATGGGGACAGTCTCCAGAGGTTATCGATTTCCTGATACAACTTAAACAGGAGTACCAATGTATATTTATGCGCGGTAATCATGATGACCTGCTTACAGACTGGCTTAAAACAGGCAACCATACCGAACAGTGGTTTATGCATGGTGGCAGGGTTACAACCCAGTCTTATATTAAAGTTAGTGATGATCAAAAAGAACAGCATATTGACTTTATGGAAAGCCTGCAAAACTACCATCTTGATGAAGATAACCGATTGTTTGTACATGCCGGATTTACCAACCTTAACGGTGTGCAAAACGAATACTTCAGCAAAATGTTCTATTGGGAAAGAACCCTTTGGGAAACGGCTTTAGCTCTGGACGAAACCATACCTAAAAACGACCCTTCTTACCCAAAACGCTTTACCTTATACAAGGAAGTGTTTATTGGGCATACTCCCGTTACCCGAATAGGTGAAACCGTCCCCATAAACAAAGCCAATGTTTGGAACGTAGATACCGGAGCAGCATTTAAAGGTCCTTTAACCATTATGGATGCCAATACTAAAGAATACTGGCAAAGTGACCCCGTACATTTACTATACCCAAATGAAAACGGACGCAACTAGTCACAATGACTTATAAATAACAAAAGACGGCACATGGCCGTCTTTTTTGCATCAGGAGCTTTTTTCAGATTTCTTTTTCTTCTCCTTCTTTTTGTCTGATTTATTTTTATCAGACTTCTTCTCGAGGTCTTTTTTGTCTTTAACCCTTTTAATGTGTCCGTCCATATCATCCATGAAATAGTTGTTAAAACATAGTTTCTTGGCATCAGTATAATACTGTATAGCCGTAGCATACATCTCATATTTTTCATAGAGTAAACCTTTAAGGTAAATTAAAGAAGCCTCATCTATACCCGGTACTTTCATCCCAATATCAATAATGGTTTCTGCCTCTTTAAATCGTTTAAGGTTTATTAAAAGACCTGCAAACTGGCTGTAAACAGGAGTATAGTCCCTATCAAGATATAATGTCATCCTGTAATAGTATTCGGCCTGTTTAAAATCTTTAAGCTGCTCTTCATAAATACGCCCCATAAGGCAATGCGCACCCGCGTGCTCATCATCTCCGGCAATTACATATTGCAGCTTTTCTATACATTCTTCCACATTATAAGGGTAATTGTCCAATGCCTGGATATACATCACCTCATAGGTACTAATTCCCATTGTTATTTTTTTATGGCTGCAATAGCAGCCGTTATTTGATTATCCTTTGTCCATTCGGACGATTTTTGGCGTAAACATCCCAACCACGTCTATCAGGTCGGTTTGATATGCCATTACTCTATTGATGTCCTTATAAGCCATAGGCGCTTCGTCCATACCGGCTCCTATAAGTGTAACACCATGATTTTTAAGCACTTTTTTAAGATCACTCCTTGTAAGTGACCTTTTTGCTTCTGCACGCGATAAAACCCTACCTGCACCATGTGATGCCGAGTTTAATGACTGTTCATTACCTTTGCCCTTCACGATATAGCCCGGTGCTGTCATGGAACCCGGTATAATACCCAGCACATTTTTTTGTGCAGGGGTTGCTCCCTTTCTGTGCACAATAAGTTCCTGCCCGTCTATAACTTCCTTCCAGGCAAAATTGTGATGGTTTTCTACCATGGCAAGAGGCCTTGCGCCAAGCTCCTTTGCTATCCTTTTATGGATATCTTGATGGCATGCCGATGCATAATCTCCTGCAAGGTTCATGGCTAGCCAGTATTCCTGCCCATCGTGAGTATTTAAATCCAGCCACGCCAAATGCTGCGCCTCTCTAGGAAGCGGGGTTTGCTTAGTTGCCAGGTAAGTATAGTTCTTGGCAATATTAGCACCAAGGCCTCTGGACCCACTATGTGAAAGCACTCCTATGTACTGACCTGGTGGAACCTTAAGCACGTCATCCTGAGTGGTAACCTCAATTATACCAAACTCCACAAAGTGATTTCCACCACCCGATGAGCCCAATTGTTTATAAGCCTTATCTTTAAGTCTTTTCACAAAAGGTATATCCCTGAATTCAGTACGTTCAAAAATCTCATGATCATTAGGTTTATAATGCACCTCATTCATCCCGAAGCGTGTTTGCTTTTCAAGGATATTTACATACTTGTCCTTATGCCCCTCTATAAATGAAGGGTTAATATCATATATACTAAGACACATACGGCAACCTATATCTACCCCAACACCATAAGGTATTACAGCATTTTCGGTTGCAAGAACCCCGCCTATCGGCAGTCCGTAACCGTGATGACCGTCGGGCATAAGTGCCCCTGCTTTTGCCACAGGTAATTTAAGGGCAGCATACAACTGGTCTTTAGCACTCTTTTGTATTTCCTCTTCACCAAAAATGGTAAATGGTGCACGTGTGGCATTAAGGTGCCTAAACTCGGTTTTCTTAACATCGGTAAGTGCTTCGGCTATTTTACCAAAAACACCATCCTGTTTATAATTTTCAGGCGCAAGGAGTACTTCCTTAAGCATTTTAAGTACTTTTTCTTTAGGTTCCCGCTTGTAATGTTTAAGCATAGCCTCCATGGCAATACTTATCGATTTGTTTTGTGGATATCCTATAGCTATGAGGTCTTTGCCTCTTAATTTTAATTTTCCCATAATTTTAAATTTTACACTTTGCCAGTATTAATGCATCTGGCTGCATTTTGCTACAAGCCATAGGATTTTTATAATAGCTATTATTATATAACCTATTTGCCTGTCTTCTGCTTGGTTATTAAAACCTGCATTTTGGAAAGGCTCATAACGCTGACCCTGCCTTTGTGGTAACTGAACCACACGTTCCTGAGCACGTGGTAGCGGCTGAGGTATAGGTTCAGGTTCTGGCATATAACAATCATATTGAAGTGAAAGACCCTCCTGTTGAGCCCATTTTACAATAACATCATGAGCCTCCTGACTTATCATATCATTGTATTTTGCCTTAGCCTGAATTACCTCTTTCTCGTCAGGAAGCACCTCAATAGTAGCAAGTGTTTCATAAAACTCATCACCTTTTGTAAACTTCCTTAAAGAGAAAATCGCACTCTCACCTACAGAACACTGATACACATAATCGGCCACACAGTGCTCCATTTCCTCACCTTCATCATACAATGCCTCAGAGCTTGTAAGCTGAGTGATAACAAAACGGGTTTCATCTTCTTCCATACAAAAGTTACCCATATCGGCAGGCTTCCATTTATTGTTGCTTTCGGCTGCTTTCTTTTTAAGCATGTCCCTATGCCAGCCCAAAGCCTGTACATACAAAACATCCCAGGTTCTGCCTTTCATGGTAAAGGCATCATTTTCAGCTTTCATATAAAACAGATAATCAATGGTTATCTGGAATAAATCCAGCCTTATATCGCCTTCGGCAACAGCAAAGAATTTTACCAATTCTGTACGGAATGCCTCGCTATCAAAGCCTTCAGATAAAGCAGACCATGCAATAAGTTCGGCACGTTCGTTAGTTGCACCAAAACCCAAAGCCTGAGCCATTCTTATAGCCCGAGGTATGGTTAATGCCCTTTTAATATTCCTGAACTCGTGGGCCATCCTTTTGGTAAACTCTACCGGGAAGCCGCTAAGCTTCTGTACACTATCACCCCTGCCTAACTGTATATACCACAACATGTGTACTTTATTTTCACCGCCAAAGGCGTTTTCCATAAACTGAGGCACATCATAATTGGTAAAACAGTGTTTTATGAAAGACCTTAACTGATCTTCGGCCACAAAGCTTTCTTTTTTCCATGAATCAACACTCCTAACCATCATTTTACCAAAGGCACTCATGTTAGCTAAAACCTCAATAAAATCAGGACTCTTTAACAAGGTGTAGCAACCTTCACTATATAAATGAAGTAATACACTCCTAAAAGTTTCTCTTTTCCAGGTATGATTAACAGCGCTCATTGTTGAGAAATGATAGCAAATAACACTTTCTATAGTGTTTTCTTTCTCTAAAATTTGCTGTGGCTGTTTGAAAGCTCTGTTCACAAGAGCTACAAAACCTGTACCCCTTAATTCTGCTGATGCCATAGCCATTGTAGTTTGTGTTTCCATAGTTTACTGCTTTGCGGCAGCACTGCTCTAGGTGATGCCTGTTTTTCTGATTCTGATCATTTATCGATTTTTAATTTTATGCTTAAAAAAAAGCCCGGTCCTTAACAAGAACCGGGCTTATACCTACAAAAAAGGCACTATTCCTCCTTTCAGGAATTATCCGGTTCATAAAATACAGTGTCCTCCCATAGGTTTTGGGTACTGTGAAATAGTATGTTTACATTACTTTTTTTCATTGCATAAAAAAACCCGGAGCTTTTCAGTTCCGGGTTACTTATATATTAGAAATTTTGTGACTATCTAAAAATATTGTGCGCAATAAAACCCGGCACTGCATGAAGGTAATTTCCTCCAAGCTCAAGTTGATATGTAGATTTTATTAAACGCATTTTTACTTCTGTTTTAACTGTTAATTTTATTTTGTGGTGCAAATGTAAAGTATTTTCTTAATAAACAAAACTGTCGCCGTAATTTAAATTTAGAATAAATAACTTATTTACAATAACATACATTAAAACTGCCTCAAAACACCCTCGCTATTCATTTTTTTTGTAAAAAACGATTGTTATAATTTGGTTAAAAGCATACCTAAAAAATCCACCTCGTTAACATTCTTTGTAAATTAGTGGTAAACTCTTGTTATCCACCAATGAACATAACCGAAATATATAACCATGTACGTAAGCGCACCGAGGAAATATGTAGTGTGCTGAACACTGAAGATTATGTCCCGCAACCCGTAAATTTTGTGAGTCCGCCCAAATGGCATCTGGCGCACAGCAGTTGGTTTTTTGAAGAATTTCTGCTTAAAAAATACTTGCCGGACTATAAAATTTATGACGATGACTTTTGTTTTCTATTCAACAGTTATTACAATACGGTAGGGAACCGCACTTTTAGAGCCGAAAGAGGCCATATAACACGTCCTACGGTTGCACAGGTATATGATTACCGAAATTATATAGATATACACATGCAGCTGCTCCTGCAGCTTAAGGATCCACAAGTACACGAACTCTTGGAACTGGGCATAAATCACGAACAACAACATCAGGAACTGTTACTAACCGATATTAAATACATTTTGGGATGCAACCCTATTTTCCCCGTGTATGACGTGAACATTGATTGGGAAAACCAGCAAAATTCTGATTCCGGATTTTTTGCCTTTCCTGAGGGTGTATATGAAGTAGGTCATAACGGAGACGGATTCAGTTTTGATAATGAACACGGCAGGCATAAGGTATATCTTGAAGAGTTTGAAATATCGCAAAACCTTATAACCAATCTCGAATACCTCGAATTTATTGAAGCAGGTGGTTACAGTAATTTTAATTACTGGCTGGATGAGGGCTGGGCATGGATAAACGAAAATGAAGTTAAGGCTCCGCTATACTGGCACAAAATAGATGGCGAATGGCACATGTTTACTATGGCCGGAATCCAAAAAATAAACCCCGAAGCCTTAGTAACCCATATCAGTTTTTACGAGGCAGCCGCTTTTGCCGAATGGAAAGGCATGAGACTACCTACCGAATTTGAATGGGAAGCAGCCTCGTTTAAGTTGGACTGGGGAAAGCGCTGGGAATGGACTAACAGTGCCTACCTGGCCTACCCTAACTTTAAAAAAGCAAAAGGCGCCATAGGCGAATACAACGGCAAATTCATGATTAACCAAATGGTTTTGCGAGGGGCATCATGTGCTACTGCAAAACACCATAGCCGATCTACCTACAGGAATTTCTTTCATCCTAACGAACGCTGGCAGTTTACCGGAATACGTTTGGCAAAAAAATAATAAAATGAACACAACTGCACCTACCCCCTTTGCAGAAGACATACTGCACGGACTAAAATCGGATGAAAAACACATCCCGTCCAAATATTTTTATGATGATAATGGCAGCCGCATTTTTATGCAAATCATGAAAATGCCCGAATATTACCCCACAGACTGTGAGTTTGAGATACTCACAGGCCAGTCTGGCAATATACTGGACAGCCTTAATTTTAACGAGCCGTTTAACATAGTAGAATTTGGATCGGGCGACGGAATGAAAACCCGCCAGATGCTAAAGGCTTTTTTAGACCGTAAAGCTGATTTTACCTATATCCCTATTGATATATCACAGGAGGCCCTTAATGCTCTTGAAAAGAATATCAAAACGGCACTACCTGATGTAAAGATGAAACCCAAAACAGGGGATTATTTTGACGTGCTTAAAAGTATGGCCGACACCAAAGTACCAAACCTTTTCCTGTTTATGGGCGGTAACATAGGCAATTATCATTTAGATGAGGCAAAAGACCTGCTTAATAAGTTTAACGACGGAATGAAAAAAGGCGATATGCTGCTTTTAGGAATGGACCTCCGTAAAAATCCGCAAGTAATACAAAAGGCTTATGATGATCCTCACGGTATAACCAAGGCCTTTAACATGAACCTCCTTAAAAGGATAAACAGCGAACTGGATGCTGATGCCAACCTGGATCAGTTTGATTTTTACAGCTTTTACAATCCCGAAAACGGAGAGGTACATACTTACCTTATCAGCCTGAAAAAACAACAGATTCACAGTAATGTGCTGGATACTGATTTCAGCTTTGAGAAAGACGAACTGATATGGACCGAACTTTCCAAAAAATTCAGTTTAGAAGAAATAAACAGATTAGCCAAATCAACCGGATTTCAGGTAGTAAGAAACTTTATGGACTGCAGGCATTATTTTACCGACTCCCTTTGGGTTAAGTAAAGCCTAGTCATTAGCACTTACAAAAGTGCCTTTGTTGCTTACAACACTATTACCCCATTGTGTGATAGCGTCTAATACGGGTATAAATGTTTTGCCAAAATCAGTTAGGCTATATACAACCTTTATAGGTGGTTTTTTACCATATACCTTTCTGGAAATAAAACCGTCCTTTTCGAGTTGTTTCAGTTGCAGGCTAAGTGTCATTTCAGTTACGGCAGGCATTTCTTTCCTTAATTCGCTGTATCTTTTCTCAGCGTCTTTGAGATGATAAAGTATAACCGTTTTCCATTTCCCTCCTACTAAATCCATGGTAAGACTCACTGTACATGGATATTTTTTTCCGTTGAGAAGAACATGATCTCCAATGCATTCCTTTTTCATACTTCATTGATTTTTAACCTATCGAAGTTGATAGTTATTGCAAATCTATACTACTAAAAATAATTTTGCAACTATAATTTTTATAGTATAAAAAATGGCATTAATTATTTTAGCACACCCTAACATCAAAAACTCTGTAGCCAATAAAACCGTTATTGAGGAATTACAGAAAAATAATACGGATATTGAGGTAAGGGACATATACGAATTGTACCCCGATTTTAAAATTGATCCCAAAGCCGAACAGCAAGCTTTACTGAAACACAAAACCATAGTATTTCAATACCCGTTTTACTGGTATAATATGCCCGCTATACTGAAGCACTGGTTTGATGTGGTATATGAATATCAGTTTGCTTTTGGATCAAAAGGCAATAAATTAGAGGGGAAAAACTTTTTATCCAGTTTTACCATCGGCGGAGCCAAAAAAGAGTACAAAACTTTTGGCGAGCATAATTTCAGGATTCATGAGTTTTGTAAGAATCTGGAACAAACGGCCTATAAAAGCAAAATGACTTACATAGACCCCATTTACTTTTATGAAACTTCACTAACCGCAGGTTTCAGTAGTGATGATATTACAGTAAAAGCCAAAAATCACGCCCGAAAATTACTTGCCATTTTAAATGATTTGGCTTAAACAAAAATTAAAAAAGGCTGCCAACAGGCAGCCTTCTTAACACATAACACTTAAACAGTTTAATTAACTATAAATCAAATCGGATTCCTTGTGCCAATGGCAGTTCAGATCCGTAATTTATGGTGTTGGTCTGTCTTCTCATATAAGCTTTCCATGCATCAGATCCACTTTCGCGTCCGCCTCCGGTTTCTTTTTCACCACCAAAAGCACCACCAATCTCTGCACCCGATGTACCAATGTTTACATTGGCAATACCACAGTCAGATCCTGCATGTGAAAGGAATAACTCCATCTCTCTCATATTACTTGTAAAGATGGAAGACGATAATCCCTGAGGAACATCGTTTTGCATAGCAATAGCCTCTTCCAAATCATTGTATTTCATTACATACAATATTGGAGCAAAGGTTTCGTGCTGTACAATTTCAAAGCTGTTTTTAGCTTCAATGATACAAGGCTTAACATAGCATCCGCTTTCATAACCTTCACCTTGCATAACGCCGCCTTCTACAATAATATTACCGCCTTCCTGTTTTGCTTTTTCAATAGCATCAAGGTAGTTTTGTACCGAATCTTTATCGATAAGCGGTCCTACGTGATTATTGTTGTCTAACGGGTTACCTATTTTTAACTGACCATAAGCACTTTTTAGTACCTCAATAGTCTTATCATAGACACTTTCGTGAACTATTAGTCTTCTGGTTGTAGTACAACGCTGTCCTGCAGTACCTACAGCACCAAATACAGCACCTACAAGTACCATATTTATATCGGCATGTTCAGATACTATAATAGCATTGTTACCACCTAATTCAAGAATGGTATTACCAAAACGCTCGGCAACGGTTTTAGATACGTGACGCCCTACATGTGTAGAACCTGTAAACGATACCAGTGGTAAACGCTTATCGGTATTCATACGATCACCGTTATCTCTACCGTTTATAAGGCAGCTAACACCTTCCGGTATGTTGTTTCTTTCTAAAACTGTTTTTATGATGTTTTGGCATGCTATACCACATAACGGAGTTTTTTCACTTGGTTTCCAAACACAAACGTCTCCACAAACCCATGCAAGCATAGCGTTCCAGCTCCATACCGCTACCGGGAAGTTAAATGCAGATATAATACCTACAACCCCTACCGGATGGTACTGCTCATACATGCGGTGCATTGGTCTTTCACTGTGCATTGTAAGTCCGTAAAGCTGGCGTGATAAACCTACTGCAAAGTCACAAATATCTATCATCTCCTGTACTTCACCTAAACCTTCCTGAAGGCTTTTACCCATTTCATAAGAAACAAGTTGCCCCAGTGGTTCTTTGTACTTGCGTAGTTCTTCACCCATTTGACGTACAATCTCACCTCTTTTTGGTGCCGGTACAAGCCTCCATGATTTAAAAGCTTCCTGAGCTTTAGTCACAGCCGCTTCATAATCCTCTTGAGTAGATGCTTTTACCTTAGCAATAAGGGTACCGTCTACCGGAGAGTATGATTCTATAATTTCTCCGTTAGCAAAGCTGTTGCTTCCTGTAGAAGTACCTTCGTTTATTTCCTGTATGCCCAGCTTAGAAAGGGCTTCCTGAATACCAAACTGATCAGTAAGTGTTGCCATTTTTTAACTTTTATGCTTTTAATTGTTATATTTTACAAATATATGCCTTTTTTAATTTTAACCATTAAAAGAGGGGTTTTGTTTATAAAATAATAATACTCAGCCCTCAAAATAAGATTAAAACAAATTTTTCTTCCTGAAAGCAAGCACTCCCGCAAAAAATTAATTTTAGCAAATGCCTTTAGCTATAACAAATCAACAACCTGTTAAATGCTATTTTTTAGCTACAAACCTAGGGTCAGCTTCCATTACCGTCCCGCACTTATTACAGGTACGCATTTCCTCACTGTTATAAAAATGCTCAAAATGCGGTAAAAAGTCTTTTTCTATATCGTGCAGTTCAAAATACACCTCATGCAGTTTGTGGTTGCAGTTTTCACAAAACCATAAAAGGCCGTCGGTAAAACCTCTTCCTGCACGCACTCTTTCAATCACAAGCCCTATAGACCCTTCACTCCTAACCGGTGAATGTGGCATTTTTGCCGGGTGCAGATACATATCCCCCGCGTTAAGTTTCATTTCCTTGCGCTTCCCGTCTTCCTGAACTATAACTTTAATACTTCCTTCAAGCTGATAGAACAGTTCTTCGGTCTCATTGTAATGATAATCCTTTCGGGCATTAGGCCCGGCAACTATCATTACGATGTAGTCGTCCGACAACGGATAGATGTTTTTATTTCCTACCGGGGGTTTTAAAAGATGACGGTTTTCTTCAATCCACTTATTAAGGTTAAAGGGTTTCATGGTTGCCATGATAAGGAATTTAAAATTTTACACTAAGGTACGGAAAATAGAGGCTGGAGACACTTATTTTTTTATCTCCCTGATAAGATAAACATATACCGGAAAATGATCACTGTAACCTACCTGGCCATCCCACGTCCTGAATGGATACCCCTTGTACTTACCGGATTTTTGGGTGATATAAGTTTTATTGTAAACTCCGGCTTTCCAGAATTGCAGTGTATTGAAATCGTCATGAATTATGGGTTCAGAAAGTACTATCTGGTCAAAAATATCCCAGTTGTCCCTATAAGCTACAGATCCTATTCCGCTACGCGCCAGTTCTCCCATTGGGTTATACAGTTCCAAAGGTTTAACATGTTCCTTCCTGTCCTTAGCGGCAAGCTCCTTACGTACGCTATTATTATATGGGCCATCATTAAAGTCACCCATAGTAACAATTTTAGCCTTAGGGTTTATGTTGAATAATGAATCTACTATTTTACGATTCAGTTCACCGGCAGCATCCCTGTAAGGACGTGTTTTCTTTTCGCCTCCTCCCCTTGATGGCCAGTGGCTCACTATAAAACTAAACTCTTCCCCTTCCAAAAGCCCCGTGACCAGCAACTGGCTACGGGTAAAATACTTCCTGTATTTTGTATCTGTTATAGTATCAGGAACATTTTTAGCAATCCTGCCTTTCTCGTCAATAGTAAATACCAGTGGTATACTTTTATAACTTTCGGGTCTAAACTTTTTTTTGTCATACAACAAGGCTACATCAATCCCCCTTCTGTCGGGCGAATCAAAATGAATAATACCATAATTCATTTTTACCAGTTTCGAGTTTTGCACCAAATCTTCCAACACCTGTCTGTTTTCAACTTCTGCAAGGCCAATTATACTTGGCGGGTCGGGGTTAGCATCAGATCCTATATCTGCAAGAACCTCTGCAATATTATCCAACTTATGTTGATATTTTCTCGAATTCCAAAAGTATTCGCCGGAAGGCAAAAACTGCTCATCATTTGTTTTGGGATTATTTATGGTATCAAAAAGGTTTTCGGTATTGTAAAAGGCTATGGTATGTACCATAAAAGTCCTGTCCTGTGCCGAAAGGCAGGAAAACAGTAATAATAGCAGTATGCTTATCGTAATTTTTTTCCTCACAAGTAAATTTTAAAACAAGCTTCCACCCAAAGTTAAAATTTTATTCTAAAAAATATATATTTACCGTTTTAAGAAAATATTTATCAATCACCTTACCTTCATGAAAAAACTAATATTTAGTTTTTTACTGCTTATATACACCTCCGCTTGTATTGCACAGCAAAGTGCAATGGTACAATGTAAAGTAATAGATATGCAAAGCGGCTATCCTATGGAAAGCGCTATTGCCACACTACAAAGCACTAATCAGACAGCCATTACCAATTCTGAAGGGATACTGGCAATAGAAGTTCCAACCGGAAAACAAACACTAACAGTAAGTAGTAACGGATATGTCTCCCAAACTTTTAATCTTACAGTTATCCCCGAAAGGAACCTAGACCTGGGAATTGTCCTTTTAGAACTTGACCTCACTGCCGATCAGCAACTGAACCTTATAACCCTTACCGAAAATGACCTTAACGAGAGTATTGTAACCGACAATACATCCGGACTGCTTCAGGCTTCAAAAGATGCTTTGCAACAGGCGGCGGCCTACAGCTGGTCTCAGGCACGATACAAAACCCGCGGACTGGACAGCCGGTATGCCACAACAATGATAAATGGTGTAATGATGAACAAAATAAGCGATGGCAGACCACAATGGAATAACTGGAGCGGACTTAACGATGCTACCCGCAATCAGGAATTCAATTTGGGCACTACCCCGTCTGACTATAGTTTTGGAGGACTACTGGGAACACAGGAAATAAACACCCGTGCATCACAGTTCAGGAAAGGAACAAGGGTATCATTTACCGCGACAAACACTTCCTACAACTGTAGAAGCATGGCGACCTACGCTTCGGGCATGAACAAAAAAGGTTTCGGATATGTACTATCAGCATCACACCGCTGGGCGGAAGAAGCTAATTTTGACGGTACCGACTACGGAGGCAATTCGCTTTTTGTAAGTATGGAGAAAAAGTTTAATGACAACCACAGTGTAAATTTTACAGGTATCTATGCACAAAGCAGCCGTGGTAAAAACTCGGCAAACACTCAGGAGGTAACCAATCTTATGGGTAAAAAATACAATTCTTACTGGGGGTATCAGGACGGTAAAAAAAGAAACAGCCGTGATATTGATATTGCCGAACCTATTTTCATTTTAAGCCATTACTATAAAATCAATACCCGTAATACCCTGCAGTCTAACATTGCCTATCAGTTTGGTAAAATAGGTAATAGCAGGATTGATTTTCAAAACGTACCAAACCCTGATCCTTCCTATTACCGAAACCTACCCAGTTACTACACTTCTCAGTATGAAAATAATCCGGCTCTAGTCCCTGATAGCGCTTACCAGCCAGGAGGTATTGGAGGTATTAACATTGGTAACAGTCCCGAAAATACATTATTGGCACAACAGGCTTTGGGCAGCTTTACAGCAAAGCCGCAAATAAACTGGAACAATATGTATTTGGCCAATACCCGTGCGGTAACAGATGTAAACAATATGGAAACAGGCCGTGAACCATCGGTAAGCAAATATGTTTTGTATGAAGACCGTAATGACGACAATACACTTTCCATAAACTCAACATTACAGTCGCAACTGTCACCAGATATTGTTTTTAACGGAGGTATTTCGTTTAAACATTTAAAATCCCATAACTATAAAAAACTACTGGACTTACTGGGCGGTAGCCATTATAATGATATCAGTCCGTTTTTTAGTGGGAGTCAGGCGCAGTCAGACCTAAACAATCCTAACAGAACAGTAGGTGTTAACGACACCTATGGTTATAATTACAATTTATTTGCCAGTCAATTAGATGTGTTTACGCAGTTCAGGTTTACCTATCGTAAAACCGATTTGTATCTGTCACAAAGCTATTCCCGTTCTGATTATCAAAGAGAAGGATTATACCGAAACGGAATTTATGCCAACTCTTCACTCGGTAAAAGCAACAGGGTAAATTTTGATAACTTCGGCTTTAAGGGTGGTCTGCTTTACAAAATAACCGGGCGTGTGCTCTTTGCACTAAACGGAATGTACATGACAAAAGCACCTGCCCTACGCAATACCTTCCCTAATGCACGCTTAAACAACAGTGTTGTTCAGGGTATAGAGAGTGAAAACATAGCCTCGATTGATGCGAGCTATATAATCCGTGTCCCGAAGTTTAAAGTACGCCTTAGTGCTTTTTATACACTGATTAATAACGCTACCGAAACTTCTTTCTTTTTTGCCGAAGGAGTCTACCAAGGAGAGAATACCGAAACCAATGCTTTTATTGCCGAAACCGTTACAGGGATTAACAAAAAGCTTATGGGCACAGAGGTTAGCACCGAATACAACTTCAATACCATGTTCAAAGTACTGTTTAGTATGGCATACGGGCAGTACACTTATAACAGTAACCCTACGGTTTATATTAATAACGATGCTTTTGCTTCACTACAGCAGGAGGTTAATACTCCGGGTAGTATTACCGGACCAACAACAAGTTTTGGAACTTCTAAACTTAAAGATTATAAACTGCCGGGAATGCCACAGCAGGCGCTATCTCTTGGTTTTGAATACCGTGACCCAAAATACTGGTGGGCTGGGATAAATGCCAATTACCTTACGGGGAGTTATCTGGACATATCAGCACTGCTGCGTACTGATAACTTTTTAAAGAATCCGCAGGATGTAAACAGCTTTCCTTTTCCCGAAGCGACACAAAGTCGCACCCGTGAACTTTTGAAACAGGAACAGTTTGACAATATATTTCTGCTTAATGCCGTGGGCGGAAAATCATGGCGGGTTAAAAAGAAAACCTACTTAGGCTTTTTTGCCAGTATCAATAATATATTCAACAGCATATACAAAACCGGAGGTTACGAACAGGCCAGAAATGCCAATTACAGGCAGCTAAATCAGGATGTTTCCAGTGGAACACCTTCCTTTGGCCCCAAGTATTTTTATAGCTACGGCCGCACTTTTTACCTAAATATCTATTACAACTTCTAAGCATGAAAAAATATATCGCGCTATTGCTCTGCATTACAATAACAGCCTGTATCAACGACGATGATTACAGTGTACCTAACCTGGAATGTACCGAAACCTCTTTGGTAAAAACAATCGGAGTACAGGATATTAATGCTACAGAAAACATACAGGAATATACCGATGATGATGTAATTGAAGCCTATGTGACTTCAAGCGATGCCTCAGGAAATTTCTATAAAACACTTTCATTACAAACCGAAAACGGTGATTTCGGGTTTAGTGTTTTGGTTAATGCTACTTCTACATTTATTAATTATGAGCCGGGGCGAAAAGTACTCATCAAACTTAAAGGTACGTATAACCGAATTTACAATAGCTCACTGCAAATAGGCGAGCTATCTGTTCACAATGGTTTTGCTACCCTTACCGGATTTTCTCCCACTGAATATACCAATATACTTAATCGCTCGTGTACTGTAATAAGCGAAGAAAACATCGTTCAGCATACTTCATTAACACAACTGCAAAATGACAGCTACCTGCATCGTCTTGTAGAAATAGACAATGTACAGTTTACCGATGATGCTGTAGGGCTTCCTTTTTATGATTCAGCCAACGATATTGGCGGAGGCACCAACAACCTGCTAACCGATGAAAACGGAAACACTCTTATTTTTAGAACGAGTAGTTTTGCCTCTTTTGCAGGAAATAACATCCCTCATGAAAGCGGAAAAATAAAGGGCATCCTAACCAAATATGGGGACACCTACCAGTTTATGATTCGTACACCGGAAGACATACAACTTACCGAAGAACGGTTTTAAATAAAAAAGGCTGCTATATGCAGCCTTCTATTTTAATTTTCGATTCCCAGAAATTTAAACGGTTTACTATCCTTAAAGTCTTTTACAGCATTACCGGCATAGGTCTCCCCTCCGGCAACGGTAAGTTTTTTTACTTTACCCTTTTCAGAGAAATCTACATCCTTGAAATCAACCCAAAAAACGTTTGGGGTGAGTACCGACTCGTAGTAGTACACTAAATTCTTATGGTCTGAGACCGTTCTCCAGCGTGTAGAGGAGATATTCGGCTGATTTGGGGTAGATATACCATAAGGCACAGAACAGTTCCTTATAACACTAAAAATGCTTGCTACAGCTACACGGGTATTATCTGTTTTAGGAACGGCATCGGCATAAAAAGAAGCCCTCACAAAACGATCGGCAGCCCTGTTAGTTCCCGGCAGCATAACAGTACCCCCTATCTCACTCCAGTATTCGTTTAAAGCCAGTTGTTTATCAAATACAGGCGAATTAGTCATTACCGTATAGGAACCATCGTGATGAACAACCAGTTTCCCGTTTATGTACTCAAAAATAGCACTGTCACCCTTAGCATCCGATATTGAAAGATGTAGAGTTGCCTTACGCCCCTGTCCCGGCACATTATCTGTTACCACAACAAACTCTTCTTTAGACAGGCCTTCTACCGCTTCACTCACTGTAGCATAGTTATCCAGTACATACTGTACCCATACCGATATGGCAAGCCCTGGTTTTTTATGATCCCATTCAGGATATTCCGACTCCACAAGCCAAAGCAGGTTAGCCACCAGTCCCTTCTCGTTCATACCATCGGTACTACAAATTTCGTAGGCACTGGCAATAACACTACCGTATTTTGACTTCCAGCTTACGGTGTTCTTACCTGTTTCACCTGTTCTTTGCATCCCTTTTGGAAAAATCCACAGGTTTGTCATTATATCCTCGCTCCAGTCCATAGACCTTGCTGTGAGATATAAATCATTTTTCCCTTTGTACACTACGCGTGTACAGGCAAATAAATTATAAATACTACCTGTAAAAAACAGCAATAGCACATAGCCCAATAAAGATATTTTCTTAGTCATAATTAGTTGGTTTAATCAGTTACTTTAAATTTAAACAAAAAAACGTAACCTATTACAAACCAAAATACTTATATAAAAAACGAACAGCCTGTACCAAAAGGCACAGGCTGTTCACTATATAATTATGATGAAATATTATTTCTTCACGATAATAAACTCAGATCGTCTGTTTTGAGCATGTTGCTCTTCGGTGCAGTTCTCCTTGCAGTCAACAAGTGGTTCGCTCTCACCATATCCCTGTCCGGAGATACGCTCCTTAGCGATACCTTTTGAGATGACATACTGAACTGTAGCCTTAGCCCTTTTGTTAGATAGGTTCATGTTGTACTGTGCACTACCTCGGTTATCCGTGTGCGCCTTAACCATGATTACCATATCCTTATCGTTATTCATTGCCTCAACTAACTTATCAAGTTCAAAAGCAGCCTCTTTGGTGATGTTGCTCTTATCAAACTCAAAGAAAATGTCGTTAAGGGTAATAACTGTTGTAACTATCTCCTCAATAGGTTTCAGGTCAGCCATAACATTAACCTCTCCGCCATGGGTTTTGGCAATCGGGAAAGTGTTCTGCTCGTACTTCGGCATGCTTGCCTGTATGGTGTAAGCCCTGTCACAGTCAATACT